>CAUSAR010000015.1:0-33134 GCA_963529735.1 uncultured Campylobacter sp.
GGTACTTCTCCGATCACGGCGAGAGCCTAGGCGAAAACGGCATTTATCTGCACGGCATGCCCTACGCCATCGCGCCCGAGACGCAAAAGCATATCCCGATGATGGCGTACGCAAGCGACGAAGCGACGCTGGCTCGTCTGCGCGCGCAAAAGGACGAAGCCGTCTCGCACGATAATGTTTTTAGCTCGTTGCTCGGGTTTTTTGGGGTAGAGACAAAAGAATACGATAAAAGCCTCGACATCTTTAAATAAACAACTTCCGCGGCTTGTCTTTTTCCGCCATACTTCGTTATCGGCTCAGTCGGCCTCGGTCACGTATTATATATACGCTCCCTCGCCTCGCTCGCCGCTGCCTCGTCTGACGAAAAAAATACGGCGCCTTGACTCTTTGTGTTCAAATTTGAGAATTTCGTCTTCAAATTTTACATAAAAAGCTAAGGCGAAGTATCTTGCGATGAATTTAAATGTTGCGACGAAATTTTCGACCGAAGATAGAACATATAGTTCATCGAGGGAGAAAATTTCTAGCTCATTTAAAGGCGCGCAAGAGACGAGCCGCTAAAATAAAATCAATCTCTTTGCCAGACTATTTTCCTCCCAAACCCCAACGCATTATGCGTAAATTTAACCCAACCCAGGCTCAAAGCATAAAGACTCGGGTTCATCGCCAAAGCGTAAGGAAAGCGCGCGAAGTAGATTTTGCTTTGCTGCGCGGTAGCGGGAGCGGCTAGAGCGCGAAACTGCACGCCCTCTATCTTGCCCACTACCTTCGTATCAAGCGCGACGGTGCCGGCTACGCAAGGCTCAGCCAAAAACGCCCTCACGTGAGCGCTCTGCTCTCCGCCAGCTACGATAAAAGCCAAATTTGCCTCGTCAAAAGCATAAAAGCAGCTCGCGCAGTATGGCTTGCCCTCATCTAAAACAGCAAGGCTAAGCAGGTGCATTTTGCGGATAAATTTTAAAATTTTTTCGTCCATTTCATCCGCCTTAAGCACTAAAAATTTGAGTCAAATTTGCCGACAGCCAGCTAAAATTTAGCGCAATAAAGCAAGCCAAAATCAGCCAGAAAACAAAGATAAAAAGCTCGGTTCTGACAAATTTAGCTCCCGCTTTTTCGCGTTTAAATAAAGCCACCCCAAGCCCCGCCGCAAAGCCGCCGATAAAGCTAAAATAGTGTACCGCCGCGGGCTTAACGAAGCTTGGCAGTTTGCCCGCGAAAAATAGCGAAAATATAGTAAGCGAGATCAAATTTGCCAGTAAAAAATAAAAGGCAACGACGGGAATTTGCGGGAAAAATCCGTGCAAAACAAAACTCAAAACGGTCGCGCTAATGAGCAAAAATACGCGCGCGGCAAAACAGCACATTTTCATCCTTTTTTTGAGTGATTTTAGCGCAAGGGGTATTAAGAAAAAAGAAATTTGGCCGATATAAAGCCAAAAGGACGGCAAAAATCATGAAACTACAAAACTACCAAAGCGCGAGCCTAAACAGCTTTGATTTTAGCTTTAAAACCAGTAGCGGCGACGAAATAAATCTAAAAATGTACGACAACAAAACAGTAGACTACGCTAGCGCTAAAACAGCCGGCGCATCGGCATCTGCTCTCACTCTCACGCACGAGTACGGCTATATTTTCTCGTATAAAGGCGACGGGCTAGACGCTCGCGATAAAGAGGAGCTGGCAGTCGCTCTAGAAAAGATAGCGCCTAGCATAGATAAATTTATGAAAAACGTCAAAGAGGGCGAGGATCCTATATTTTCGCGCGTTACGAATCTCGCAAACTCCCTTCGCAAAGAGCTTCCGGAGGTCAAAGACGCAAATCATAAAAATTTTATCGCGGACGGTACGCTAAAGCTTTTTGATAGGCTGATGGAGCAAAACAAGGCCAATAATAGGCTACTGCAAAACTCCAAAAAGCTCTTTGACGAGCTCATTTCTCAGCTAGATAGCTTTAAATTTTACGTTTAGTTCGCGGTTTAAAATTTTCGCTATAATTCATAAATTTTAAAAATAGGAAAATTTATGAACGCGAATGAAAAAATCACCCAAATGCTAAATCTCCAGCAGAGCCTAAACGACGACACCAACGGCATCGACTGGGAAAACGGCGTCAACAAAAACGGCAAACTCATCAGCTGGAAACGCTGCATATATATGGAGTGCGCCGAGCTCATAGATAGCTTTGCCTGGAAACACTGGAAAAGCATAAACGCGCCGACGAATGAAGACAATCTGCGCGTCGAGGTCGTGGATATCTGGCACTTTTTGATGAGTTTGATGCTCGAGCAGTACAAGCTAAATAACCTCGGCGACATCGCAAAGCTCTCAAGCGACATCTGCGCTAGCAGCGGCTTTGAGGCGTTTTGCCGCGAGCCGTTTAACGTCGCTGACGAAAACATCTACGAGATCATAAACGATGTCGAAATGCTCATAAATAAGTGCTCGGGCTTTGAGTATTCGCTCTTTGACCTGCTTAAGATTTACTTTTCTATGAGCCTAAAATGCGGCGTAAATCTCGGCTCGCTTTACGAGTGCTACGTCGGCAAAAACGTCCTAAATCGCTTCCGCCAAGACCGCGGCTACAAAGAGGGAGCGTATAAAAAGGTCTGGAACGGCAAGGAAGATAACGCCGTGATGAACGAGATCCTCGCTCGCGGACTAAAAAGCGTGGACGAGATCTACGCCGCGCTAGAGGCCGAGTACAAGGCGGTAAAATAAAATTTGCGGGCTAAATTTGCGCCGCTTTGGCTGTTAAATTTAGCAAATTTAACTCGCCGCCAGGCGGTTTAAATCACGGGCGGTTAAATTTGCGCGCACTTTAGCCGTGCTCGTAAAAACTCCGCCGTTTAATCTGTAAAATTTGCGCTGCTTGCAAGTCTCGCGCCACCAAAAAGCGGGTCAAATTTGAGTAAATTTAGCTAAATTTGCGACCGAATTTAAATCGGTCAAATTTAGCCGCGAAGTCTATGAGCGCGTTAAATTTGCGTGCCATTAAAAGTATTTGCCGCACCGCTTTGAGCCAAGCAAAAAATGCGCGTCAAATTCGCACCCAAGCGCCCTTTTTGCCGCAAAATGGTGATAAATTTAAATAAAATGGAGATTCATTGTTCGCTGATATTTTACGCCTTTCGATAAAGGACCTTTTCACGCCCAAATTTATCGCGCTTTCTATCTTGCCGCTCGTTTTTTCAGCGCTCATCATCGCAGCGATCGCGATGTTTGGCGGACGCGAGCTATACGAGGCGCTAAACGCGGCCGTATCGAGCGACTCAGGCGCGCTAGCCGAGTATCCGATGGTGGCTAAAATCCTCAGCCTAGGTATCGCAAAATGGCTCATCGGTGCGATATTTTACGCCGTCGGCGCATATCTGGTCGTCATACTTTCGGTTTTTTGCGCGCTCGCGGTTGCGGGCTTTCTAACTCCTACGATCGCCCGCGAGATAAACCGCAGGCACTACCGCGTTGACGAGTCGCAGCTAGCAAATATCAGCCTAGCTCGCCAAACGGCTCTCATGGGTCAAATTTTGCTCAAATTTATCCTGATCGCGCTTATTTGCGTGTCGATTTTAGCCGTGCCTGCGCTAAATTTCCTCGCCCTGCACCCGGCGTTTTTTTATCTTTATTATTCGCTACTTTTCATCGACGTCGCGCCAAACGCCCTCTCGCGGCACAAATTTGAGCTTTATTTGCTTGATTACGGCGGATACAAATTTAAAGCCGCCGCACTGTGCTTTTATCTGCTTTGTTTGGTGCCTATTTTCGGGCTTTTCTTGCAGGTTTTTTTCGTTATTTACTTTTCGCATTTTTTCTTTTTACGCGAGACTTCGCGCTTGACGTAAATCATTTCAAATCAGCGAAAAACTAAATAAAATAAGCCCAAATTTTTAAAAAAGGAAAACAAATGAGAACTGAAAATATCGTAGTTTGCAACGTCTGCGGACAAAAAAGCACGGAAAACGAAAACGCCGTATTTATCCGCGCCCACAAAAACGGCGAAGAGGTCGATATCTGCACGGCATGCATCCCTAGCGTCATCCACGGCTCCGGCCTAGTCGTTCGCAGCAACGACGAGGTCAAAGAGGATATGTAACCGATTTTAGCCCGCTTTGGGCTAAATTTGATTTTTTACTATTTTTACCCGCCCGAATTTACTCCCGCATTTTCAAATTTACCGCTTTACGTAGGTTGAAATACTCCTATAAAGTTAATCCATATTTGCAACAAGCTCAAATTTAGCTAAAAATAAATTTAACGAAACCGACCGCAAATTTGCCGATAAATTTCAAATTTGACTAAATCGCGTCCAAATACGCAAAATCGCGCAGCTATGAATTTCAAGCTCCTAAATTTAACACAACCGTATCCAAGCCGACTAAAATCTACGCTAAAACCCAAAATAATATCACGATAAATTTACCAAAAAGTTATGTCTAATAGATTTAGTTTCGATACGTAACACTTACCCACTAAAATAAAAATATAAAAATAGTTTTAAATAAAAATTTTTTCTATGAGAGTTAATATTCAACTACAAAAAAAGGGAAAAGGAGCAAAAATGAGCGAGTACATCGAACAAACGATGGAGTGGATAAAGAAGACCAATCCGGGTCAAGGCGTCTTTGTCCAAGCTGCGACTGAGGTTTTAAACAGCCTAGAGCCGCTTATAAAAAGAGAGAGTAAGTACCAAAAACACGCAATCCTAGAGCGCATCGTTATCCCTGAGCGCACGGTGATCTTTCGCGTCACATACACAGGCGATGATGGCAGACCAAAGGTAAATAACGGCTACCGCGTGCAATTTAACTCAGCTGTTGGCCCATACAAAGGCGGTTTAAGGCTCCACCCAAGCGTCGATCTTGGCGTGCTAAAGTTTCTTGGTTTTGAGCAAATTTTCAAAAACTCGCTCACTGGCGTAAATATCGGCGGCGCAAAAGGTGGCAGCACCTTTGATCCAAAGGGTAAGAGCGAGGGCGAGATAATGCGCTTTTGCCAAGCATTTATGAGTGAGCTTTACCGCCACATCGGTAACACCGTGGACGTGCCCGCAGGCGACATCGGCGTGGGCGCGCGCGAGATCGGCTATATGTTTGGGCAGTATAAAAAGCTCACGGGTAGATTTGACGGGATACTAACGGGCAAGGGGCTAAACTGGGGCGGCAGCCTAGCGCGCACAGAGGCTACTGGATACGGACTGGTCTATTTCACTCAAAATATGCTAAAAAAAGCAGGCCTAACGCTAGAGGGCAAAAAATGCAGCATCAGCGGTAGCGGAAACGTCGCTATCTACACGGTTGAAAAGCTCTATCAAGTAGGCGCGCTGCCTATCACGGTTTCTGATTCAAACGGATACGTTTACGACGCCGAGGGCATCGATCTAGCGCTACTAAAGGAGATAAAAGAGGCTAGACGCGCGCGCCTTAGCGAATACGTCAAATTTAAACCAAGCGCAAAATACGTAAGCGTAAGCGAGTACAAAGAGGGCAGAAACGGCGTCTGGGACGTGCCGTGCGACGGAGCGTTTCCGTGCGCGACGCAAAACGAACTGCACCTAGCCGACATAAAGACGCTCTACGCAAACGGCTGCCGCTTCGTCGCCGAAGGAGCGAACATGCCAAGCACGCTTGATGCGATAAATTTCATGCTCGCGCAAAAAGATTTTTGCTTCGCTCCGGCAAAGGCGGCAAACGCAGGCGGCGTGGGTACGTCGGGCCTAGAAATGATGCAAAATGCCGGCATGAGCTCGTGGAGCTTTGAGGAGGTTGACCGCAGGCTGCACGGCATCATGAATCACATCTTTGAGCTAAGCTATGAAACTAGCAAGGAGTTTGGCGACGAGGGAAATCTGGTGCTTGGCTCAAATATCGCAGGCTTTAGAAAAGTCGCCGATGCGATGATAGATCAGGGGTATGTGTAAATTTGGCTTTGGGGCTCGTTTGCTGCATTTAGAGTGTAGCGAGCGAGCCTCTTTGGGTATGGTTTTGCTTCGCTGCGGAAGGTCTGTTTTACCGTCCCGCGCGCAAAACGCGGGCAATAAAGCCAAAAACCGCCCAAATTTGCGAACTTTAAATTTAACGCCGACTTTACTCAAGGCGCAAACCCGCAGCCGTCAAATTTACAGAGCCGCGCCGACTAAAACGAATCAAGGCTCGGTTAAATTTTATAAGCCTTAAATTTGAGCTAAATTTGAGAGCAAATTTTACCAGACGACGAGGCGAGCGGGAGTAATCAAATTTGCAAGGCGGGCACGCACGCCTTGCACCAGAGGCGCATAAATTTATCCGCCCCGCCGCGTATCCCTGCCCGCGTTATTTTTGATTTTGCCTAGTGCAAATTTACGCCGCTTCTCGTGCGCTGTAACTCACAGCGGATGCGTCAGGCAGCACTTTCTAGCTACTTGCTCGATATACTCTACGCTCAAATTTAGCCCGTAAAGTTTGCTTAGATGCTCGCTTTCTATGATCTCGTCCACGCTGCCAAAAGCCACCTCGCCCCCACCCTTAACCAGTGCCACGTAGCCGCCTAAAAGCACGGCAAAATCAGGATTGTGAGTCGTTAGCACGATGGTGTAGCCTTGCTCTTTTAGCTGCTTAACGGTGCGTAGGAATTTATACTGGTTGCCAAAGTCCAGCGCCGAGGTCGGCTCGTCAAACACGATGATCTCGGGCTTTGCAGCCATCGCGCGCGCGATCGAGCACATCTGCTTTTGCCCGCCGCTCATCTGAGTGATAAATTTATCCTCAAGGTGCGTGATTTCAAGCTTTGCGGTAAATTCCTTCGCGATCGCCGTGTCCTCCTCGCTAGGCCGCGCAAAGATACCCAGATGCGCCGCTCGCCCCATCGTGATAAACTCAAGGCCCGTGTAGTCGTACTCGCAGATCTCGCTCTGGGCGACGTAGGCCATGATTTTGGCGCGCTCTTTGTTGCTGAGCTCCGCGCTATTTTTGCCGCTTAGCCAAACTTCGCCAGAGTGTGGCGTCTGCGTGCCGCTGATTAGGCTTAGCATGGTCGATTTGCCCGCGCCGTTTCGCCCTAGTATCGTTAGGATTTCTCCTTTGCCGACGCGTAAATTTACATTTTCTAGCCTACCAGCGCCGTTTGGATAGGCGAAATTTAGATTTTTTACTTCTAACATCACGCGACCTTTTTGTTTCGCCAGAGTACCCAGACGAAAAATATCGTGCCGATAAAGCCCGTAAGTACGCCCAGAGGCACCTCGCTCACGCTGATCGTGCGCGCTAGGGTATCAACAAATAGCAAAAATATCGCACCCATAAATATGCTCGCAGGCAGGCTGCGGACGTTATTTGCGCCAACTAGCATACGCGCGAGGTGCGGCATCAGTAGCCCCACCCACGCCACGATACCGCTCACGCACACGCTGCATGCCGTTAGCAGCGTCGCGCAGACAATGATAACGCTGCGCTCTAGCGTTACGTTTACGCCCAGCCTCGCCGCACTCTCGTCGCCTAGAGATAGCAGGTTTATCCTCCAGCTCATCGCTACGAGTAACACCGCGCAGGCTATCATCACGGGCGCTATAAATTTAAGATTGTCCGCGTCGATCTTGGCTAGGCTGCCTAGCTGCCAGTAGACGATATCGGGTAGCTTGGTCTCTGGGTCGGCGACGTATTTTAAAAATCCGATCACCGAGGCCATGAGGCCGCTAACGATGATGCCTGAGAGCACCAGCATCAGCGTGCCAGAGCGCCCCATCAGACGCGGTATAGATAGCGTCATACCCACGGCCGCGAGCCCGCAGATGAAGGCTAATGCCTGCACCCAAAAAAGCGATAAATCAAACATGATCGCAAGCGCGGCTCCTACGCAAGCTCCGGCCGAAACGCCCAGCAGATCGGGGCTAACTAGCTGGTTGCGAAATACACCCTGATACGACGCTCCGCTGATACTAAGCGCGGCTCCTACGAGGACGGCTGCGATAATGCGCGGTATGCGGATGTTTTCGACGACATTTTGGATATTTGCCGCGGCGTCCGTCGGCACTCCCAAAAAGCTACCGATCACGCTAAGCACGTCGCCCGGCGCTACATAAAACCTGCCGACGCCAAGCGCGATCACGCCGCAAACTACGGTCAGCACGGCTAGCAAAATCAGCGTAAATTTAAAACTAATATTTTTCATCTTTCTCCTAAAATAAAATCTCCGCCCGCGTTAGCGCCGCGCAAAATCGCTTGCCTCAAGGGTCAAATTTGCCGTTTTGGCTCGCTTTGGTGGCCTTTGCGGTATATTCGTCCGTTGCGGCGGAGCTTTTGCTAAATCTTTTTGTTTTTGCGTTTTTTGCGGATCTCGAGCCGCCTAAGCCTTTATCTCGCGTTTGCGTTTGCCGCTTTAGTCGTCGCAAGCTCGGCTCGCAACCTACGACCGATAACCAGCCCTAACTGCCAAACAGCTTGCCGTTTGCAGTCAAATTTGACTGCGCATTTTTGTTTTTACGACTCGGTTGTTAGCGGTAAATTTGAGCCTGGCGACGCGCTATCAAATTTAAATTTGACGTTTTTGCAAATTCCCGCCGCTTTGCCAAATTTAAACCCAGCCCATTGTCGCGTCAAATTTGAGCTATTTTACGACGCGGTCTATCCATCTAAAAAGCTCGTCCAGATCATAGTCGCCGCCGTGACCTTGCCCCCAAGGTACTGCAAAATCAACCGTTTTGCCCGCATTTTGTAGCCCCAGCGCCAAGATAAGCGGTACGGCTAGAGCCGTGTCGGAGTCGGCTGCGCCGTGCCTGATGCGGTAAAATTTAGCAGCGCTTTTATTGCCCAGATAGCTCATCGCGTTTACCATTTTTATGATTTTAGCGTCGGCGCTCTCGCCCGTACCGCGTTTTGCGCCAAATTCGGTAAAGTGCTTCGCCGCCGCGTCCGCATCGCCGAAAAAGTCGTTTTCGGGATTTTGTAGCTCTAACCCGTCAAATGCCGGCGTAGCTTTAGCGCGAGGCATAGACAGGACGTAATCATCAAATTTAAAATCATATCCGAGCGTGCAGCCCTGTGTTTCAAGCGTGAAAAACTCGGGCTTTAGCAGGCTTTTCTCCCGACTTTTCGCAGCCGCGAAAGAGTCTGCTAGCGTCTTTTTGACGTACTCTTTAAAGCTTCCTTCGCCGCTAGGCTCAAGCGTGAGCGCGCGACCTTTGGCGTCCTTTAAATTTAGTGAATTTACGTAAGCTGGGAAGGCCGATTTTAGCGCAGCGGAGAGCTCTTTTTGCTCTGCGGTTAGCTCGCCGGAGACGGTTTTTGGCTTGCCGCTTCGGTCGTTAAACCCAGCCGCGTCAAGCGTACTAAAGTCCATTTTCTCGTATTTCGTCTGCGCGCCGAACATCCACTCGTAGGCCGCGTCGGCGTTTTCTAGGTTCGTAACCGGGCAGTAGGCGGAGACGGCGTAGATCTCGTCGCTAGCCTTTGCGGCTCCCAGTGCGGCCAGGTAGGGCTCAAACTCGGGCGCGTCCGCCGAGACGCCAAGCAGCGCCGACATCGCTCCGCCCGCGCTCGTGCCGTTTGATACGATTTTGTTCGCGTCGCCGGCCATCGCTGCGTCGTTAAATTTGAGATACCGCACGGCGGCCTTTAGATCGACGATGGCGGCGGGCGCTTTGCCGCTAAATTTACCGTTTGCATCCTTGAGCGTCCTGCCTCTAGCTCCAGGCGCAGCGACGACGTAACCGCGCTCAAGCGCCGCTAGCACCGCGTTTGGCTTGCCGTTTTTATCAAGGGCGGGCGTAAAAGGCTTGCCCGGCATATATCCGCCGATGGAGTTTGGCAAAAAGATCGGAACGCTTGCCGCGTCAAATTTGCCCGTCACATTTTTACTGTTTTTGTCTTTGCCGCCCTCAAAATACTGCGCCGGGACGTAAAAATTTAACCTCTGATACTCGCTATCCACGGGGTTTGCTACGTAAACTATCCCCTCGTAGGCTCTAAATTTGACCTCTTTTTCGCCTAATTTTATAGAGCGAGTTTCAAATTTATCCGGATCAAATTTTAGATCGACCGCCTGCGCGCTAAGTGCCGCGCAAAGGCAAGCCGCGCCAAATGCAAGCGTCCCTTTTTTCATCTTTGCTTCCTTTTGATTTTGCGGGATTTACCCGCAAATCCGCTCAAATTTGATTATTTGCTGCCGTCCGGATTTAGTCCTTTTAGGATGTAGTCAAATTCCGCGTCGCTAAGGTCGTAGTTCATAAATTTCTTATAAAACGCCTTAGTTTGGGCCTTTACGTCGACGTCTTTAAAGAGCTCCGGCTGGATGATAGTAGCCGCCCATAAAATTTGTAAGGCCGACTCCGCGCCGTATCTATCCCAGCTAAACACGCCTTTTGGGTTGCCGTAGACTTTTTTGTTTTTGACCGCTTTTAGCCCTGCAAATACGGGATCAGCGTAAATTTTCTCAACCGCTTTTTGATTATCCGCGCCGCCGACGATGATGATATCGGGATCTGCGGCCACGATCTCTTCAGCCGTGATTTCTATCATGCTGCCCTCTTTTTGCACCGCGTTTTTACCGCCCGCGTATCTCACCCACGTGTCGATGATCGTTTTGGTACCGTCGATTTTTAGCAGGTTTGCGCCGCCTACGATGTGTAGCACTTTAGGGCGCGCAGCGTCCTTTAGCTTGCTAGTACGCTCGGTAACTAGCGCGATGTTAGCATCTAGATTTTCGTTTAGTTCTTTTGCCTTGCTAGCCGCGTCGCCGCCGATGATCTGGGCCGTTAGCAGCACGCTTTTTTTCATATCGTCGTAGTCGCGAAATATCAAATTCGCCGCGCTAAAGCCGTTTTTAGTAAGGTTTTCTTGGAAATTTTTATTTGACACGACGACTACGTCCGGCGCTAGTTTAACGAGCTCCTCGATCTGGATGTCGTTGCCGTTTAGCGCGGCCGGCACCTCTGCGATGCGAGGGTAAATTTTAGCAAACCACTTATTTTTCTTGATCTGATCGGTCGTAGTTACGATCTTATCCGCGCCGCCTAGCACCAAGATCACTTGGTTGTTTGCGTGCCAGAGTGCGGCTATCTTTTGCGTTTTGGCCGGGATTTTGACCTCGTTGCCCGTCATATCGGTGATGGTTTTGACCTCGGCTCCTAGCGCGACGATAGCGCTTAAAAGCAGCGTCGTAAGAATTTTTTTCATCTTTTGCTCCTTGTGAGATATAAATTTATAATATTGCAAAAATGCATATTAAAATTTGTGGAATATTACAGAAAAGCATATTAAAACAAAATATATTTTTAAAATTTAATCAAGAAGCGAATTTAAAAGATAAATTTAAAAAGCCCCGCCCGCGGTTTAGCAAGCGAGGCTAAAAATCACTCGTGATGATAGTCGTCGTAGATAACCTTGTTGGTTTGGAATTTGATGCGTTTTAGCTCGCGAATACGCAAAAACTCCTCCTCCTCTATCCTTTGGATCTGGATGGCGGCCTTAAAGGTCGGGGTCTTACTGATGAAGTCCCAGCCGTTGCTCGTTAGCTCGTTGCAGCAGCTCTCCCAGTAGTGATAGGTCATCTGAATGACGCCGTCCGGGACGATGTCCGTGACGTCTGCTTTGATAACGATATAACCGTATCTACTCCATGCTTTGATGAAGTCTCCTTGCTTGATGCCGTAGCGCTCGGCCAGCGCAGGGTTCATCTCGGCGATAGGCCCGATGCTGTCGCCACCCTCTTCGATAGCTTTTGAGCGCCTGGTCATGACGCCGCCGGCGTACTGATAGACTTTACGCGTAGTTAGCAGCTGTATCGGATACTCGGCATCGGTCGGCTCATCCACGCAGCCAGCCATCACTTCGTATTCAGGCGGTAAATTTACGCGTTTAGCAAACTCGGCTTTTGCCGGCTCGATATCCGCGACGCTCTTTACGTGCAAGCAAGGGATAAATTTACCTTTGCCGTCCGGCGTAAAGAATTTTTTGTCTAGATATAGGCTCTGTCCGCCCATGTCGTTTTCATCAGGGCACGGCCAGTGCAAGCCATGATACTTCTTGATACGATAGTAGCTCATGCCGCCGTATCTTCTAGGGTCGCACTTGCGTACTTCTTCCCAAATTTCTTCAGGCGAGTTAAAGTTAAATCCCTCTGTCGCTCCGAGTCTTCGAGCGATCTCGCAGATGATCCACCAGTCTTGTCTGGCGTCTCCCGGAGGCGTGATGACGTGCTCGTTGTGCTGTACGCGGCGCTCTGCGTTGGCGTAGAGGCCTTCTTTTTCGCTACTTGCCACGCCGGGCAAAACGACGTCTGCTTTACGCGACGTTTCGGTTAAAAAGATATCCTGAACCACGTACATATCTACTTTAGAGATCGCTTTTAGGAAGTGGTTGGTGTTTGGATCGGTCATAACCGGGTTTTCGCCCATCGTCCAGAAAAAATGCACTCTGCCGTCAAGGATAGCGTTTGGTACTTCGGTTTTATGGATGCCGATTTTACCGTTTAGGAAGCCCGGCTCTAGATGCCAAACCTGCTCGAACCACTCGCGCTGTTTTGGATCGGTTACCGAGCCCAAATTTGGAAAAATATTCGGCAACACGCCCATATCGCAGCAGCCTTGGACGTTTTCTTGACCGCGTATCGGTAGGTCGCCGCTTCCTAGCTCGCAGATATTTCCGGTTAAAAGGAATAAATTTGATATATCGCAAACCGCGCCCACGCCGTGGTTAAAGTGCGTGACACCCATACCGTGCGTGATAACGGCCGGACGGATAGTCGCGTACATACGGGCCGCTTTTCTCACGTCCTCAGGGTTTAGGTTGGTGTAGCTAGCGATGGCTTCAGGCGAATAGTCCTTGACCGCTTCGCGTACGTATTCTACGCCCTTAGTGCATTCGTTTACGAAGTCCCAGTTGACCAAATTTTCCTCGAAAATAACATAGAGAAGCGAGTTTATAACCGCGATGTTATGCTCGGGCGCTAGCTGCAAATGCACGTCCGCTCGGCTGGCAAATTCCGTCTTTATCGGGTCTACCACGATGAGCTTAGCGCCGCGGTTTAGCGCGCGCTGTATGTGCATAGCCGCGATCGGGTGGCCGTTTTCGGGGTTTGAGCCGATCATCAAGATACAATTACTATAAGGTCCGATCTCCGTGAAGCTGTTTGTCGCCGCTCCGTTACCGATTGTTTTGGCAAGACCTGCCACAGTCGGAGCGTGTCAAATTCTAGCGCAGTGATCGACGTTGTTCGTACCGATTACGGCGCGCATTATCTTTTGTGCGACGTAGTTGTCCTCTAGCGTACAGCGAGCCGAGTAGTTGCCTACTAGCGCGTCAGGGCCGTATTTTTCCTTTACTTCTTTCATCTTTGAGACGACTAGATCGAGTGCCTCGTCCCAGCTAGCCTCTTCAAAATCTCCGTCCTTGCTAAATACGCCGTCTTTTTTGCGAATTAGTGGTTTTGTTAGTCTATCAGGCGCCCCCACGTAGTCCCAGCCGTAAAAGCCCTTTAAGCACAGATTTCCCTGATTTACGGGGTTATCCTGCACTCCAAGCGCGCTTCTTATCACGTTGTTTTCGACGTGAAGCTCGACCTGACAGCCCGTGCCGCAGTACGGGCATATGACTTTGCCGGTCTTTGTCATTTTTTCTCCTTTTTTATATGCAAATTTTGCACATTTATTAAATATGAAATATTCGCATATTTGTCCTTAAAAGATAATAAATTCTCTTAATATCATAAATCAGTTTCTAAATTTAAGATTTAATTTATACTTTATATTGATATATGTGGCTAAAATCACCATTACATCGTAATTTGCAGCGTATCATTTTAGTTACTTATAAAGGCGTATTGAGAGATCTTATTAAGATTAGAATTAGTTATTGTATTAATGTAACTTAAAATTCTACTTCAACGCTTAATCAAATTTGATCCGTTTGTGAGGCGTAAAGCGAGCAAAAGGCGGCGAAATTGGCGGGATTAAATTTAGTACGTGCGTTTTGGGATTTTTAAATTTTATGGTGAGTCATTTTCGAGCGCGATAAATTTAGCGTGGTTTTTGGCGAGCTAAATTTAACCGCCGACCACGCAAAACTAAATTTAGCTTCTCGAGCGAGCCGCCAAATTCTGCCAAATTTGACCCGTTTGGCCAGCCGTTGCCGGCAAAACAGAGTCAAATTTGACGCGTTAAAGAGCCTGGCGAGTCAGCTTGCTCCAAGCCCTTAAGCCGAGCGGATCAAAACCCGTGCGCCTTTTTTAGCTCCGGATCGATCGGTTTTTTCGCGCCGTCCTTGGTCACGCTCACGTAGGTCGCGATCGCGGATGTCACGTGTATGCACTCGCGAAAGCCAGCCGCATTTAGCCGCTGCGCCGTGACTTCGATCTTGGTTTTGATCGAGGTATTTCCCACGTCCGTTATCTTGGCGTAGCAACTCACGACGTCGCCGACGAAAACGGGTTGTTTAAATATAATCTCTTGCATCGAGATCGTCACGACGCGCTCGGGAGCCACTTCGCGCGCGGCCTGAGCACCGGCAAGGTCGATCTGGCTTAGTATCCAGCCGCCAAATATATTTCCCGCCGAGTTTGTGTCTTTTGGCAAGGCGACTTGCTTCATGCGCGGTTCGCCCATGCCTTCTAATGTTTTTTCCATTTTTATCCTTTCTATTTTTATTTAATTTTGCAAATTTAGCGACAATCCACCGCATTTAGCTTATTTTGCGTCAAGCCCGTTTAAATTTGGCACGTAAAGCCAGCATCTTTATAACCCAAATTTAGCGTCAAAAAGGTGCGGGTCTCGGCCGCTCGAAAAAGGCAAATTTACAGCCCAATCAGCAGCAAACCAAAGCTAAATTTAACGCAGTAAACGCGCCCTATTTCTCTCCCGCTTGCCATTTTTCCCATTCGCCGCTCTCGTCAAGCTCGTTTCCGATAGCCTTGTAGCGGGCGTAGTAGTGCTCTACAAAAGCCCTTGCCTGCGCGTGTTTAGGCAGATAGCTTTTGCCATCTTTGTCGCAAAATTTCGCCAAAAACTCGCCCGCAGGAGCGCGCCTTGCGTAGTGAAGCGCCAAATTTTTGTAGTTTGCGAGGCAGATTTCTTTAAATTTAGCGTAATGCTCGCGGTCAAATTTGACGATCAAAGCTCCGTCCGCAAAGCTAAGCGCGCCCGAGTCAAACAGCAGGCTCAGGTGTATGAGCCCCTCGCAGTAGTACGCGCGCACCTCATCGACCTCGCGCCACGCGATGAGTCCGACCGCGCGTGCGATGAGCTCGTGAAATACGCTCATCTCGTAGCCCTCGTCGCCGCCGATAAAGAAATTTACCAGCCCGCCCGTGGTCGCCTTGTACTCCTCGATAAATTTAAACTCGCCGTCTGCGTTCATCGCTTTTTCGGTGTCGGTGCCGACGAAAAGTATGTGCCCAAACTCGTGGCCGATCGTGGAGATTTCGTAGGTTTTCTTCCAAATTTGCGGCTTTTTAAACAAAATTTCGCGCCCGTAGTCCAAAAACTCACGCGAAAAGATCTCCTCGCTAAGCTTCATAAACGGCCGCGCCTTAGCGCTCTCGTAAACGTGCTCGACGAAGGCGAATATCTTTTTGCCCCGCTCTTTGCTTACGGTCTCGTCGTTTGGCACGACCTGCGCGGAGAAAAGTCCGTTTAGCTCGGCTCCGTAGTAGATCATCGGCACGCTGATGTAGGTTTGCGTGCGAGCGATATTTTGCGTGACTTGGCGTGCTAGCTGGGCGTCCTTAATACCGCACTGCTCGCAAATTTGCTCATAGGCGCGGATGACGCTAGCTTTAAATTTCTCCTCGTCAAAGTCGCTCGCTCCCGTTAGCCTCACGTCCCACTCGAGCGCGACGGCGTGCGTGTAGGCGTCCTCGTAGTACTCGAGCGGATGGCCGGGCTGTAGCGGGCCTTTTACATCCATCCATGCGCGCTCGGCGTCCTGCCACGCCGGGATCGTTCGGTCGTTTTCGCGCTCGCAAAACGCCGCCTTTAGCTTTTCAAAGTACGTTACGTAGGCTCTTTGCTCGTCGTTTGCGGCTAGCGATTTTAGATTTTTGATTAGCGCATCTAGAGCGTCAGCCACGCGTTTTACTTCGCTTTCAAAGGCTGCTGCATACGGCGCGAAAGCGTATTTTTCGCCGTTTTTTAGGACAGCGCCGTAGCTTCGCTCGCCCTTTTCGCCGCCGTCTTTTTGGTATAGGCGGTTTTCGTCGATAAATTTGATCGCTTCGGCCATACTTGCAAATTTAGCTTCGAATTCTTTATTCGTCGTTTGCAGGATTTGCCTGTCCCACGCGTTTTGCCACGCGTTCATCGCTAGCCCCGCGCCGTGCATGCCGCTAAGCAGAGCCTGATGAAACTCATCTATTATTTTCTCCTCTTTTACCCGCGCCAAAAGCTTTTCAAAACGCGCCTCGTAAAACTCGCGCACGAGTTCAAAAGCTTCGTCTTTTATGCGCTGTATCTCGGCCTCCTCGCGACCTTGTTTTTTTAGCTCGTTTTCTAGCGGCTCAACCTTTAGATCGACGATACGGCGCAAAACTGCGACCTTTTCGCTTTTCTCGCCCTTAAAGCCAGCGATTTTTAGCATATTTTGCACGACCTCGCTAGGATTATCCAGCTGCCGATACATCGCGTTTAGCTCGTCTTTGCCTGCGGCTACTAGTTCGTTTAATCTTTTAAAATCGTTCACTTTTATCCTTTTAAAAATTTGGCGTATTTTAGCTTAAATTTGATGCATATCGCGTTAAAAATGAGCAAGCGGGGGGTTAAATTTGAAAGTGCGGACGGCTAAATTTGCGCCCTAAAGAGCGCAGTTTATAAAGCTAAAATTTGCATTTATATAAAAACGAGGCACGGGGTAAAATTTGGAGGTCAAATTTAACCCGCGCGAGTAAATTTGGCTAAATTTAACGCTTTAGCGAACAGCGGTTTAAAAAGTAGCAAGCAGGGCAAAATCCCGTGACGCCCACGACAAACGGCACGAGTCCGACCAGCCCCCACCAGCTGCTAAACACCACTCCGGCGATCATTATCGCTAGCCCGATTAGTGCTCTTATTATCCTAGTTTTCCTGCTTAGCATTGCGTTTTCCTTTCTTTGTTCTTGCATTTTTTACACGTATTTATACCAAAAAATTTATAAAGAGGACAATAACCGTAAACAGCCGTCAGTAACGGCACGAGACCGACCAGCCACAGCCAGCACTCGCAGACAAACCCAAATGCGTATATCCAAACCGCAGCGATTACTAGGCGGATAGTTTTATCTAAAATCCCGACATTTTGCATTTCTCTCCTTTATGCTAGACCTCTTATCATGCCTTGCATGACCATCGGCTTCATCATATATAGCTTCATCGCCCAGTTTAGGTAGCTCTCGCGAGTCGCGCCCATGCACGCTATCGTAGGCTCGGGCTTGCCCGTCCAGTTAAACTCCACCATCACCGCCTTGCCAAATTTCGTTAGCAGCGGGCAGGCGGTGTATCCGCCGTATTTTGCACTCGGTTCGCGTCCTTTTATAACGTCGGCTAAATTTTGCGCCAGCACTGGATACATCTTGCGTATACTAGCTCCTGTTTTGCCCGCAGCAAATCCGCAAACGTCGCCGATAGCAAATATATTTTTAAATTTCGAGTGTTGCAGCGTCTCGCGCGTGAGGCTAATCCAGTTGCCCGCCACATCGCCCTTTTCTACGCCTAGCCCTGCATCGGCGTAGATTTTAGAAGCCTTCATACGAGGCACTAGGTGCAGGTAGTCAAATTTTACTTCGACTAGCTCTTTAGCGAGTTTATTTTCGCCGTTTTCGCGGTACGGCATAGCGTGCTCAAATACCGCTATATTGGCACTTTTATCCACCTCAACCAGCTGATGCGAGGTAAAATACTTCACGTCTCGCTCCTCCAGCATTCCTTCTATCATTTTAGCATAAACAGGAGCGGAAAATATCGTCCGAGCACCCGAGTATATCGAGATATCAAGCTTGTCTCTATTGCCTAAATTTCGCGCCATATCTTCGGTTAGCAGCGTTACTTTTTTATTTGCGCCCGAACACTTCATCGGTGTTTTGTTGTCGCTAAAGACTATCTTGCCGCCTTCTTTGCCGACTTTTTTCATTATGCCGGACATAGCAACGGCGCCTGGGATCGTGTAGATAGAAGTCACGTTGTCGCTACCGATATCGTCGGCGCTAAGCCCTTTCACGCTCTCAAACTCATACTCCGCTCCGCTAGCTATCACGAGGTAGTCGTAGCTTAAATTTGACCCGTCCTCTAGCTTGACGGAATTTGTCGCCGGATCGATGGACGCGGCATTTTGCTTTATCCATTTTACGCCGTCTGGGATCAAATTTGATTTTTCGTAGGTTATGTCTTCGGGCAGATAGTGACCGGCTGCGATGAGCGTAAAGCCGGGCTGATAGTAGAAGTACTCGTCCTTATCAAGGACCGTTAGTTCGGCGTTTGGCATATCTCGTCGTAGTTTCGCCGCTAGACTGATGCCGCCTAAACCGCCGCCGATTATTAGGATATTTGCGCGGATGTCCGCATTTTCTCCCGCATTTAGCTTGCTAGCGCCTGCGACTCCCGCCGCCGCTAACCCCGCCGCGCCTAAAATTTTCAAGACGCCTCTTCTGTCGATGCTTTGCATAAAAGCCCCTTTTAGAAGTTATTGTCAAATCATAGCGCATTTTAAAATTTAAATATGTAACAAAGTCACCTTAACGTCACGACTCCGCGTTTTAGCTCGACGAGACCCTTTTTCTGCATCTCTTTTAGCGCTCTTGATACCGCTTCTCGCGCGCTAGCGATGTCGTTTGCGATCTGTTCGTGCGTGATCTTTAGCCCGTTTTTCGCGCCGTTTTGCTCGAGGAAATTTATTATTCTCCGAGCTAGAGGCAAAAACAGCGTCTGATCCATAGCGGTTATCGCCGAGCTAAATCGCGTCGCCATGAGCTCTAGCGCGTGATTTGCCACCTGCGGATAGTTTTCGCGTAGCCTCTTAAAGATCTCTCTTGGTATCAAAATCATCCGCACGTCATCTTCGATTTGTAAATTTATCTCCGCTTGTAGCGCTCCTAGCGAACAAAAGCCGCACAGCATGCAGCTATCGCCGTCTTGCAGGTTAAAGACGGTGATCTCTTTAAAATTACTCGTGCTAACCAGCCCGCGCGCACGCCCGCTTATGATGATCGCGTAGCCAAGGCAGCCGTCTTTTGGGTATATTCTTTCACCCTTTTTAAAGCTTTTTAGCGTCGCGCTTTTTAACACCGCCTCTTCATCCTGCGCACTAAGCGTAAATTTAGACGTAAACCGCTGCTTTAGCGTATCTTTTAGCTCGTCTCCAGGCATATGCGCTCCTTGGTTAAATTCGGTTTTGTTTAATTATATTTTCTTTTACGTAAAAACGCGGTGATAAAATTTAGCTACAAAATATTTTAAGCATTGATTTATTTCGTGACTAACTCACCGAAATTGCGCTAAAATTCGGCTAAAATTTAATAAAAACGAGGAAAAATATGAAAACGCAGGACGAAAAATCAAGCTGGCTGCAGCACTTTCCGATCATGTTTTACACCGTAGTTATGGGGCTTGGCGGGCTAGCGCTCGCATACGAGCGGCTAAATTTGATCTTTGGTATTTCAGGCGCGGTTTTTGAGATTTTACGCACCGCGGCGAGCCTAGCATACGCGCTCATCTGCGCTTGTTACGCGGCAAAGCTGATCAGATACCCGCAAGCTTGCAGGGCGGAGTTTTTCCATCCGGTGCGGGTAAATTTTTTCGCCGCTTTTTCGATCGGCACGCTCTTAGTCGCCTCGCTCTGGCGGGACTTTGCGCCCGTTTACGACGCGCTTTTTTGCGCAGGCACGGCGTTTCAGACCTTTATCACGCTGCACGTCGTCTCATTTTGGATCAAAAATAACGTCCAGATCGCGCACTCAAACCCCGCGTGGTTTATCCCGATCGTGGGCAACCTCTTCGTCCCGCTAGCAGCGCCCGCCGCGAGCGAGCTTGCGTGGTATTATTTTGCGATCGGGATATTTTTTTGGCCCGTGCTTTTTGCGGTTTTGTTTTACCGCATCATCTTTCACGACCAGATGCCGCAGAAATTTATCCCGACGCTTTTTATCGTGATCGCGCCGCCCGCGATGGCGTTTTTGGACTACGTCAAGCTCACCGGCGGATTTGACGCGACGGCGAAGATCATGCTCTACGTCACGCTATTTTTCGCGCTTCTCATCCTTTTTATGTTTAAAAGCTTTTTGCGGCTTAAATTTTTCCTCTCGTGGTGGGCGTTTACCTTCCCGACGGCTGCGGCTAGCATCGCGTTTTTGCGAGCATTTGAGTTTAATGGGATCAAATTTTTCTTGTTTGCGGGAGCGGCGGGTTTTGCCATCCTATGCGTTTTTATCGGTATCGTGGGCTTTTATACGGTAAAAGCGATGCGGCGCGGCGAAATTTGCGTGCCTGAGTGATAGTTTTGTGAAATTTAAAAATCCGCGCTCAAATTTGATATTTAAACGCGGATTTTGGGAGCGTAAATAAGCCGAAGCCGCTTAAATTTACTTTATCGCTCCCATCATTTTTAGCATATTTTCAAGCTCTTTTACCTCGGCTATGCCTTGGTTGCACGTAGATTCTTGCTCCTCTTTGCTCATCTTTTTTATGCTCGCGTAGTCAGCTTCAAACTCTTTTTTCGTTGCGGCTGCGTCAAAGTCTTTTTTGCCCTGAGCCTGAGCTTGTTTTGCCATCGAATCGATGAAGTCGTAAGAAACTTTTCTATACTCCTCGCAAGCAGCAGGCATCTCAGCAGCCGCAAGCTGTCCGGCAAAAGCGCAAAGCGCGACGAAAAGCAGTGATTTTTTCATGTTTATCCTTTTTAAAAAATGCCGCGTATGATAGCGAAATTTGGATAAATTAGCCATGACGCGCGATAAATTCGCTAAAAGATATCTCGCGGACGTGAAATTTAACCCCGAGCGAGGCGAGTTTGTCTTGTAGTGGCAGCGCCAGTTCCTCTATGCCGTTAAATACGCAAAGCGGCAAATTTTGCGTTCTCTCTTTGGTCACTGCAAAGCTCTCGTCGTCAAAAATTTTCTTTAAAAACACGAGTGTTTTTACCTTATCCGCGCCCAAATCCTTGATAAAAACGCTGAAATATTTATGCTCGGGCTCCTCGCGCGCTTCATCTTTCCGCGCGTAATCGTCCGCCAACTCGCGGTAAAATTCGTTGTTTAAGTCCGCAAGAGGTGCGATCACTTCAAGCGGGCAAGGCGCCTCAAGTGCGGCAAGAGTAGTTAAAATTTCTTCAAATTTAACGATGTCGTCCGCGACCTTAATCGGCTCCCAAGAGCCCGCGCCGTGATAGGCAAAATACACGGGCGAGGCGTCCCCGAGGGCAAAATCCACGAAAAACGGATCGTCCATGCCGTTACGCGCGATGACCCGCCAGCTCTTGCGCCACTGTCCTGGTGCGTCGTCTGCTAGCTCCTCGCCCGTTTTGCGGCTAACAAGTCTATATCCCTCCTGAAAACTCTCAAACTCGTCTTCGTCAGGATAGAAAAACGGTAGCAAAATGCACTCCGAAACGATACGTTTGCGGATAAAATTTCGGATCAAATTCGGGATTTGCACGGCAAGGCCTTTGGGTTAAATTTGAGCCAATTTTAGCAGAGTTTTTAATCCGCGCAAAATTTATGCCCAAATTTGTTGAATTGCAAATTTGAGCACAAAAAGACAAGCGGAAGTATCGCGAGATGATTTTGAGAGTTGTGCAGAAATTTTAAGTCAAGGCTAGACAAGTAGTCTGCCGCAGACTTAAAATTTCAAATCTCTCTCAAAAGCACTCGCGAGACGACGCGTTAAATTCTACAAAGATTGTAGGATTTTAGGTTTACTAAACGCCGTTATCGGCCTAATCTCCCCCTTAAATTTCTCGATTTGGGCTAGCACGGTGTGAGCCGAGTTGCTTTGCGCGAGACTTGACGTACCTTTGTCGAAGGTTAGCACGTTTACGCAGCCGTGCTGGCAGAGGCTCTTTTCGCCCCATTTTTCAGGGTCGTACCACGCGCCCTCGCAGATAGCTACGACGCGCTCGGGCACGATGTCGGTGACTAGCACGCCCGCTAATATCTCGCCGCGGTCGTTAAATACGCGCGCAACGTCGCCCGTGGCTAGGCCGCGCTCTTTGGCGTCTTTTGGATTTATTAGCACCGGCTCCCTACCGCTAACTTCGGCGAAATTTCTGATGATAGAGTTGTTTAGCTGGCTGTGCAGGCGGTAGCGAGAGTGCGGGCTAACGACGTGTAGCGGGTATTTTTTCGTCGCGTTGCCTAGCCACTCTTTAGGCTCTATCCACGTAGGCATCGGCGGGCAGTCGGCGTAGTTCATCTTCGCTATCGTCGGCGAGTAGATCTCTATCTTACCCGATGGGGTGCCTAGGCGGTTTTTGGCGGGATTTTCGCGGAAGGCCGCTAGGCGCGTATAAAGCTCGGTTTCCGTGTTGTCTTTTTCAAATCTCACGTAGCCTTTTTCGTAAAATTCCTCAAAGCTAGGCATGCTCAAATTTAGCCCCTTGGCCTGCTCGGCCGCGTCTGCGTAAAATTCCTTCATCCAGCCCAGCTCGTCCTTGCCTTCGCTAAATACCTCGCCTCTGCCCCAGCGTTTGCAGATTTGCTCGCAGATCCAAAAGTCGCTCTTGCTCTCGCCCATCGGCTCTATCGCCGGCCTATAAGCCACGATGTATTCGCCCGTAGCGCCCGTTTGGTTGATGTCGTTTCTCTCGACCTCGATAGCTACCGGCAACACGATGTCGCTTAGTCTTGCGGTGCTAGTCCAGTATGGCTCGGCGGTGATAACAGTGTCAAATTTACGCCACTGTTTTACGATGTTATTTACGTCCTGGTGGCGCGTAAACATCGAACCTGAGGCCATGTATGCGACCCTCATGTGCGGCAGCTTGATCTTAGTGCCGTCGTAGTCGATCTCCTTGCCCGGATGCTCTAGCGCCTCGATGCTGCGAGAGGACGGGATAGTGATGTTTTTAGTCGTTTTCCACGGCGCGCCGTCAATGTTTTCGTATTTCTCGTCGATACGCGTGCTTAGGCCTTTTAGTACCGGAGCGATCTTGTCCGTAGCGCCCGCGGAGTCGTATCCTAGGCTAAACTCAAATCCTAGCCCCTCCTTACCCACGTGTCCTAGCATCGCATTTAGCACCACTAGCGCCCAGAAAGGCTGCTCGCCGTGGTCGGCTCTTTGTAGCGCGCGGCCGATCAGTACGGTCGTAGGCTCTTTAGCCAGGCGCGTAGCAAACTGCGCTATCGTGCCCGCAGGTACGCCGCAAATTTTGCTCGCCCACTCGATGTCTTTTACGACTTTGTCCTGCGTGCCGAGGAAGTAGTCTTTAAATTTATTAAATCCGACCGTGTATTTTTTGATAAATTCCTCGTCGTAGAGGTTGTTCGTAAACAGATAATGGCACATGCCGATGATGAGCGCGGTGTCCGTGTTTGGGCGCACGATGATGTTTTCGCTACCGTAGTAGCGCGCAGTGTCGTTTATCATGACGTTTACGCTATAGGTTTTGATGCCGGCTTTTTTGAGCTCCTGCATGCCTACGTAGCCGTCGTGAGTCGGAGGGACTGATGAGATTTGGTTGGTTACGATAGGATCGGTGCCCCAAAATACTACGTTTTTAGCGTTTTTGACGATAGCTTTCCACTTCGTCGGCGCGTCGTAAACCGCGCTACCGCCTAGCACGTGAGGCATGATGACTAGACCCGCTCCGGTCGAATAATCGCCGCTTTCTTCCACGTAGCCGCCAAGCACTTTTAACATCCTGTGCGCGACCGTACGACCCCAGCTGACCTTGCCGCTACCGCCCCACCAGTAGCACTCGCCGTAGATCGCCTCGGCGCCGTATTTGTCGAAGTTTTCTTTTAGAGCCTTCACCGCTAGATCAAGCGCTACGTCCCAACTAACGCGCACGAACTCGTCTTTGCCGCGCAGTTCGCTCTTTGCCGCGCCTTTTGCTTTTAGATAGCTTTTGCGCACCATCGGATAGAGCACGCGGTTTTCGTTCTGCACGGAGTCAGGCAAGCTATAGTTCATCGTATTTGGAAATTTATCGCCCTCAAATTCGCTAACAGAAACGATCTGCGATGAGTTTAAATTTGCCCAAAACGGACCGAATCTGTTTGCGCCGAATACCTTTTTGTTATCAAAAATCGTCTGTTTGACGCCCTCTATCCTACTAGCCTGCGCAGCCGTAGCCGCCAAGGCCGAAAATTTGATGAAATCTCGTCTTTTCATCGGTTTCTCCCTTATTTTAATTCTCGCAGGAGCAAGCCCCCGCGCCTTGCGCTTGCAGTCGCGAAGTCGCAGACCCAAGCAAAGCCAAATCGCCGACACTTGCGGCACCGACGCGATTAGGCGACTCGTTTTTCCGTTATTTACTTTTAAAACCCATATTTTATTAGCAGCGCTCGCTTTTTTGTAACGCGGCTCTTTAGCGAGCAAGACGCAGCAAATTTAAGCCGCTAGCGTTAAATTTGCCGCCGTCAAACATAAAATCCAAATTTAAAGAACGAGCGTCGCTAAATTTTACGTTTCAAGCGACGAGCAAATTTAGCTAGGCGCTAGCCGCGCCAAAGCCCTATTCTACAGCCTTTGCGTTATGCTGTAGGTATTTAACGATCAAATTTAGCTCCGTCTCCTCTAGCGAGACGTAGTTCGTATCGATCATCGACTGTAAATTTGCCGGCCACTGAGCCGCCGTAAAGCTGTTTGGCTCGTGCAAGCGGTGGCACGCCGAACAGGTCTCCTCGTATTTTTGCTGAGCCTGTTTGTATAGCGCGTTTGCGTCGCTACCTAGCGCGTCTGCGGCGACTTCGTACGTACCCTCGACCTCATACCAAAGCTCGCCGTAGTCGTCCTCGACCTCTTTTATTTTCTTAAAATTCGCCTCGCTTTCAGCATCAAAAACCGTGAAAATCTCGGCGTTTTTGACACTTCGCTGTATCTGAGCCAAGTAGTTTGCCGAAACCGCGCCTTTTACCTTGATTTTGGCCTTTGCGCCGTCTTTAGAAACAACCTCAACCGGCGTCAAAACCTCGATTTTGCCGACTTTTTTACCGTCTAGCGATATATCGGTCGTCTTTGTTAAAACCTCCGCGTTTAAGCTTACCGCTGCCACACAGGCAGCGATCAAAGCAAATTTAAAACTTTTCATCGCACTTCCTTAAGAAAAATTATTAATGTAATTTTATAAATTTGCTGCTTAAAATTACATCGCTATATTTTATTACGAAGCGGATTTTGTATATTAAAAATGATAAAATTTGAAGTAAGAGTGCGGCAAACCTAGTCAAATTTGAGATTTACACAAATTTACCACGAGAGCAAAAGCCGCACGAACGGCGGCTAAATTTAAAGAGCGATCAGTGCTTTTTAAGCCCCATCGCAGCGACGTCTAACGCGATTTGCTCATTATTTATCGTGACTAGTCCTCGCTCTAAAATTTTGCTTGCGATCGCATGCGCTTCATCAAGCGAATGCATCTTATACGTGCCGCACTGATACTTGTTTAGCTCGGGGATGTCTTCTTGGTTTTTGACACCCAGGATATCCTTCATCGACGCCGTCCACGCGGCCTTGACCGCCTCCTCGCTCGGCACGCCGATCACGCTCATGTAAAAGCCCGTCCTGCAGCCCATCGGCGAAATATCGATGATCTCGGCATTTGCATCGTTTAGGTGATCGCGCATAAAGCCCGCAAATAGGTGCTCGAGCGTATGGATGCCTTTTTCTGGCAAAATTTCCTCGTTTGGCTTGCAAAAACGCAAATCAAACACGCTTATATCGTCGCCTTTTGGCGTTTTCATCGTCTTTGCCAGACGCACGCCGGGCGCGTTCATCCTCACGTGATCGACGCAAAAACTATCTAGTAGAGGCATATTTTCTCCTTATTTTCAACATAAATTCGGCGTGATTTTAGCCAAATTTGCTAAATTCTAGCTCAAATTCGAGCTTATAAAAGCAAGTAGCTATGAAGCGGACTTGATAAAATTTGCGCAGCCGACGCGCGCTAAAATCGCCTTAATGCCGTAGCGCGGCAAAGTCGAATTTTGAAAAAAGAGTTAAATTTGAAAGAAAAATCGGGCAAAAGCCCGACTAGAAGCATTAAATTTTAAGCAAAATAAGGCTTGATCTGCTCTATCCAGGCGCTGATTCTAGGCTCGGTTTTTTCGCTTTCGTTATCGGCATCAAGCGGCAGACCGACGAATTTACCGTCCCTTACGGCTTCTGATTCGTCAAATTTATATCCGTCCACGGACACTGCGCCTACGACGTTTGCGCCGGCTTTTACGACCTCATCGTAAAGCTTGCCCATCGCGCCGCAAAAGCTATCCGAGTAGCTTTCCGCATCGCCCATGCCAAATATCGCAACCGTCTTGCCGCTAAGCTTTAATCCGCGAAAATCAAAAGCGTCCCAGTCGTCTTGCAAATCGCCCGTACCCCAGGTAGAAACGCCCAAAATCAGCTTGTCAAAACCGTTTAGCTTAGCCGCGTCGCAGTTTGCTACGTTTAAAAGCTCGTTTTCCAGCCCCAAATTCTCGGCTAAAAAGCCCGCCGCCTCCTCAGTATTTCCCATACTGCTTCCAAAAATGATACCTATCATTTAAATTTCCTTTAAAAAATATGATGACTTATCGTGTAGGGCACCAGTCGCAGCGATCCGCCGCATCCGCACTCCCGTCTGACCTCGATGTAGCGCGAGAAATTCGCATTTCTCGGAGCTACGATGAACATCCTGTCAAACTCTCCGCCGCTAAGCGCCTCAAAGCCCCTAGCGATCTCGCAGTTAGCCAGATGAAACCGCTCTTTGGTTATCTCCTTAAAGCACGGCATAACGCCAAAAAGCTTGCGTCCGTCCTGCTCGGCAAAGATAATCCCGTCTTGAAAATAAACGTTTTTATCAAAATGTTTGGCGCGTATTTTATCATAAACAAACTGAGAAAACATTATGTCCGCGTCAAAACATATTCCGTTTTGGGATTTTAGCATGAGGATTAGCTTGGCGGCGGGGTGTTTGGGAGAGACGGCTAGCGGCGGGACGGCGTCAAATTTGCCCATTTTATAGGCGCAGATAACGGCGTTTGAAGCGATACAAAAGCTTGAAATTTTACTTCGGCTAGGATTTTTAAAAGCGCACAGATCATCGATGCGTTTTAGAAAAATTTCCTCTAAATTTAAGCCCGAATACGCATAAATAAGAGGAATTTTTAGCTCGCGACCTGCGCAACAGTTGTATAAATTTATAAAAATTCGGGCTTTATTTACCGCGTCAAGCCCTGAAAAAATACTTGGAGTTATTTCTCCAATACCTGATAAAAAGCCAAATTTCATCTATTAGTCTTTTGCCTTGCAGCATCCAAATTCCTTATCTAGCCCAAAGACTTTGCAATATTCGCTAAACACGCAGCTGACGCTTCTTTTAGCGCAAACGATCGGAATATTGCGCTTTTTGGCTTGGTTTTTTATCGTTTTCATCGTGTTGTGGTTTAGAAAACTGGTTAGCATCACGACGCACTCGGTATCTTGCGGGATCGGTTTGCGATTTACGCGGTTTTCGTTGCGAGCGTCCCAGTGCTCGATCGCTTCTGCGCCGAGGTCTTTTAGGACTGCTTTTATAGGCGTTATCTCGTCGGCTCCGATAACTAAAACTGACATTTTGGGCTCCTGTTTATTTGATTGTGATTATTATAAAATAGATTAGCTAAAAAACAGCTTAGTTATGATAGTTGTTATCAGTTAAGTGCAAATTTGTAACGCATGCCAAATTTTGCGAGGTAGTTCTAAATTTGACTGTTAAAATTATCTTTTAGGATCAAGAAACGGCGATCAAATTTGACGAATAGGCGGCAAGAGCAAAAAGCTCAACGTTTTTGCTCTTAAATTTGGTAGAAGATAAATCAAATTTGGGTTCAAATTTGCCCGACCAAATTTGCCGTTTTATCAAAACCCATCTGCTCCTCGAGCCGCTTAAACTCATCTGCGTAAACGAGCGCATTATCGATGCACTCGAGCCAAAACTCCTGCGTCCTCGCGTCTTTGCTAAAGTGCTTTTGCAGCAAATCCTCGACGCTCATCACTCCGCACTCGCGCAAAAACGCCTTGTATGCGCCGATAAATTTATCGCCCGCGCGCCTAAACTCGCCCAGCAAAAACTGCGAGAGTAGGTAGCCGACGGTGTAGGGATAGTTATAGATGTATTGATCGGTCTTGTAAAAGTGCAGCTTAAAATACGGCAAAAAGCCCTCCGCATCCTGCGTCGTATCGCCGTAACGGCCTTGCCACGCATTTTGCATGAGCTCCTCTATCTGCGCAGTACCGACCGCACCCTTTTGCCTAGCTTTTAAAAAAGCGATCTCAAAATCAAATCGCACGCCGATGTGCAGCATGAAATTTGCCGCCGATTTTAACTCCTGCCACAAGATATCAAAGAGCAAATTTTTATCCGAGCTGTTTTTTCGCAGATAGTTTCGCAGTACAGCTTCGTTAAAGGCGCTCGCAGCCTCCGCCAGCGTCATAGGAAACTGCGTGTGCAGCGCAGGCAGATCGCGCATGATCCAGTAGTGCCATGCGTGCCCGAGCTCGTGCGCCTGCTGGATCATGTGCGCCTGCGTGCCCATGTAGCTAGAAAAAACGCGCGGCTGCCCAAATTTATCAAACCTCGTATAAAACGCGCCGCCTGCTTTGTTTTCGCGCACCTGCGCCTCGATCCAGTTTTTCTGCAGCATCATTTTGATAAACTCAGGTATCTCCTCGCTAACCTCGCCCAGAGCCGCACAGATCGTCTCTATCGCCCGCTCGTAGGGGATATCATCAGCGCTAGCAAAGGGGGACGGCGCGAGTAGATCGCGGGCGTAAATTTTACCCTGCGGAAAATACTTCGCGCGTAGGCTCACGCACTCCCTGATCTTGCCTGATCTGCGATCCAGCGCCGCAAACATCGCCGTCACGGCCTGCTCGCTGATTTTATTTTGCTGCAGGCTAGGCGTCAGGATATCCGTCCCCGCCGCACTAAATTCGCCCAGCCTAAAGCCCTGAAGTAAATTTAAAACATCCGCGTACAAGCTCGCGTGCCTAGCGTAATGCTCCGCCAGCCCCTCAAACACGCTCTTTCGCAGCGCGGCATCAGGCGAGCCCTTTAAAATGCCCGCGCATTTTGAGAGATTATAGATGTTTTTTACGCCGTTTTTATCAGTAGCCTGCACGGCGATGAGGTTGTTTAGATGCCTAAATACGCCGTAAAGCGGAGCGAAACTGCTAGCCGCCGTATCCTCGTAAATTTTACGCTCCTTTGCGTCAAATTTTGCCCGCCAGCTGTTTTTGCGCTCGTCGTAAAGAAACTTTATCCGCGCAAACTCCTGCGTTTGGTGCGCAGTATCAGAAGGGTCTAGCGCGTCCATCTTTTCAAAAATGATCTCTTTCGTCCGCTCAAGGCGCAAAAATTTCTCTCTGATTTTCGCCTCGGCCGCGCCTGCTCGCTCGTCTTTGGTGTCGTCGCTTGATTTGCAGCGGCAAAACGCGAGCAAGGAGTTTGCCTCCTCAAAGCCGCGCTCGTATGCGTTTATAAGCAAATTTAACTCGCCGCCAGAGCCGAGTAGCCCCTCTATCTCGCCTAAAATTTCGTCCAAATTTGATAGCGCGTCCGTAAATCTCACGTCGTCAAAGTCGCCGTACGCGTCCTCAAACGTCCATCTAGGAAGCTGCATCTCTCGCCTCACAAAGAGAGTAAAAATACGAAAATATGGTGACTAACTAGACCTAGGACCGCAGGCACGCTGCAGCGCTTGACGATGTCGAGCGGACTGCACTTTAGCATGCCCGCTATCGCGACGACCACGCCAGCTACGGGCGAGAGAGGGCGAGCGATAGTGGAGGCCTGATGCATCGGTAGCACGAGCATAACCGAGCTCACGTTTAGCTTAGCCGCGATATGAGGCACCATCTCGATGAGCGGATAAAAGCTCGCGCCGTTTGAGCCCGAGATGATCGTAACTAGCGTCGTGATGACGACAAAAAGCACCGACATGCCAAAGCCGCCAAATCCTAGCGAATTTGCGAGTTTTACGATGCTATCTAGCATGCCTAGTGCCTTAAAGCCTTCCGCGAATACGCCGGCCGCGATGATGAGGATCACGACGCCGCTTAGGCTCTTGCCCATCGCTTGGAAAAATACCTTGACCCCTTCAGCGATCGGGTCAAATTTAAACCTATGCCTGACCGCTTCAAAAAGCATCGCGATGACGACTGACAGGATGATGATCGCCGAGATATCAAGCTTAATAGAGGCGATGCAGTACTGCGAAAATACTACCACCAAAATCATCGGTAAAAACGGCAGTATCGCGTAAATTTTAGGCGCGGCGGTCTCGGGATTTTGCACGGCGCCGTCAAATTCCATCACTTCACCCACATGCTCGCTGCACACCCAGCCCTCTTTTTTATCGAGATATCTGTTCCAAAAAACGAGCGCGATACCCATCACGATCGAGGTCGGAAGCGCGGCTGGGATCTTGTAGATGAAAACGTAATCTAAAATGCTAAGCTGCGTGGCCTTTGCCGCGGCGGCGGTCGATGCGCCGATGAGCACCATCGAGGCGGCTCCGGACATCGCGCAGATCGAGCCCACGGTGAGCTTGTTTAGTCCAAGCGAGATGAGCACGGGCCCTAGCAGCGCAAGGCATAACACGCCAAGCCCCACCGCGCTAGTGATAACCATGCTGATGAGCTTAGCCACCGCAAATGCGACGAAAACCATGACGTATGGATTTTTGATCCTAGCAAAGCGCTTCGTAGCGATAGAGACGAAAGCGTGGTTCGCCCCGATATGCGTCATGTAGCTAGCAAAGCCCACCATAAACATGATGATGAGGCCTAAATTTGCAAATCTGTTTGAGAACATGTATCGGATAAACTCGATGATGTTTAGGTATGCATTGCCCGTCGCTACGGCCTGTTTGGGCATGAAGCTTCCCGTGCCTAGCGCGACCGAACAGATCAACATAAAAACGCCCGAAAGAAAAAGCACGAGCGGCGCGTACTTACCCCGCACTATCGCCCAACCCACTATAAACAGCACTACCGTGCCGATAATAATACCTGCAGCAGCCATATTTTGCTCCTTTTTAGTGTTTTTGTGTATTAAATCTAGAGCAAATTTTACTACAAATATTGATATATTAAGCTAAAATAAAAATTATTTTTTAATTTTTATTAAATGCTATTGTTTTATGTAACTTTTATTTTTATTAAAATTTTAGACTAGTGCAGCAGGTTTTGAGTCAAATTTGACGTCTCGTATGTGCTTAAAACAATAAAATGCCAAACGTCGCGTAAAGCCAAACCCTGCCAAAGCGCTAAATTTAAGCTGCACGGATCAAATTTGGCTCCGCTAAAATTTAGACTTTAGCCGAGCTCACTCCCGCGGAAGTCCGTTTTTATCGGATTTGTCGCTAACTAGCTTGCCGTCTTTATCGTATTTTTTGGCGCGGATGAGCCTGCCGCGCTCAAACTCCCCCTCGGCTTTTAGTTTGCCGTTTGCGTAGTAGTGTTTCGCCGTGCCGGTCTCCAGCCCATCCTCAAACGTCACTTTGGCCTTTAGTGCGCCGTTTTCGTGATACTCCTCGTATAGCCCGTGATAGCGCCCGTTTTTAAACATCACTTTTGCGGCCAGCGCTCCGCTCTCGTAGTAGTCCAGCCCCGCGCCTATTTGGCGGCCGTCTTTGTACTCGTATTCGCCTCTGAGCTTGCCGCTTTGGTAGTATTCGCGCGCGACGCCGTCCTTTTCGCCGTCTTTATAGTTTTCTACCACGCGCGTTTTGCCGTTTTCGTAAAATCGCTTCCAAACGCCTTGTTTGCGGTCGTTTTTGTATTCGCCCGTCTCCTCCACGGCGCCGCTTTCGTAGTACCATTTTTCTGCGCCTTCTCGCTTGTCATTTTTGTAGGTTCGCACGCCGCGGATTTTGCCGCTTTTGTAGTAGCTGGTGTCCTCGCCGTTTCGCAGCCCGCCGACGTATGGACTACGTGCGCTAACCTCACCGCTAACGTAATAGTCGGTAAATACACCCTCTCGCTTGTCCGCCCTGAAAACGCCCTCCTGCTTTAGCGCGCCGCCCTCGTCAAAGTAGTAGCGGCGGTAGCGCCCGTCACGGACGTCATTTTTGTATTCACTCTCGCCCATCAGAGCGCCGCTATCTGCGTGATAGTGCTTAGCTGTGCCCTCGCGGACGCCGTTTTTTAGGGGGTATTCGTTTGAGGGCTTGTCTCTACCATCAAAATAGTCTCGATACCGCACCGCTATGCCGCCCTGCACGTCTATCTCTCGTATAAGCGTGGGCGGCAGCGGCTTTAGCCTCGGATAGACCATACCCATCGCATTTACGCCGTATAAGTCCTCGGCGCTGTATCGAAGCATCTTTAGCGTGCCGTCGTAGAGCTTGCCGTTTACATAGTATAGGCCATTTTTTAGGCTCGCTTCGGGCTTCATTACGATTTTTGGCTCCAGCGCCTGCGCACCGATGGCTAGAAGCGGTAGTAAAAATAGAAATTTTAGGATTTTCATGGTTTTTCCTATTTTGTTTAAATTAGGTAATTTTAAAATTTTAAACTAAATTTAAGGTGAAGGCGCGGCTATTTTATTTTTGATGAGTTAAATTTGACAATCCTTGCTAAATTTAGCTGTATTTTAATGCCTCAGCCACCGTTACCCACTCCCGCACGAGCCTTTCAAAGCTAAAATTTGCGTTAGCAGGGCTGGTCGAAGGTAGCTTGACGGACTCTTTGCCTATCGCGTTTAAAATTTGAGTTTTTAGGTGTTTTTCGCAGATTTCGTGCGCCTTACCGCCGTTTGAAAATACTTGCACGATGCACGCGCCACTAAAGATCGGCTCCAAATCTGCAGGCGCGACGGCGGTCATTTTGGCGTCGCTCGAGCCATTTATCTCGCACGATGTCGCCAGCGAATTTGCGTAGTGAAAACTAAATTTGCTGGAAAAATTTAGTTTAGAATAAAAAATAGTAGGGCGCATCTTGCTGCACCCTTTAATAAATTTAAGATTTTATCTTGCAAATTTGATCTATTTTAGCTCAAACGCAAGCGTTGCTGCGATCGTCTCGTCATCGCAA
>CAUSAR010000016.1:0-33019 GCA_963529735.1 uncultured Campylobacter sp.
TCGTCAAATTTGCTTCGGTATCTAAATTTGTCGCACCAGTTTGCTTGCTCGTCAAATTTGCTTCGGCGTCAAATTTGAGGCTAGCTATCTCGCCGCTAGCAAGTCCGAAAATTACGCCCGAGTTTATCTCCGCCGCGCTCAGAGCTACGGATTTTAACTTGCCTAGATTTTTTGTCTGCATCGTGCTTAAATTTACGGTAAAAACCGATCTATCCCAGCTAGTTATCAGCGCGGCACCGTTTAAAATTTGACAGGTTGCGATACGGTATGCGCCGTTAAGATCCGCGCGCATCAGCTTTTTTGACGCAAGATCGTAGGAGATAAAGGCGTTTTTGCCGGCGACCGCGTAAATTTTGCCGTTTACGACCAGCAGGTACGTTACCTGCGGCTCAAGGCTTAAATTTGAAAGATTTAGCATGCCGGCAAAAGAGCTAAAATCATCGCTAAATTTAGCTATCTCGCCGCCTGAAAATCCTGCATATAAATTTGCGCCCTCAAAGGCTAGCGAGGTTATATCGTTTGTTTTAAAGTCAAATTTGTTTATGGTTTTTAGGTCTTTTTTGTTAAGTATATTTAGCGAGTTTTTGGTATTGTAGACGACTAGGGTTTTATTCTGCTCGCTATACGCGCAACTTTTTACGTCGATGCTAGCCGTAGCGCTAACATCGCTTGCGAAGGAAAAAATAAACAGAGCGCATATGAGCGCTATAATCTTCATGGATGACTTCCGAGTTTTAAATTTCCGTTAAAGAAACTATACAACCGGAAGGCTTAAAGTATATTGATTTAAATCAATATCAGTAATAATTGACCATAAAAAAATATCTCTGTGTTATAACGTAACACTCATAACAACTAAATAATAAAGCTGTTATTATTTCAGATTTTCCAGCGTTTTCTTGATGTTTTGCACCGTTAGATTGGAGATCTCGGCGACGAATTTATCGTTTTTATCTAGTACGTATAGCGAGGAACTGTGTGCGACGGAGTACTCCATGGCCGATTTTTCAAGCAGCACCTTTTGATACTTCACGCCGTAGCTTTTGGCAACCTTAGGCAGATCATCTAACACTATGCCGTAAGAATTTGGATAAAAATACTTCGCGTACTCATCGACGTTTTTTGGCTCGTCGCGCTCCGGATCGAGAGTGACGAAAATCACGACGATATCGTCTCTTTTAAGCTCGTTTAACACGCCACTTAAGATACCTAAAGTCGCGGGGCAGACGTCCGGACACGAGGTGTAGCCAAAGTATATGATCTTATTTTTACCCTCAAAGCTCTTTAGGCTCACCGCGCCGTTTGCGCCCTTGCCGGTAAAATCGTAATTTTTTAGACCCTCGGCAACATTTGCGCCTTGACCGTTAGGGGCGTATTTGTTTGAATAAAATGCAAGATAGCCTGCGCCAAGAACCGTTAAAAACAGTATAACTACGATAATAAGCTTTTTCATCATCCGCCCTTTTAAGTAAAATTTACGTCTATTGATGCAAGTCAAAGTCTATATAAAGTCCGCTTCTTTTGCCGTTTTCTAGCACCTCGAAACGGTACCTCATGATATTTATCAGGCACGCGCTTAGCACGACGTTTGAGACGTAGGCGTTATCGCGCTTTTCGACTTCGGCCTTAATCACGCCCATATCCATATTTACGCCGTGGATCTCAAGGCTCGGGTCTTTAAACCCTTCTAGCCCCTCGATGCGCACGATCGTGGGCTGCATAGTGTAAACGGGCTTTGGCGAGAGGCTAAATTTAACCGTCTTGCCGCGAAACTCTACGCCGCATGAGTGTTCGGCGTTCATATCGCAGGGAAGCGGGGTTAAATTTACCCCCACGTCCTCTGCGCTCAAAAAGTCCTCTTGCGCTTGCGGTTTAAAAAACAGATACGCCGAAGTACCCAAAACGCCGACTAGAAGGACTAAAATAATGAGAAATTTTTTCATTAATGCTTGTGGTGTCCGCCGTGATCGTGTCCGTGTTCGCCGTCTTTTTTAGCTACGACCGACTTTGCGACGATGTCTTTTAGCTCTAGTTTTTGTCCGTTGTCAAACTCTAGCGTAGCATCTAGTTTGTCGCCCTCTTTGATCGGAGCTTTGATGTCCATTAGCATTACGTGCAGACCGCCAGGCTTTAAATTCGCCTCGCCCATTGCAGGTACTTCGATGTTTTCTATTTGCACCATCTTTTTCATGCCGTCTACTTCTTTATGCGTATGTATCTCACCCGTAGCTGCCGCCGGAGAGCTAGCGCCGATTAGTTTTACCGGTTTATCGGTGTTGTTTTTGATATCGAAAAACAGAGCCGTATTTTTTGCGCCGGGAGGTGTAGCCTTGGCGTAGATATCAACGATCTCGATATCTGCGGCGTTTACAAAGCCCAAAGAGGCGACTGCTAGAGATAAAGCTAAAAATTTGCTTTTCATTTTTTGCGTCCTTTACGTATAATTTTGATATTCGCTATTGTAACACAAAATAAAAGCTTTTTAAAATTTTTAAGAGAAAATGTAATATAATTCTGGCCTTTATTACGAAAATACTCAACGTTAGGAAAATTTTGAAAAAACTACTCGGCTTACTTATTTTTTATGCTTTTTTTTCTCAAATTTTACTAGCCGAAGTACCGACGGACGCAAATTTGACGGGTGCAAAGTACTGGCTGGAAAAGCTAGGCGCAGCCGATGTCAGATACGGCTACTACGAGGCTAAGACCAAAATCATCGTCGTAAATAAAGCGCAAAAAACCCTGCAAAGCTTCGAGTATGCAGGCGGAGCGCTGGAGCAAATTTTTTCGCAAAGCGTGATAACGGGCAAAAGCGGGGATAAATTTAAAGAAGGCGACCTAAAAACGCCGGTCGGAGTTTACGACGTCACGGACAAATTTACGCCGCCAGATCCATTTTACGGGCCGCTTGCTATGTCGCTATCATACCCGAACGCCCACGACAAAGCCGCTCAAAAAACAGGCGGAGGCATCTGGATACACGGTTTGCCGATGAAAGGCAAACGCGAGGACGAAGTAAAAACGCGCGGCTGCGTGGCGTTTAACAACGACGCGCTGGTGAAATTTGGCCAACTGATCGGCAGCGAGGGCGTCGTGATAATCAGCGAAAGCCAGAAGGTAGACGCTAGCAAAGACGACGTAGCGCGCGTACTTGCGCATCTGCACGAGTGGCTGCAGGCGTGGCGAGATAACGAAACTAAAATTTACCTCGGCTTTTACGCGGACGAATTTGTAAAAATAGAGGGCAAAAACGCGCTAACGAGAGCCAAATTTGCCGAAAATAAAAAGAGAATTTTTGCGCTAAAGGAAAAAAAGAGCATAAAAGCTTCAAATTTTAGCGTGACGCCGTATCCAAATACAAAAGGGCAAAATCTTTTTAGAGTGGTTTTTGACGAGGATTATGCTGCACCGAGTCATGAATTTAAGGGACAAAAAGAGCTCTATGTGCGGCTAGATAAAGATAAATTTAAAATCTTAACGGAGAAGTAAATGCAAGAAAAAAGCGAAATTGTAAAAAATCAGATCGAGGAAATTTTAAAGGCTAGGGGCGAGTTTTTCGCCGAGCTAGACCGCCAAGTGCCAAAGGTTGCGGGCACGGACGTGTTTGACTTTGCGGCGGTTAAAGAGGCTGATTTAAAGGCGCTTTACGCTAAATTTTACTCTTACGATTATAGTATTAGGAAGCTGCTTCCTAATGTTTATGAGGCGTTTGGCGTAAAATTCAATGTCTGAACTCGTTTTAAGCAGATCCGCCTACATCCATAATCTAACTAAAATTTGCGCCAAAGCCGGCGGCAAAGATCGCGTGATTTTGGTGCTAAAAGACAATGCCTACGGTCACGGAGCGGCGCTTGTGGGGCGTGAGGCGGCGAGCTACGGCATCAAATTTTGCGCGGTCAAAAATGAAACCGAGGCGCGCGAGCTGGAGCCCTTTTTCGAGCATATTCTCATCCTTTCGCATATCCCCAACGGCGGTGAGAGCGAGCGATTTATCTACGCCATAAACGACATTTCGCTGATTGCTAAATTTAAAAAAGGCGCGCGTGTGCATATCGCCGTCGATACGCTCATGCATAGAAACGGCGTGGCGATAGATGAGGTGCGGGCGGCGTGCGAGGCGGCTTTGGTGCGCGGACTGCAGATTTGCGGCGCATTTACGCATTTTAGAAGCGCCGAGGAGCTTAGCGGCGATTATTTCGTACAGAGGCAAAATTTTGACGCGGTAAAAGCCGTAGTGCGCGAAATTTGCGGCGGATCAAATTTGACCTTTCACTCACACAACTCCGCTGCAACAGAGCGCTTCGGCGAGCTAGTGGACGAGTGCGTGCGCGTGGGTATCGCAGCCTACGGCTACGCGCAGTTTGACGATAGTTTGGAGCTAAAGCGCGTGGCGTCGCTCTGGGCGCATAAGGTTAGCGGCAGAGTGCTAAAAAAGGGGCAATGCGCGGGCTACGGCGCTAAATTTTGCGCGAGCGAGGATATGAAAATCGCCGTTTACGACCTGGGCTACGGCGACGGACTGCTGCGATACACGGGCGAGGGCGAGCTAAAGACGGCGGGCGGACAGCGACTGCTTGGCAAAATGTCGATGGATAGTTTTTGCTGTGAAGACGTCGGCGATAAAATTTGCGTATTTGACGATGCGCGCGTTTGGGCGGATTTTTTCGGCACGATAAGTTATGATGTTTTGACTAAGCTTTCGCCTAGCATCTCGAGGCGGTTTGAGTAAAACTTCTCGTAAGTCCGCTTGAACGCGCCAGGTAGCAAACTCTGCGCGCAGAACTAGCGGCAAAAGCTAGCTTTTCAAATTTATGAGCCTAGTCTGCTATCTTCAAAAACGTAAATTTGCTGTCTGATTCAAATTTACGCCGAATTTTGCCTAATATCGGCTCGCGGTTTTGTAAATTTGAGACATCGTTTGGCAGTCAAAAATTTATCGCTTTTTTCTTGGGCGGATTGTGCTAATTTTGTCTAAGCGTCAGGTTCGCTAAATTTTGCTTACCGATTTATAGCCTGCCATATCAGCGGGCAAAGCATTTTATGTTTTAAGCCGTATTTGCTTTTATGCCTCTACGCCGGCGTTTTTAAAATTCGGATTTGCGATAAAATCGGACGAGATTCTATGCGGCTAAATTTTCGTAGCGGCGTCAAATTTACGCTGTGTTGGCGCGAGCCGCATTTTGCAAAAACCGAAGCGGAGCATTTGGCTAATTATTTAAATTTACTTCAAAATATCCCGAAGCGCGGTTTTTGGATCGCTAAATTTAAAGCCAAATCCGCTCTCCATTAAGGCTTTGGGATAAACTTTTGCGCCCTCAAGCAGTACACTTGACCCCTCGCCCAGCATCAAATTTAACGCAAATTTAGGCACTTTAAAAAACGTCGGTCGCCCTAAAACTTCGCCTAAAATTTGAGTAAATTCGCCGTTGGTGTTAGGAGTTGGCGAAACGAGATTAAAAACGCCGCTTTGGCGGTTTTGTAAGGTAAATTTAAACGCCTCTAGCAAATCAGCGATATGAATCCAGCAAAACGCCTGCTCGCCACTACCGATCTTGCCGCCAAGACCGAGCCTGAATGCCGGCAACATCTTAGCTAGCGCGCCGCCTCGACCTAGCACCACGCCTAGGCGAAATATCGCCGTTTGCGTTCGCGCCTTAGCGGCCTCGCTCTCCCACTCGCATGCTAGCTCGCCCAAAAATCCGCGGTCAAATTTGACCGAGCTCTCGTCGTGACTAAGGCCGTTTTCGTAGATGCCGATAGCCGAAGCGCTGATGAAAAATGGCGGATTTTCTAGCTCGTTTATCGCGCCTACCAGCGTGCGCGTCGTCTCTATCCTGCTTGCGCGAAGCTGCTTTTTATAGTCCTCGCTCCACCTCGCGGCGATAGAGGCGCCTGCTAAATTTATAACCGCATCGCAGCCGCCAGCGAGGTTTTTGAGCGCGTCTTTGTCGGCATAAGCAGTTCGCGGGATAGCTACGACCTCGTGCCCCTGGGCTCTAAAAAAGCGGCAGAGTTCGCCGCCGATAAATCCGCTCGTGCCGTTTGCGGCTATTTTCATATTTTTGCCTTTTTGATAAATTTTATTTTGACGCGTACGGTCAAATTTGACGCGACTCGGAGTTAAATTTGGCTCCAAATTTAACTCCCAAAGCCAAGCCATTTTGCTCAAATTTGACGGCAAAACGAGGGTTTAAATTTGCCCGTCAAATTTACTTTCTAAAATACTCTTTCACGCCGTTTTCGCCATCTAGTTGCGAGCGTAAATTTTCTAGCGCGGCGATACGGTCTTGGGTGCTTGGGTGCGTGCGAAATAGCGAGCCCAGAGTGCTTTTTACGCCGCTAAAGGGATTAACGATAAACATATGCGCGCTTTGTTCGTCGGCGTTTGCCATCACGCGTCCGCGCGCGTAGTCCTCGAGCTTTCGCAGCGCGCCCGCTAGGTGCTGTGGCTTGCCCGTTATCATCGCGGCGCCCCTATCGGCCTCAAACTCCCGCGCCCGTGAGATCGCCATGCGTATGATGGTGGCTGCTAGCGGCATGATGACGGCTAGAGCGATTAGCATTAGCGGATTTTGCTTGCCCTGACGGTTTGCCGCGCCAAACTGCGCGAAATTCGCCAGTATCGCGATCGCGCCAGCAAAAACCGCCGCGATAGAGCCCGTTAGGATGTCGTAGTGGCGCACGTGGCTTAGCTCGTGAGCTAGCACACCCTCGATCTCGTCTTTGTTTAGCAGATTTAGCAGTCCTTCGGTCACGGCGACTGCGGCGTGGCTCGGGTTGCGACCCGTGGCAAATGCGTTTGGAACGGCTTCTGGGATGATATAGATCTTTGGCATCGGCAAATTTGCCTTCGCGCATAAATTTCGCACGATGGCGTAAAGTCCGCTGGCGTTGTTTTCATCCACGGCAACGGCGTTATAGCGTTTTAGCACGAGCTTGTCGGAGAAAAAATATGAGAAAAAATTCATCCCAAGTGCGACTAAAAATGCGATGACCATGCCCTGCTGACCGCCGACCGCGCCGCCAACAGCGATGAAAAGCAACATTAAGGCAACCATCAAAAACGCCGTTTTAAAAATTTCCATTTCTTATCCCTTCCTTAAATATCGCCACGTCCGCACCCGTTTTGCTAAGCCATTCAAGCTCGCTCTCGCCGTCCAAGACCACGCAAATTTGAGCGTCAAAAAGATATTCCTGCGCCGTATCTGCCGCGTCTTTGGCAAGCCTTTTTGGCACGATGATAAATTTCGCCCCGCATGCGTTTGCCAAAAGCAACTGGGTCAAATTTGAGGCATAAACGCCAAAATTTAGCCCGTTTTGCACGGCGGTTTTAATGAGCGTGTCGTTAAATTTAATGAGTACGTTTTTGTCTGAATTTTGCGCGAGCTGGGCTAAATTTTTACAAGATATAAACGGCTCAAATGGCACTAGCTCGTGTCCGATGATTTTCATTTTTTCTCCTTCATGCACTCTTTGCAGACGTATTTTCCGCTGCTTAGCACGCTTTGTTTTGCTTCTACGAAAGTGCCACACTTAGCACACTCGACGAAGTTTTCTGCCTCGCCATCGTCCTTTTTCGTGCCGTTTTTTATGCGGTTTTTGAAAAATAACACATAAATCGCGATTAAAACCGCTAAAAAAGCCAAAATTTTAAATAACATCGCCGCCCTTTATAAATACGTAATTTCTATTGCCGCGCCCGTAAATTTGAGCTTTGAGTCCGTCTAGCTCGCTTTGCACGCTACTTCCTTTATAAAGCAAAATTTGAGTTTGCGCGTCAAAAAAACCGTTGCAAATCCCAAGTAAATCTTTTGTTTTCATTAGCGCGCGGCTCGTGATTAGCTGCGTTGCAAACGGCTCACCGTCCTGGATCTTGCAAGATTTTACGCGGACGTTTGCTAAATTTAGCTCGGCCTTGACGTAGCTTAGAAACGCCGATTTTTTCGGGCTAGGCTCAAAGAGATGCCACTGGCACTCCCTTAAAATCATCGCGAGAAATATCGCGGGAAAGCCCGCTCCGCTGCCCACATCAATCGCCGTTTTGGCGCCCCAAATTTGCGGAAAAATTTCAAGCGGAGCTATGCTATCTGCTATCTGCTCGTTTAAATTTTTGTAGCTAGTTAGGCTGTGCACGCGGTTAAATTTAGCCAAAATCTCGCTAAATTTCGCCGTTTGCGCGTCAAAATCCCGCGGCAGGTCAATTTTCATCTAGCATGTGCCCCATCTGCTCTTTTTTCACGCGCAGGTAATTTTCGTTAAATTTGTTCGCGTGTATCACGATGGGCACGCGAGAGACGATCTGCACGCATTTTAGCCCGGACAGTTTTTTTGGGTTATTGGTTAGTAAATTTATCTTTTCGATGCCGAAGTGTTTTAATATAAAATCCACGATCTCATACGTGCGCTCGTCGGCCTTAAAGCCCAGCTGGTGATTTGCCTCGATGGTGTCAAGGCCCTCATCTTGCAGGTGGTAGGCGTTTACTTTGTTTAATAGGCCGATATTTCGCCCCTCCTGGCGTAGATAGATCACCATGCCGCCGTGCTCTTCTATGTATTTTAGGCTGGCTTCTAGCTGGTCGCGGCAGTCGCACTTGAGACTACCGATCGCATCGCCCGTTAGGCACTCGGAGTGGATGCGGACATTTACGACCTCGCCGAAAGGTTTTTTATAAATCGCTAAATGCTCCTTCTCGCCCTCCTTAAATGCCTTTATCTCGAATATCCCGAAACGAGAGGGTAAATTTGCCGTATTTGAAAGCTCGATATTCATAAATTTTTAACTCCTATTATGTTACACTAAGCGTAAATTGTAGCGAAGTAAAAGGAAAATTATGTTTAAACGTTTTAGAAGACTCAGGATAAATCCCGCGATCAGAGAGATGGTGCGCGAAACTAGCGTTGCGGCGAGCGATTTTATCTATCCGCTTTTTATCGTCGAAGGCAAGGGCGTGAAAAAAGAGATAAGCTCGATGCCGGGCGTCTTTCAGATGAGTATGGACGAAATTTTAAAAGAGTGCGAAATCGTGCGAAATTTAGGCATAAAAGCGGTTATTTTGTTTGGAGTCCCGAGCCTAAAAGATAGCGTAGGCAGCGACGCTTTGAGCGATGACGGCATCATAGCGACGGCGCTTCGGGCGATAAAGGATAAATTTGCAGATCTAGTCGTGATCACGGATCTTTGCTTTTGCGAATACACCGATCACGGCCACTGCGGTATCCTAGATCACGTCCACCAGACCGTCGATAACGACGCGACGCTGGAAATTTCCGCTAAACAAGCGCTGATCCATGCTAGAAACGGCGCCGATATGATCGCTCCAAGCGGTATGATGGACGGCATCATCGCTACCTTGCGCGGGGCGCTGGATTTGAGCGGATATGAAAATTTGCCGATTATGGCGTATTCGACCAAATTTGCTTCGGCGTACTATGGGCCGTTTCGCGACGTAGCCGAAAGCGCACCAAGTTTTGGTGATAGAAAAAGCTACCAAATGGATCCCGCAAACCGCCTAGAAGCCGTGAGCGAGAGCCTGGAGGACGAGGCGCAGGGGGCCGATATCTTGATGGTAAAGCCCGCCCTTGCGTATCTAGACGTCATCCGCGATCTGCGCGAGGCTACGAGACTGCCGATTTGCGCGTATAACGTGAGCGGCGAATACGCTCTGTTAAAAGCTGCGGCAAAAGCGGGCGTCATCGACTACGAGCGCGTGATGATGGAGACGCTAGTCGGGTTTAAGAGAGCGGGGGCGGATTTAATAATCAGCTATCATGCCAAAGAAGCAGCTCAAATTTTAAGGGACTAGCGGCTTGTCTCGCGAGTATCTTTGCTTGATTTCGCAAATTTCGCCCTGCGATAGGCTATGTGCCTTATCTTGGGACGAAATTTACTTCAAAACAAGCAAATCTATCTCGCGATACTTCGCCTTGTAAATTTTATGGGCAAATTTGGGAATAAGGGGGCAAAATGCGGCACTTTTTGACGTTAAACGATTTTAGCAAAGACGAAATCATCGAAATTTTAAATTTGGGTTTGCAGATAAAAAAAGAGGCAAAGGTGCGAGATTTTAAGCCGTATCTAAAAGATCAAAAATTAGCGATGATATTTGAAAAAAGCTCGACTAGAACGCGCGTGAGCTTTGACGTAGGGATGAACGAGCTTGGCGGGTACGCGCTGTTTCTCAGCTCAAGCGACATCCAGATCGGGCGCGGCGAGCCGATAAAAGACACCGCGCGCGTGATCTCGCGAATGTGCGATTTCATCATGGCTCGCGTTAATCGCCACGAGACGTTAGAGGAGCTTGCCAAATTTAGCCGCGTACCCGTGATAAACGGCCTTAGCGATAAATTTCACCCCGCGCAGCTGATGGCCGATCTCATGACGGCTGTCGAATGCGGGCTAAAAATAGACGAGATAAAGGCGGCGTTCGTGGGCGACGGTAACAACATGGCGCACTCGTGGCTGATGCTAGCTAGCAAGCTAGGCTTTGAGCTAAGGATCGCGACGCCAAAGGGCTACGAGCCGGACGCTGATATAGTAAATTTAGCGATGAAAAACGCTCAAATCTCGGGAGCCAAAATTTATCTAACTCAGGACGTAAAAGAAGCCGTCTCGGGCGCTAATGTCGTTACTACTGACACCTGGGTCTCGATGGGACAAGAAGCCGAAAAAGAAAAGCGCCTAAAGGATTTTGCAGGCTTTTGCGTGGATGAAAATTTGATGAAATTAGCCGCGCCCCGAGCGATATTTTTACACTGCTTGCCGGCTTACCGCGGATACGAGGTGAGTGAGGCGGTCTTTGAAGCGCATGCGGATGAGATTTTTGCTGAGGCGGAAAATAGATTGCACGCGCAAAAAGGCGTGATGGTTTGGCTCGATCGCCGCAGAAACGGGTAAGTTAAGGAAGTAAATGAAAGAAAAAAATCTACAAAAAACATACGAAAAAATAGATGAAATCTCAGGTGAGCTTGGGATAAAAGAGGGCGAAAAAACGATATTTGAGATCGTGCCGACGAGCGACCCTAATCAAATGAGCCTTAGCCTAAAAAGCGGCTCGTGGGACGGGGTGGAGCCATGGTTTGGTATTGACGAAAATCAAAATTTGCACACGATGGTTTCGTTAAAATCGCTCTCGCAACTCATCGAAGCCTACCGCAACGTCCAAAAGGAAAATTTCGAGCTAAGGCTTGAAAAGACGATCTGGCAGAACGTACCGATAGATTTCGCCGACGTCTGGGTCGTGGCGATGGACGAGATACGCAAGATTGCCGCAAAAAATAAAAACAAAAAAAGCATAGACGTAAATTTGGAAAAACTGGTAAAGGGTATCAAAAAGCAGTATCCAAATTTGTTCGTCGATATGCAGAATTTAATGAAAAACGCAAGGAATAAAACGCTATGATAGATTTTGACGCTTACGTTAAGTATTCGCGCCCGGGACCGCGCTATACGAGCTATCCGACCGCGCCCGAGTTTAGCGATAAATTTACCTACGAGGACTACCTGCGGGAGCTAAAAAACCGCGACGCCTCGCGCCCGCTTTCGCTTTATTTGCACCTGCCGTTTTGCCGCAGCGCCTGTTATTTTTGCGGTTGCAACGTGATCTATACGAGCAAAGAGGACCGCAAAACGCGCTATATGGAGTATCTGCAAAAAGAGCTAGATCTGCTAGCGGCAAACCTAGATACGAGCGCGCCCGTGCTGCAAATGCACTTTGGCGGCGGCACTCCGACATTCTACGGCGCGGATCAGCTAGATGAAATCATCAAAATGATAAAGGCTAAATTTAAAAATTTCTCGCCCGAAGCTGAAATCAGCTGTGAAATCGACCCGAGATTTTTAACTCGCGAGCAGCTTGACGTGCTCGTTTCTCACGGCTTTAACCGCATCAGCTACGGCGTGCAGGACTTTGACGAGCGCGTACAAAAAGAGATCCACCGCATACAGCCCTATGAAATCACCAAAAATGCCGTGGATATGGCGCGCGCCAAGGGCATAAACTCGATAAATATGGACCTGATCTACGGCCTGCCGTATCAGACGCTAGAGAGCTTTAAGGCGACGCTGGATAAGGCTCTAACGCTGTCTCCCGACCGTCTGGCGGTGTTTAACTACGCGCACGTGCCGTGGATAAAAAAATCTATGCGTAAATTTGACGAAGCGACGCTGCCTAGCCCTAAAACCAAGCTTGAAATTTTAAAATACACGGCCGAGTTTTTTATCAAAAACGGCTACAAAATGATCGGCATGGATCACTTTGCAAAGCCGGGCGACGAGCTTTTCGGCGCGCTTGCTAACGGCACGCTTCATCGAAATTTCCAGGGCTACACGACCAAGGGCGGAGCCGATCTAATCGGTATCGGACTAACTAGCATCGGCGAGGGACAAAGATACTACGCGCAAAATTTCAAAGATATGGACGAATACGAAAAGGCCCTAGATAGCGGCATTTTGCCGTACTGCAAGGGCATATATCTAAACGATGACGATCTAATCAGAAAAGCCGTAATAATGAGCTTGATGAGCAACTTCGCGCTTGATATCAAGGCGGTCGAGGCTAAATTTGGTATCAAATTTTTCGAGTATTTTAAGGATGATTTAGCTGAGCTTGAAAATTTGAGCGAATTCGTAACCGTAACGTCCGAAAAAATCAGCGTAAACGAGACCGGCACGCTAATCATCCGCAATATCGCGATGTGCTTTGACGCGTATTTGAAAAAAATACCCGAAAATTTACGCCGATTTTCAAAAACGGTTTGACGCAAAAATGTTTAAATTTAGCGAAATTTCAGATAAATGCGTAAAATGCGGCAAATGTATCCAGGTCTGCACAATCCACAAGATAAACTCCGACGAGACGACCTCTCCGCGCGGCTTTCTGGATCTTGTGGGAGCTTACGAGCGCGGCGAGCTAAAGCTCGATAAAAGTGCGAAAAATATCTTTGAGAGCTGTTTTTTATGCACGAATTGCGTCGAGGTCTGTCCAAACTCATTGCGCGTGGATACGGCGATAGAAAACGTCCGCCGCGATATCGCGGATAAATTTGGCATCGCGTGGTATAAAAAGGCGTTTTTTTGGCTACTGCGCCACCGTGCGGTTATGGACTTTTGCGCGAGGCTGGGCTACGTGTTTCAAAGCTGCGCGTTTAAGATCCGCGAAGGCGCGATGAGTCCGAGATTTAGCCTGCCGATGGTGAAAAAAGAGCGGCTTTTGCCAACTGCTAGCAAAAAGAGCTTTTTAAACTCGCACGCCGAGTTTATCGATAACGGCGGCGATAAAACTATCGGCGTTTTTATCGGCTGTATGGGAAACTACGCATATACAGGCATCGGCGAGGCTCTGGTTAAGATCGCGCGCGAGCTTGGGTTAAATTTAAATTTGATGAAAAAGCAGGCCTGTTGCGGCGCACCGGCGTATTTTACGGGAGATTTTGCGACGGTCGAGGTTTTAGCAAAGCGAAATATCGAGTATTTTGAAAAAATGCTGAGAGAGCTAGATGCCATCATCGTGCCTGAGGCGACCTGTTCGGCGATGATAAAGATCGACTACGAGCACTTTTTTCACGCGGACGAGCAGTGGCGAGAACGCGCAAAGGCGGTAAGCAAGAAGATATTTTTAGCGACGGAGTATTTTGAAAAATTTACGAATTTGGCTGAAATTTTGGCTAAAAAAGGCAAAAATTTGACCTCCGTGACCTACCACGACCCTTGTCACGCCAGAAAAATGCAAGGCGTATTTAAAGAGCCTCGCAAACTGCTCGCTCAAAACTACGAAATAACTGAAATGGACGATCCAAACGAGTGCTGCGGTTTTGGCGGCGTGACGATGCAGTCTGAAAAATATCACCTAAGCCGCGCGGCCGGACAAAGAAAATCCGAGATGATAAAAAACTCGGGCGCAAAGATCGTAAGCGCGGAGTGTAGCGCCTGTAAAATGCAGATTTCAAATGCACTACACATCAGCGGTTCTGATGCAAAATTTGAGAACCCGATAGAGTTAATCGCAAGGGTGCTTGGATAGAGTTTGACGGTAAGTTTATATTTTTTTGTTGTATAATGATAAGACGGTCGGCCGATACTGTAAAATTTGATAAATATCCTAAGGAAATTTCGTGAAAAAGGTGATATTCGTTATTTTGATGCTTTTTGGCACCTTGCTTGCAAACGACGAATATCATATTTTTGTGAGCGCTTTTGGCGACGACGTAAGCGAAAAGGCAATAGAAAGCACGCGATTAGCCGTCGAAAAAAAAGTAGGCGACCTTGAGGGCGTCGAAAAGGTCGTTAGCGGTAAATTTGGTAGATACCGTGCCATCGCGATAAAAACACAGCCTCTAAGTGGAGAAAAAATTAAAATTTTAATTAATAAAATAAAATCCGCAGGATACAAAGAGGCGTACGCCGGGATAGTAAAGAATGAAAACAACGACGATAAAGGCGACCTTGATTCTAAAACCACTGCAGAAGAAAAAGACGTAACTATGCCGAAAAAACGAGGATTAAGAAAGAAGCCGGACCTATTTTTTAAAGAGGCTCCGGAACCAATGGGCTAAAATTTAGCTTGCATGTGCGGCTAAATTCTAATTTTTTATCCTTATTTTCCAAAAAATTTAAAAAAAGCTTGACTTTGAAAAGAAATTGGGCTATAATCCAATTTTCACAAATCAAGGATGCTGGTGTAGCTCAGTTGGTAGAGCTACTGCCTTGTAAGCAGTGGGTCGGCGGTTCAAGTCCGTTCACCAGCTCCATTTCATAACAGTGTTTGACCAGAAATACCATTGCAAAGCATTTATTTTTTAAAATAGGGTGAGATACTCAAGTGGCCAACGAGGGCAGACTGTAAATCTGCTGACTATGTCTTCCGTGGTTCGAATCCACGTCTCACCACCATTGTTATGCGGGAGTAGCTCAGTTGGCTAGAGCATCAGCCTTCCAAGCTGAGGGTCGCGGGTTCGAGCCCCGTTTCCCGCTCCAGATTTTGGAACTAAACTGGGAGCTGTAAGATGATAAAAATATTAAAATTTTATACATTTTCTACGGCACACCTTTTTAATTTCATTTAGTTGTTTATGCTTTTTCAAAAATTCTCTAATGCCAAGAGTTTGACGCTCATATGGCTCAGAGGTAGAGCACTTCCTTGGTAAGGAAGAGGTCGCGGGTTCAAGTCCCGCTATGAGCTCCACGGATTTTAGAGAAGAAAAATTAAGCATAAATTTGAAACGCAAATATCATTACGGAGGAAGAGATGGCAAAAGAAAAATTTTCACGTAACAAGCCACACGTAAACATTGGTACTATCGGTCACGTTGACCATGGTAAAACAACTTTGACAGCTGCAATTTCTGCTGTTCTTTCAAGAAAAGGTCTTGCTGAGCTAAAAGATTATGATAATATCGACAACGCTCCAGAGGAAAAAGAGCGCGGTATTACCATCGCTACTTCTCACATTGAGTACGAGACTGAAAATCGCCACTATGCGCACGTTGACTGCCCAGGCCACGCCGACTATGTTAAAAACATGATTACTGGTGCGGCTCAAATGGACGGTGCTATCCTAGTTGTTTCTGCCGCTGACGGTCCGATGCCTCAAACTAGAGAGCACATTCTACTATCTCGCCAAGTAGGCGTTCCTTATATCGTTGTATTTATGAATAAGGCTGATATGGTTGACGATACGGAGCTTCTTGAACTGGTTGAGATGGAAATTCGTGAGCTTCTAAACGAGTACGACTTCCCTGGTGACGATACTCCAATCGTAGCAGGCTCGGCTCTACAAGCTCTTAATGAGGCTAAAGCTGGAACAGACGGCGAATGGTCTGCAAAGGTTCTTGAACTTATGGCCAGAGTTGATGAGTATATTCCAACTCCAGTACGTGCAACAGATAAAGATTTCTTGATGCCTATCGAGGATGTTTTCTCTATTTCTGGTCGCGGTACGGTTGTTACCGGTAGAATTGAAAAAGGCGTGGTAAAAGTCGGCGATACCATCGAAATCGTAGGTATTAGACCAACTCAAACTACTACAGTTACCGGCGTTGAGATGTTTAGAAAAGAGATGGATCAAGGCGAGGCAGGCGACAACGTAGGTGTTCTTCTAAGAGGCACAAAAAAAGAAGATGTTGAGCGCGGTATGGTTCTTTGCAAACCTAAATCAATTACTCCTCACACTAAATTTGAGGGCGAAGTTTATATTTTAACAAAAGAAGAAGGTGGACGCCATACCCCATTCTTTAACAATTATAGACCGCAGTTCTATGTAAGAACGACTGACGTTACAGGTTCTATTACTCTTCCAGAGGGAACAGAGATGGTTATGCCTGGTGATAACCTAAAGATAACTGTTGAGCTTATTGCGCCAGTTGCTCTTGAAGAGGGAACCCGATTTGCGATCCGTGAAGGCGGTAGAACTGTTGGTTCGGGCGTTGTTTCTAAGATTCTAGCATAATCTAATTTATAATTTTTAGCGGAGATTGTTCTCCGCTTTTTTGAAGGGAATTTATGGCAAAAGGTAATAGAATAAAAGTCGGTCTTAAATGTTCTGAATCAGGTGATATAAATTACACCACAGTAAAAAATAGCAAGACAACGACCGAAAAATTAGAACTAAAAAAATATTGCCCAAGACTAAAAAAACATACTGTTCATAAAGAAGTTAAGTTAAAGAGCTAAGGCTTTTTAGGGCAATAGCTCCAACGGTAGAGCGCTGGATTCCAAATCCAATGGTTGGGGGTTCGAATCCCTCTTGCCCTGCCATCAAAAGGTTAAAAATGGAAAAAATGATAAATTATATAAAGCTTTCTCGCGCTGAAATCGGAAAGGTAATTTTTCCACTCAAAGAGCAAATAAGAAATGCTTTTATAACAGTTTTTGCTGTAGTAGCCATTGTTTCACTTTTTTTAGCTCTTGTTGATGCAATTATGTCTTTCTCTCTTTCAAAACTGATTTAAGGTTGAATCATGGCACATAAATGGTATGCGATTCAAACTTATGTCGGTAGCGAAATGAGCGTAAAGAGAGCTATTGAAAATTTAGTTAGAGATAATCACATTGAAGAACAACTAAAAGAGATTATAGTTCCTACTGAAGATGTAATAGAAATCAAAAACGGCAAGAAAAAAATAAATGAAAGAAGTCTTTATCCTGGATATGCTTTTGCGCATCTTGATTTGGATACAGCTCTTTGGCACAAGATTCAGTCTCTTCCTAAAGTCGGTAGATTTATAGGTGAAGCAAAAAAACCTACGCCGTTAAGCGAAAAAGATATAAATTTAATTTTAGAAAAAGTCCAAAAACGAGCCGCTCCTAAACCAAAAATTTTCTTTGATAACGGAGAAAATGTTCGTATTACGGAAGGGCCTTTCGCGAATTTTACCGGTATAGTAGAAGAGTACGATATGATACACGGAAAGCTAAGGCTAAATGTTTCAATATTTGGCAGAAGCACTCCAGTTGAAATTTTATATTCACAAGTCGAGAAGATAGTATAAGGAGAAGTTTATGGCTAAAAAAGTTATAGGCGAAATTAAATTACACATTGCTGCTGCAAAAGCAAATCCAAGTCCTCCGGTAGGTCCGGCTCTTGGTCAGCAAGGCGTTAATATTATGGAATTTTGTAAAGCATTTAATGAAAGAACAAAAGATATGGCTGGCTTTAGAGTTCCGGTCGTTATCACCGTTTATGCTGATAGAAGCTTTACATTTATCACAAAACAACCGCCTGCTACGGATTTGATTAAAAAAGCTGCAGGTATAGAAAAAGGTTCGGATAATCCGTTAAAAAATAAAGTAGCCAAGCTCACAAAAGTTCAGGTACTTGAAATAGTTGAGAAAAAAATTGCCGACTTAAATACCAAAGATAGAGAGCAAGCAGCTAAAATTATTGCTGGTTCAGCTCGCTCAATAGGAATTACGGTAGTAGATTAATCCTTTTACCACATAAGGATTTTATAAAGTTAAATTTATACACGCGCTATAAATATTAATGCGCGTGTATTTTAAATTTGACAATGTGGAAGCATAAAATTTAAAATGCGGAGAAATGAATGTCAAAAAAAACTACAAAAAGATTTGGTAAGCTACTTGAAAAAGTTGATACCACCAAAACTTACTCTTTAGCAGAGGCTATCGATACTGTAAAACTACTAAAAAGCGCCAAATTTGACGAAACAGTCGAAATAGCACTAAAACTCAATGTTGATCCAAGACATGCCGATCAAATGGTTAGAGGCTCAGTAGTACTTCCTGCTGGAACAGGCAAAACCGTTCGCGTAGCCGTTATAGCAAAAGATGCAAAAGCCGATGAAGCAAAAGCTGCTGGTGCCGATATAGTCGGTAGCGACGAGCTTGTTGAGGATATCCAAAAAGGAATTATGAATTTCGACGTTCTTATTGCTACTCCAAATTTGATGGGGCTAGTTGGTAAAGTAGGACGAATTTTAGGACCAAAAGGTCTTATGCCAAACCCAAAAACAGGCACTGTTACTATGGATGTAGCGCAAGCGGTTAATAACGCAAAAAGCGGTCAAGTTAATTTTCGTGTAGATAAGCAAGGAAATATACATGCAGGTCTAGGCAAAGTTAGCTTTTCAAAAGAGCAATTAAATGATAATATTTCAACCCTTATTAAGGCAGTAAATAGACAAAAACCCGCGGCAGCAAAAGGTAGATATATTAAGAGCGCCGCTTTATCATTAACTATGAGCCCTTCTGTTTTACTTGAGACTCAAGAGCTTATGGATCTACGCTAATTTAGCTAATAATTTTTATCTTAGATTGGAGATAGCAGAGGCTTTTGCTTAATCGTGCTTTTATGCCGCTCTGCTTGAAATCACTAGTCGGAAAGGAGAAAAACTAGATGACAAGAAATGAAAAATCTGAAATAATCAGTAAACTTGAAGCCGAATTTAAAGAGAATGAAGCGATTATAGTTTGTGATTATCGCGGTCTTAGCACTAAAAAACTAGAAGCATTAAGAGATGCGGCTAGAGTTTTAAACGTAAAAGTTCAAATCGTAAAAAATACTCTTGCAAATATCGCTCTTAATAACGTTGAAAAGTCTGGTATGGTCTTAAAAGATACAAATATCTTTATCTGGGGCGATCAGCTTTCAGCCACTAAGGTTGCGGCTAAATTTGAAGAGACCAACAGCGAACTATTCAAAATCAAAACCGCTCATATTGACGGCGAAGTTGCAAGCGTTGAGAAGGTCAAGGCACTATCTAAGATGCCTAGCCGTGATGAGTTGCTTGCTATGCTTTTGCAAGTTTGGAATGCGCCTATCCAAAATTTCACTATTGGACTAAATGCGCTTAAAGAGAAAAAAGAAAAATCAGCATAATATAAAAGGATGAAAAATGGCAATTACTAAAGAGGACGTATTAGAATTTATCTCTAATCTTTCAGTATTAGAGCTAAGTGAGCTAGTAAAAGAATTTGAAGAGAAATTTGGCGTAAGCGCTGCTCCAGTAATGGTAGCAGGCGGCGCAGTAGCAGGCGGCGCAGCTGATGCAGCTGAAGAGAAAACAGAATTTAACGTTGTTCTAGTTGACGGCGGTGACAAGAAAATCAACGTTATCAAGGTTGTTCGTGCTCTTACAGGTCTTGGTCTTAAAGAGGCTAAAGACGCAGTCGAGCAAACTCCTTCCGTTATCAAAGAGGGCGTTAGCAAAGACGAGGCTGAAGCAGCTAAAAAAGAGCTTGAGGAAGCCGGCGCTAAAGTCGAACTTAAATAATTTCACTTATTTTTACATAGGAGGCAATGCCTCCTTATTTAATTTTTATAAAGATGCCGCAGACGTGCGGTTATTTACTTTCTTTCAAACTTATACCAATGAGGTAGAATATGCTAAATAGTTTATACTCAGGAAATCGTCTTAGGGTTGATTTTTCAAATGTCGCCAAAGAGATTGATGTTCCTAATCTGCTACAATTACAAAAAAAGAGTTTTGACCAGTTTTTAAACGTAGATAAAAATCAAGGCGAAAGCGGTATAGAAAAAGTTTTCAAATCAATATTTCCTATACATGATCCTCAAAACCGCTTAAGCCTGGAATACGTAAGCTCTGAAATCGGAAAACCAAAATATACGATCAGAGAGTGCATGGAGCGAGGGCTTACTTATTCTGTAAATTTAAAGATGAAAGTAAGGCTGATCGTTCATGAAAGAGATGAAAAAACAGGCGAGAAGATCGGCATAAAAGATATAAAAGAGCAAGAAATTTTCGTTCGCGAAATCCCTTTAATGACGGATAGAATTTCATTTATTATTAACGGCGTCGAACGTGTCGTAGTTAATCAACTTCACAGAAGCCCGGGCGTTATTTTTAAAGAAGAAGAAAGTCCGACTGTCGTAAACAAACTAATTTACACCGCTCAGATTATCCCGGATCGCGGCAGTTGGCTATACTTCGAGTATGATACTAAAGACGTACTCTACGTTCGCATAAATAAGCGTAGAAAAGTACCTGTAACTATCCTATTTAGGGCGCTTGGATATAAAAAACAAGATATTATCAAGTTATTTTATCCTATACAAACTTTAACAATAAAAGATAACAAATTTTTGACACCATTTAACCCAGATGATTATCAGGGCAGGGTCGAATACGACATAAAAGATGAAGAAGGCAATGTTTTACACGAGGCTGGCAAAAGGCTAACCAAGAAAAAAGCAGATAAAATCATCGCTGACGGCGTCAAATTTGTCGAATATCCAACTGAAATTTTGGTAAATAGATTTTTAGCTCACCCGGTTATCGACAAAAACAGCGGCGAGGTGCTTTATGATACTCTTGCGCAGCTTGATGAAAATAAATTGGTTAAAATTTTGGCTGATCAAGAGAGTATCGAGATAGCAAACGACCTGGCAGCAGGCGTGGACGACGCTATTATAAATTCGTTTATCGCCGATAACGAGACGCTAAAACTACTACGTCAAACTGAAAACGTCGACGATGAAAACGATCTTGCGGCGATAAGAATTTATAAAGTTATGCGTCCAGGCGAACCGGTTGTTAAAGACGCTGCTCGCGCTTTCGTAAATGATTTGTTCTTTAATCCTGAAAGATATGATTTGACGGGTGTTGGCCGTATGAAAATGAACCACAAGCTAGCGCTTGAGGTGCCTGAATACGTAACGGTTTTGACCAATGAAGACATTATAAAAACGGCAAAATATTTGATAAAGGTCAAAAACGGGCAAGGACATATCGACGATCGCGACCACCTCGGTAACCGCCGTATCCGCTCTATCGGCGAGCTTTTGGCAAATGAGCTTCACCTAGGCTTTGTAAAAATGCAAAAAGCTATCAGGGATAAATTTACGACATTAAGTAACATTGAAGAGATTATGCCTTACGATTTGGTTAATCCAAAAATGATAACCACGACGATAATGGAATTTTTCACCGGCGGTCAGTTGAGCCAGTTTATGGATCAGACTAACCCGCTTAGCGAAGTTACGCATAAGCGCAGACTTTCAGCACTTGGTGAAGGCGGTCTCGTAAAAGATAGGGCAGGCTTTGAGGTGCGCGACGTTCACCCGACTCACTACGGTAGAATTTGCCCAGTAGAAACGCCGGAAGGTCAAAACATCGGCCTTATCAACACGCTTTCTACTTACGCAAAGGTGAATAACCTCGGCTTCGTAGAAGCTCCGTATAAAAAAGTCGTAGACGGCAAAGTAACCGATGAGATCGTATATCTAACGGCGACTCAAGAGGAAAATTTGGTTATCGCTCCGGCTTCTACCGCGCTTGATGAAAGCGGATATATAGTAGAGGATTTGATTGAAGCTAGACAAGACGGCGAGATGATACTAGCTAAACGCGAGGACGTTAAACTCATCGACCTTTGCTCCGGCATGATAGCTGGCGTTGCGGCATCGCTTATTCCGTTTTTGGAGCACGACGACGCAAACCGTGCCCTAATGGGATCAAACATGCAGCGCCAAGCAGTGCCGCTACTCCGCTCGTCTGCTCCTATCGTTGGAACCGGCATGGAAAGCACCGTGGCTCGCGACGCATGGGAGGCGATCAAGGCTAGACGCGCAGGAGTAGTCGAAAAAGTGGATAATAAAAACATCTTTATCCTCGGTGAAGACGAAGCAGGTCCATATATCGATCACTACTCGATGGAGAAAAATTTAAGAACCAACCAAAATACAACCTTCTCTCAGCATCCTATCGTCAAAAAAGGTGAAAGCGTAGCGGCTGGGCAGATTATCGCCGACGGACCGTCCATGGAGCGCGGCGAGCTGGCTATCGGTAAAAACGCACTGATAGCTTTCATGCCGTGGAACGGCTATAACTACGAAGATGCGATCGTAATCAGCGAAAAAATGATCCGAGAGGATGCGTTTACGAGCGTTCATATTTATGAAAAAGAGATCGAAGCCCGCGAGCTAAAAGACGGCGTTGAGGAGATCACAAAAGATATCCCGAATATCAAAGAGGAGGATCTACTTCACTTAGATGATAGCGGCATAATAAAAATCGGTACGCAAGTAAAACCTGGTATGATCCTGGTCGGCAAGGTTTCTCCAAAAGGCGAGGTTAAGCCTACGCCTGAGGAGCGCTTGCTTCGCGCGATTTTTGGAGAAAAAGCCGGCCACGTGGTAAATAAATCCCTTTATGCGACGGCTTCTATGGAAGGTGTCGTCGTAGATGTTAAAATTTTTACCAAAAAAGGCCACGAAAAAGATAATCGTTCAAATAAAGTTTATGAAGAAGAAAAAGCGGCTTTTGAAAAAGAACACCACGATAGACTCTTGATGCTAGACCGCGAAGAGATGCTAAAAGTGGGCGCTCTGCTTTGCAAAACGCCTTTGAGCTCGGCTCAAACTATCGGTAAAAAAACCTATAAAAAAGGTGAGAAGATCGATAAAGAAGAGTTTGAAAACATCAACCGCTTTACGCTAAGTGCGATCGTCAAAGGCTTCTCAAAAGACGTTCAAAAATCATACGACGACATAAAAAATCATTTTCAAAACGAGAAGAAAAAACTCAAAGAAGAGCATGACGCGAAGATGGAAATTTTAGAAAAAGACGACATCTTGCCAAGTGGCGTAGTTAAACTTGTCAAAGTCTATATCGCGACCAAGCGCAAGCTAAAGGTGGGCGATAAGATGGCGGGTCGCCACGGAAATAAAGGTATTGTTTCAAACATCGTTCCTGAGGTTGATATGCCGTATCTGCCGAGCGGTCAGCCGGTCGATATCGTTCTAAACCCGCTGGGCGTTCCTAGCCGTATGAATATCGGTCAAATTTTAGAAAGCCACTTGGGTCTTGTCGGCTACCGCTTGGGCGAGCAGATAAATCAAATTTTCCAAGAGAAAAAAGGCGAGTGGGTTAAAGAGCTGCGAGCTAAGATGATAGAAATAGCTTCAGCGTCTAAATTTATGGATGCCAAAAAGACTCTAGGCAAAATGAGCGATGAGTTGCTTTTAGACTACGCTAGAGACTGGGCTAACGGCGTCAAATTTGCCACGCCTATATTTGAGGGCGTTAGAGTCGATGAGTTGATGAAACTATTTGAGCTAGCTAAGATTGATATGGACGGCAAGACCGAGCTTTACGACGGACGCACGGGCTCAAAAATCAAAGAGCGCGTAAATGTCGGATGTATGTATATGCTAAAGCTTCACCACCTAGTCGACGAAAAAGTTCACGCTAGAAGTACGGGTCCATACAGTCTTGTTACTCAGCAGCCAGTCGGCGGTAAGGCGCTATTTGGCGGACAAAGATTCGGAGAGATGGAGGTCTGGGCGCTTGAGGCATACGGTGCGGCCCATACGCTTCGCGAGATGCTAACTGTCAAATCAGACGACGTCGAAGGACGCTTGTCTGCGTATAAAGCCCTAACTAGAGGCGAAAACGTGCCTGAAACAGGCATTCCTGAGACATTTTTCGTTCTAACAAACGAGCTAAAATCATTGGCGCTTGATGTCGAGATATACGATGAGGATGAAAATAATGAGTGAGTTAAAACCTATTGAGATAAAAGAAGAACGCAGACCGCGCGATTTTGAGGCGTTTCAGCTTCGTTTGGCAAGTCCTGAAAGGATAAAGTCATGGAGCCACGGCGAGGTCAAAAAACCGGAAACTATAAACTACCGCACGCTAAAACCTGAGCGCGACGGTCTATTTTGCGCTAAAATTTTCGGTCCGATTCGCGACTACGAGTGCCTTTGCGGTAAGTATAAAAAAATGCGCTACAAAGGCATCAAGTGCGAAAAATGCGGCGTTGAAGTAACTAGCTCAAAGGTGCGCCGCTCTAGAATGGGTCACATCGAGCTCGTAACTCCGGTTGCGCACATTTGGTACGTAAATTCACTCCCGAGCCGCATAGGAACGTTGCTCGGTATAAAGATGAAAGACCTTGAGCGCGTACTTTACTACGAGGCGTATATCGTCGAGAGTGTTGGCGACGCGTTTTATGACACCGAAAATAGCAAAAAAGTAGAAATTTTCGACGTTCTAAACGAAGAGCAATACGTTTCTTTGGCTTCTCGTTTTGAAGAGAGCGGATTTAGAGCTAGGATGGGTGGCGAAGTGATCCGTGATTTGCTAGCAAATATCGATTTGGTCGAGCTTTTAAACACCCTAAAAGACGAGATCAGTGCGACAAATTCGGAAGCTAAGAAAAAAACTATAGTAAAAAGACTAAAAGTCGTTGAGAGCTTTTTAAATTCCGGTAACCGTCCTGAGTGGATGATGATTACGAATTTACCGGTCCTTCCACCGGATCTTCGTCCGCTAGTTAGCCTTGACGGCGGTAAATTTGCAGTTTCTGACGTAAACGACCTGTATCGCCGCGTTATCAACAGAAACGCACGCTTAAAACGCCTTATGGAGCTTGACGCGCCCGAAATCATCATCAGAAACGAAAAGCGTATGCTTCAGGAGTCCGTCGATGCGCTATTTGACAACGGTCGACGGGCGAACGCGGTAAAAGGCGCAAACAAACGCCCGCTAAAATCGCTTTCTGAAATCATTAAAGGTAAGCAAGGCCGCTTCCGTCAAAATTTGCTCGGTAAGCGCGTTGACTTTTCCGGTCGTTCGGTTATCGTCGTTGGCCCAAAACTACGCATGGATCAGTGCGGGCTACCAAAAAGAATGGCTCTTGAGTTATTTAAGCCGCATTTGCTAGCTCGCCTCGAGGAGAAGGGCTACGCTACGACCGTAAAACAAGCTAAGAAAATGATCGAGGATAAGACGAACGAAGTTTGGGAGTGCCTAGAAGAGGTCGTTAAGGATCACCCGGTCATGCTAAACCGTGCTCCGACGCTCCACAAGCTATCCATTCAGGCGTTTCACCCGGTGCTTGTCGAGGGCAAGGCTATCCAGCTACATCCGTTAGTTTGCGCCGCATTTAACGCGGACTTCGACGGCGACCAGATGGCCGTTCACGTTCCGCTATCTCAGGAAGCTATCGCCGAGTGCAAAATTTTGATGCTTAGCTCGATGAACATCTTGCTTCCTGCAAGCGGCAAGGCTATCACGGTTCCTAGCCAGGATATGGTTTTGGGAATTTACTATCTAAGCCTAGAGAAGACCGATAGCAAGGGTGCAAATAAAATTTTTGCATCCGTAGACGAAGTAATGATCGCCGAGGAAGCACACTGCCTAGAGGTGCACTCGAAAATCAAAACAATGATTGACGGTAAGACTCTATTTACGACCGCTGGCCGCCTAATCATCCGCTCGATTCTACCTGATTTTGTTCCTGAGAATATGTGGAATAGGGTTATGAAGAAAAAAGATATCGCAAATTTGGTCGATTACGTCTATAAAAACGGCGGCCTTGAGGTAACGGCGGGATTTTTGGATAAGCTTAAAAATTTGGGCTTCCGTTATGCGACAAAAGCCGGCATCTCGATCTCTATCGCCGATATCATCGTACCTGATAGCAAACAAAAATATATCAACGAAGCCAAGAAAAAAGTCCGCGAGATACAAAATCAGTACGGCGCGGGCTTGCTAACGGACTCCGAGAGATACAATAAAATCATCGACATCTGGACGGATACGAATAACGTCGTCGCAGGCGAGATGATGAAGCTCATCCAGGGAGATAAGGGCGGATTTAACTCTATTTATATGATGGCCGACAGCGGCGCGAGAGGTTCCGCGGCGCAAATTCGCCAGCTAGCAGGTATGCGTGGTCTTATGGCGAAGCCTGACGGCTCGATCATCGAGACCCCGATCATATCAAACTTCCGCGAAGGTCTAAACGTCCTTGAGTACTTTAACTCAACCCACGGAGCCAGAAAGGGTCTAGCAGATACCGCGCTAAAAACGGCGAATGCTGGATATCTAACTAGAAAACTGATCGACGTCGCGCAAAACGTGAAAGTCACTATGCACGACTGCGGCACTCACGAGGGCGTCGAGATCACCGAGATCACCGATAACGGCGAGCTTATCGAGAGCTTGGAAGAAAGAATTTTAGGTCGCGTGCTAGCCGACGACGTAATCGATCCGATAGCAAACGAGGTGCTATTTAGCGAAGGTACGCTGATAGACGAAGAAAAAGCTAAAGCTATAACCGAAGCGGGTATAAAATCGGTAAGTATTAGAACGCCGATAACTTGTAAAGCCGCAAAAGGCGTCTGCGCGAAATGCTACGGCGTGAATTTGGGTGAAGGAAAGTTGGTAAAACCGGGCGAAGCAGTCGGCATCATCTCGGCTCAATCTATCGGCGAACCTGGTACTCAGCTAACGCTAAGAACCTTCCACATCGGCGGTACGGCATCGACTGAGCAGCAAGACTACCAAGTCGTCGCGCAAAAAGAGGGCTTTATAAGATACTACAATCTAAACATTTATGAAAACGGCGGCAAGAGAATCGTAGCAAATCGCAGAAACTCGGCTGTCTTGCTCGTAGAGCCTAAGATCAAAGCTCCGTTTGACGGAAAGATCGAGATCGAGGTTGCTCACGAGGACGTAAACATCATCGTAAAAGGCAAAAAAGAAGAGATCAAATATACTCTAAGAAGAGGCGATCTGGCTAAACCTAACGAGTTAGCCGGCGTTAGCGGTAAGGTCGAGGGCAAAATTTACATCCCTTATGCTGACGGCGATTCAGTCAAAGAGAACGAAAGTATCGCAGAGGTTATCAAAGAGGGCTGGAACGTACCGAAACGTATCCCGTTTGCGAGCGAGATAAAGGTAGAAGACGGCGAGCCGATCGCTAAGAAAATCCTTGCAGGCGCAAACGGCGTGCTTAAATTTTATATCTTGAAGGGTGATTATTTAGAGCGCTTAAGAAATATCAAAAAAGGCCACGTCGTAACAGAAAAAGGCTTATTTGTCGTGGTTGCCGACGAGGACGATAGAGAGGCGGTTCGCTACTATATCCCGCGAAACTCTATCATCAAAGCAAACGATAGCGATATCGTGGATAGCAAAGCGGTCATCTCTGAACCTGAAAGCCAAGAAAAAACCGTCATAGCCGAGTGGGATCCGTACTCTACGCCGATCATCGCCGAGGCTACAGGTAGGGTTACGTACGAAGATATTGAGCCAGGCTATAGCGCCGCCGAGCAGTACGACGAGGCGACCGGCCAGAGCCGTCTAGTTATCAACGAGTATCTACCTTCGGGCATCAAGCCTACGATTGTTATCAGCACCGATGAGGGCAAAATGATCCGCTATCAGCTAGAGCCAAAAACCGCGATATTCGTAAGTAACGACGAAGTAGTGAAGCAAGCCGACATCCTAGCTAAGACGCCTAAAGCCGTCGCGAAGTCGAAAGACATCACGGGCGGTTTGCCGCGCGTATCTGAGCTATTTGAGGCTAGGCGTCCGAAAAATACGGCTATCATCGCTGAAATCGACGGCACTGTAAGATTTGAAAAACCGCTTCGCTCCAAAGAGCGCATCGTGATCGAGGCCGACGACGGCGCGACTGCCGAGTACTTGATAGACAAAACTCGTCAAATTCAGGTTCGCGACGGCGAATTTATCCACGCCGGCGAGAAGCTAACCGACGGGCTAATATCAAGCCACGATGTTTTGAGAATTTTGGGCGAGAAGGCATTGCACTATTATTTGATCAGTGAAATTCAGCAAGTTTACCGCTCCCAAGGCGTTGCGATCGCCGATAAGCACATCGAGATCATCGTTTCTCAGATGCTTCGTCAGGTTAAGATAGTGGATAGCGGCGATACGAATTTCATCACAGGCGATATGATTTCTCGAACGAGATTTAAAGAAGAAAACGAGCGTATAATGCGAATGGGCGGTAATCCTGCGATCGCCGAGCCTATTTTGCTAGGCGTTACGCGCGCTGCTATCGGAAGCGATAGCGTGATCTCGGCCGCATCGTTCCAAGAGACGACTAAGGTTCTAACCGAGGCTTCTATCGCAGCTAAGATCGACCACCTCGAGGATCTAAAAGAAAACGTCATCCTAGGACGCATGATTCCTGTTGGAACGGGTCTTTATCAAGATCAAAAGATCAAGCTAAAACAAAACTAAAATTTAACCCCGCAAGCCTCGCCAAATTCGGCGAGGCTTAAATTTACCTCGCCTTAAAACTAATCAGACAAAATCCATCCTTTAAATTTGAAAATTTGGAGTAAAAATGAAAAATTTCGATTTGGGAATTTTGTTTGCGAGGCTAGGGCTTGGTGTCTGCCTTTTTATGCACGGCTTTGCTAAAATTTTACACGGCGTAGGCGGCGTAAAGAGTATTTTGGCAAAAGCCGGCTTGCCTGAGATTATGGCATATGGCTCATATGTAGGCGAGGTTGTTGCGCCGATAATGATAATTCTGGGAATATTTTCAAGGATCGGCGCGCTACTCGTAATCGGCACTAGCCTAACGATAATGTACGCCTATCACGGGCTTGGAAATTTGCTAGAGCTTACAAACGTCGGCGGCTTTAAGGCTGAAATTTTATATCTTTACATCGCTTTATCGCTTTGCATTATCTTTAGCGGAAGCGGAAAGTACGCTTTTAAAAAAGACTAGCGCAATAAAATTTGACGCTAAAGATGGAATTTACCTTATATTAAGCCAAATTTAAATAAAATCAAGTCTTTTTAATAAATTTAGTCGAAAGGAATTACTGTGCCAACCATTAATCAATTGGTCAGAAAAGAGCGCAAGAAAGTGACTTTTAAGTCAAAATCTCCAGCGCTAAAAGAGTGTCCTCAAAGAAGAGGAGTTTGCACTAGGGTCTATACTACAACTCCTAAAAAACCAAACTCAGCTTTGAGGAAAGTTGCCAAAGTTAGGCTTACAAGCGGATTTGAAGTAATCAGCTATATCGGCGGTGAAGGCCACAACCTACAAGAACACAGCATCGTGCTAGTGCGCGGCGGTCGTGTTAAGGACTTACCGGGCGTTAAATACCACATCGTACGCGGCGCTCTTGATACAGCCGGCGTTGCGAAAAGAACTGTTTCTCGCTCAAAATACGGCGCTAAACGTCCAAAACCTGGTCAAGCAGCAGCCGCAGCGGGTAAAAAGAAGTAAAAATTTAGGTTCGCAGACCATGCCATTAGCGGCATAGGTTTGAGTAAAATTTATAAAATTTGAAGGAATAATCAAATGAGAAGAAGAAAAGCTCCCGTCAGGGAAGTAATGCCGGATCCAATTTACGGCAATAAGGTAATCACTAAATTTATTAACTCTCTTATGTACGATGGCAAAAAAAGCGTCGCTACCGAGATCATGTACGGCGCTATCAAAGCTATCGAGAAAAAAAGTGGCGACGTAAAAGGTATAGATGTATTTAACGATGCTATCGAAAACATTAAGCCTCTTATGGAGGTTAAATCTCGTCGCGTCGGCGGCGCTACCTACCAAGTGCCAGTAGAAGTTCGCCCGGCTCGCCAACAAGCCCTTGCTATCCGCTGGATCATCGGTTTTGCTAGAAAAAGAAGCGAAAGAACTATGATCGACAAGCTAGCTAACGAGCTACTTGATGCGGCAAATTCAAAAGGCGCGTCTTTCAAGAAGAAGGAAGACACCTACAAAATGGCAGAAGCTAACAAAGCGTTTGCTCACTACCGCTGGTAAGAGGAGGCTGGTATGGCAGATAGAAAAACCCCTTTACATATGGTTAGAAACATCGGTATCGCTGCTCACATCGATGCCGGTAAAACTACGACCAGCGAAAGAATTTTGTTCTTTACGGGTATGAGCCACAAGATAGGCGAGGTTCACGACGGCGCTGCTACGATGGACTGGATGGAGCAAGAAAAAGAGCGCGGCATTACGATTACGTCTGCGGCGACCACTTGTTTTTGGAAAGATCACCAGATAAATTTGATCGACACTCCGGGCCACGTTGACTTTACTATCGAAGTTGAGCGTTCTATGCGCGTTCTTGACGGTGCTGTTTCGGTATTCTGCTCAGTCGGCGGCGTACAGCCTCAGTCTGAGACCGTTTGGAGACAAGCAAATAAATATCACGTCCCAAGAATCGTTTTCGTAAACAAAATGGACAGAATCGGCGCAAATTTCTTTAACGTCGAGTCTCAAATCAGAAACCGCCTAAAAGCAAATCCGGTGCCTATTCAAATTCCTATCGGCGCAGAGGATAACTTTAGGGGCGTAGTCGATTTGGTTAAAATGAAAGCTTACGTTTGGGAAGACGACAAGAAACCGACCGATTATAAAGAGATAGAAATACCTGCAGAGGTAAAAGATAAAGCCGAAGAGTACCGCGCGAAACTAATCGAAGCAGTTTCTGAAACCGACGATAGCTTAATGGAGAAATTTTTCTCAGGCGAGGAGCTAAGCGAAGAGGAGATCAAAAAAGGCATTAAAGCAGGCTGCTTAAGAATGACAATCACTCCGATGCTTTGCGGGACTGCGTTTAAAAACAAAGGTATTCAGCCGTTGCTTGACGCGGTCGTAGCGTATTTGCCTGCACCGGATGAGATCGAGGCGATCAAAGGCGTTTATGAAGACGGTAGCGAAGTAACGGTAGAAAGCACTGATAACGGCGAATTTGCAGCTCTTGCGTTTAAGATCATGACTGACCCATTCGTCGGACAGCTTACTTTCATCCGCGTTTATCGCGGTAGCCTTGAGAGCGGTAGCTATGCTTACAACACCGTTCAGGATAATAAAGAAAGAATCGGTCGCTTACTAAAAATGCACTCAAACAAACGCGAGGAAATTTCGATTCTTCACGCGGGCGAGATCGGTGCGGTCGTAGGTCTAAAAAATACCCTAACCGGCGATACGCTAGCTAGCGAAAAAGACAAGGTTATCCTTGAGAAGATGGACTTCCCTGAGCCGGTTATCAGCGTTGCCGTTGAGCCAAAAACTAAAGCCGACCAAGAAAAAATGGCTATCGCGCTTCAAAAACTAGCTCAAGAGGATCCAAGCTTTAGAGTTGGTACCGACGAAGAGAGCGGTCAAACTATCATCAGCGGTATGGGCGAGCTTCACCTTGAGATTATCGTAGACAGAATGCTACGCGAATTTAAAGTCGATGCCGAAGTAGGTCAACCGCAAGTTGCATACCGCGAAACTATCCGCAAAACAGTCGAGCAAGAGTATAAATACGCCAAACAATCAGGCGGTCGCGGTCAGTACGGACACGTATTCTTGCGCCTTGAGCCGCTACCTGCGGCTAGCGGATTTGAGTTTGTTAACGACATTAAAGGCGGCGTGGTTCCTAAAGAGTATATCCCAGCGGTTGAAAAAGGCTGCAAAGAAGCGCTTCAAAGCGGCGTGCTTGCCGGCTATCCGGTCGAGGACGTCAAAGTTACTCTGTTTGACGGTAGCTACCACGAAGTCGACTCGTCTGAAATGGCGTTTAAATTAGCTGCTTCTATGGGTTTCAAAGAGGGCGCTAGAAAAGCGGGTGCGGTTATCCTTGAGCCTATGATGAAGGTCGAGGTTGAGACGCCTGAGGACTATATGGGTGACGTTATCGGCGACTTAAACAAACGCCGCGGTCAAGTAAACTCTATGGATGAGCGCAACGGAAGCAAGATCATCACGGCTTTCTGCCCGCTAGCCCAGATGTTTGGTTACTCTACCGACCTTCGCTCTATGACGCAAGGTCGCGCGACTTATTCTATGGAATTTGACCATTATGAGGAAGTTCCAAAGAACGTCAGCGAAGAGATTATCAAGAAAAGAAACGGCTAAGCCGAATTTGGCGGGGATGCGAGTCCTCGCCTTAAAATTAGTTAAACGACTAGCGGCAACTTCTCGTAGTCAGAGCAAGTCGTGTTTTTATATAATAAAATTTGACAACTTGTTAAATTTAGTTGATTTATTACCTGTATGTCCTCATAGCTCAGCTGGATAGAGCGCAGAATTCCTAATTCTGAGGCCGTGAGTTCGAATCTCGCTGGGGACACCACATGTTTTTACTTGCTTTAAATTTTAATTCACAAAATATTACAACGTATTGATATTATGGCTCAATTAAACTTAAGCGGATTTTCTCTTATCAATTTCAACAGTTTCTGATATAGGTTTTCCTGTATAGTTTTAGTATTATATCTAAATTCACATTCCTTTAGATGAAGTAAGAAATTTTCTTTCTTTATCCCTTTAAATTTAGCTAGCCTATGTTTAGCATATCCCCAGAAATTCTCAATGCCGTTTATGTGGTTTTTACCGTTTGCGTCTTGCAAAGTAGCAAGCGCAGCGTAGCTAAAACTCATTCTTTGAATGCTTTACTCTATAGTGAGCTTTAGCTCCGTAATCTACCAAATCGTCATAGGCCTTCCAACAATCAGAGTAAATAATGCTCTCGTCCAGATCGCTAAATTCTGATAGTATGGGTATTAGTTCATTTGCAGAGCAATTTTTAACTATTTGAGTATAAACCCTACCGTCTCTTTTAAGCATACCGTCTGTTTACAGCTATGAGCGTAGCGAAATAGAAATACCGGTGTTTTGTTTGCTGCGCCTCTACCTCTTTTCTCAAAGAGAGTGCGAGCACAAGACCTCTTACTCGTTTGGATCCGAAGTAACTTTCATCTATTTCTATTTCGCCTGAAAACTTAGATATCTTCTCACACTCTTTAGACATAAGAATGC
>CAUSAR010000017.1:0-32517 GCA_963529735.1 uncultured Campylobacter sp.
TTACGAGTCCGCGCAGCCACTCGTCGGCGGTAAATCCGATCCAAACGCCGATGATCCCCATGCCCTGCACGATGCCCAGATAGTATCCCAGCGGCAAGCTCACGCCCCACATAAACACCGCGCCCGTCATCAGTGGAAATTTAGCATCTCCGCTCGCGCGCAGGGCGTTTACGATGACGATGTTAAAGGTTCGCCCCGTCTCAAGCGCGATAGAAAGCGTAAAAAGCGGCAGCATGACGGCCTTTAGCTCCTCGGTCAAATTTAGCCGCTCCATGATCTCAAATTTGCCAAAATACGCCGCCAAAACGACCGCGAGAGTCGCTATAAAACCGATGCGAAGCGCGCGGAAAGTGCGCGAGTAGGCCTCGTCAAATCTCATCGCGCCGACTAGGTGGCCGACGATGACTTCGTTTGCCACGCTGATGCTGGCCCCGCAAAGTAGGATTAAAAGCGTGATCTGAAAGTAAATGGTCTGCACGTTTAGACTAGCCTCGCCCATACTCGCCACAAAGCCAAAAGCCACCATATACTGCGCCATCCAGAGTAAATTTTCGCCCGCGCTCGGAAGTCCGACGGATAAAATTTTACGTAAAATGGCAAACGGCAGGCTAAATAGACGTTTAAAGAAAATATTAACTTTCGCGTAGCGGGTAAGGATCAAAAATAGCACGATAACGCCCACTAGCCTTCCGACGACGGTCGAAACCGCGACGCCGTAAAGGCCGTAGTTTGGCAGTCCTAGCCAGCCAAAAAGAGCGATGGCGTTGCCGCAAAGGGTGATGACGTTCATGAGCAGGGAAACTAGCATAACGGCGGTAGCGAAGTTATAGACGCGAAGCACGGCTGCTAGCACCATGCCGATGCCGTCAAAGGCTAATGCGATACCGAGCATATGCAGGTAGCCAAAGCTCTCGGCTCTTAGCTGCTCTGGGACGTTTAAAAGCTCTAAAATCTCAAAGCCAAAAAAATAAATAAAAACCGCGCTACCAAGCCCGATGATCGTGTTAAACGTGATGCTAGCGTGTATGACGCGTTTGGCTAAATTTATATTTTTAGCGCCTAGTGCCTGCGCTACCACGACCGAACAGCCCACGCTAAGGAAGCTAAAAATGGTCATAAAAAGGTCCATTATCTGATTACCCGCGCCCATGGCACCGACTAGATGGACGCTGACCTTAGTCACCATATATGTGTTTATGATGAGTGTCACGAAGTGTAAAAACATATCTAAAAATATCGGGATAGTGAGCTTTTTGAGCGATAAATTCATAATTTCTCTTTTGTAACGTGGATTTTAGATAACGCGCGATTATACCCAAATATAAATTTAAAGCGTTTTAAGGTGGCACGGCGCGTTTTCCCTGCGAGCAGGCATAATATTTTTATTAGCTTAATCAAGTATAATTGAAAAAATTTAATCTAAACGGATATCAAATGCACAAAACAAATTTCACGTCACGCTGGGCGTTTATCATCGCTTGCGTGGGCTCGGCTGTCGGTATGGCCAACGTCTGGGGGTTTCCTTATAAGGTCGGTACGAACGGCGGCGGCGCGTTTTTGCTCGTTTATCTGTTTTTTATTGCGATATTTTCCTACGTGGGGCTATCTGCCGAGTACGCTATCGGCAGGCGCGCCAAAACCGGCACGCTAGGCTCATACGAATACGCGTGGAAGAGTCGAAACTGGGGCACGTTCGGTAAAATTTTAGGCTGGATACCGCTGGCTGGCTCGATGTGTATCGCTATCGGCTACGCAGTCATCATCGCGTATGTTTTAAAGGCGCTATTTCAGGCGATCACGGGCTCGCTGATGACCGTGGATACGAACACTTGGTTTGAGTCCTTTGCGCTTTCGTCTTATTCGGTCGTGCCGTTTCACTTTATCGTCGTTGCGGGCACGCTGTTTACGCTGTTTTTCGGCGCGCACAGTATCGAAAAGACAAATAAAATCATGATGCCGCTTTTTTTCGTGCTATTTTTTATCCTCGCTATCAGGGTGGCGTTTCTAGACGGGGCGTTTGGCGGGTATAAATTCGTCTTTCACAGCGACTGGGGCAAGCTAGCTGATCCGATGGTGTGGGTAGCGGCGATGGGGCAGGCCTTTTTCTCGCTATCTATCACGGGTTCTGGTATGATAGTTTACGGCGCGTATTTGCATAAAGACGAAGATATCGTCGATAGCGCGCAAAAGACGGCGATTTTTGACACGATCGCGGCGATGACGGCGGCGCTTGTTATGCTGCCTGCGGTATTTGCCTACGGCATGGATCCTGCGGCGGGACCTGGGTTACTTTTCGTAACGCTACCTAAAATTTTACAAGACATGCCAGGCGGTCAAATTTTCGCGATTATTTTATTTACGGCAGTGATTTTTGGCGGCGTGACCTCGCTACAAAATATGTTCGAAGCCGTCGCCGAGTCGATAATGCACAAATTTCCTAGTCTAAAGCGCGGCGTCGTGCTGATCGCGCTTTGCATAATATGTTTTGGTATCGGCGTAAATATGGAAGCCATAACTAGCTGGGGGCCGTGGATGGACTTTGTCTCGATCTATATCATCCCTATCGGCGCGGTGATCGGCGCAGTGTCGTGGTTTTGGGTCATCAAAAAAGAAGAGATCATGGACGAGATAAATACCGGCGCGGCAAAAAAACAAGGCGCGTTTTGGTATTTTACGGGCAGATATATATACGTGCCGATGGCGCTTACGCTTTGTATCATCGCGCTTAGCATGCATATCTCGTTTTAAAGGGCGCGCGTGGCTCTAATCGACCTTATCGACGTTAGTAAAAAATTCGGCCCCAATGAAATTTTAAACAAAATAAGCCTCAGCATAAACGAGCGCGAGCGTATCGCTATCATCGGTAAAAACGGCAGCGGCAAAAGTACGCTGATGAAACTAGTCGCGGGCTCGCTAGAGCCTGATAGTGGCAGGCGTATCGTGCAAGGCGGCGTAAAAGTAGAAATGCTCGCGCAAAATCCCAAATTTGACGATGCGGCGACGGTAAAAGACGCGCTAAATTTGGAGCTAAAAGAGATATTTGATGCGCGCGACGAGTATGCCGCGGTGCTAGAAGCGCTCGGCCGCGATCCGCATAACAAAGAGCTAAACGCGAGGCAAGACGAGCTAATCAAATTTATCGAGGCAAAAGACGGCTGGCAGATCGAGCGCAAGATCGAGCGCGTGCTGGAGGAGTTTAAGCTAAAAGAGTACGAAAACCGAGCTGTCGCAAGCCTTAGCGGAGGCGAGATACGCCGCGTGGCTCTGGGTGCTTTGATCCTTAAAAAGCCTGATATTTTGCTGCTTGACGAGCCTACGAACCACCTTGACGTTTATATGGTGAGATTTTTAGAGGATATGCTAAAAAGCTCGCGCCAGACGATAGTTTTTATCTCGCACGATCGCTACTTTATCGACGCGCTAGCAACTAGAAGCGTAGAGATCGAGGAGGGCGCGCTGGCGTCATTTGACGGCGGTTACGCAAACTATCTAGCTAAAAAAGAGGAAATCCTAGCCAGCCTAGCCAAATCTCACGAAACTTTGCTAAAACAGCTAAAAGCCGAGGAGGAGTGGCTACGCAGAGGCGTCAAAGCGCGTCTAAAACGCAACGAAGGGCGCAAAGAGCGAGTGCTAGCCATGCGCGAAGAGGCTAAGAAAAATCCGGGCGTGATACGCCGTGTTAGGCTCGAGCTTGAGCGCGCGAGTAAAAATTTTAACCAAACGCAAAGCGTAAACCGCAAAAAGATGCTATTTGAGATCAAGCAATTAAGCAAAACTATCGATGGCAAGCAGCTTTTTTCGGGTTTTAACGCGCGGGTTTTGCAAGGCGAACGCATCGCGATAGTCGGGCGAAACGGTAGCGGCAAAAGCACTCTTATTAAAATTTTACTCGGGTTTGAAAAGCCTAGTAGCGGCGAGATCAAGCGAGGCGAAGTGCGCGTGGGATACTTTGATCAGTCCAGAAGCGCTCTGGATGACGACAAGAGCCTCATCGAGACCTTTTGCCCAAACGGCGGCGATCACGTCATGGTGCGCGGGCGAAATATGCACGTCTACGGCTACCTTAAAAATTTCCTATTTCCGAAAGAATTCCTCAATAAACCAATCGGCGTGCTAAGCGGCGGCGAGAAAAACCGCGTGGCGCTCGCGCTGCTTTTTAGCAAGGAGTACGACGTGCTCGTGCTTGACGAGCCGACAAACGACCTAGATATCGCAACTATCAACATCCTTGAAGACTACCTGCAAAGCTTTGAAGGCGCTATCATCATCGTGAGCCACGACCGCTACTTCGTCGATAAGATCGCGCAAAAGCTCTGGGCATTTGAGGGGACGACGATCGAGGTGCTGCATCAAGAGTACAGCGTCTATCTCGAGCTAGAAGACGAATTAGCCGAGCTTGGTAAATTTGAAGCTAGCCTAGCAAGCCAAGCCGAGCAAGCGCAAAAACAAAAGAGCAAAACCGGCGCGAAGCTAAGCTACAAGCAAACGCAAATTTTATCCTCGCATCCAGAAAAAATCGCCGCGCTAGAAGCTAAGATAAAAGAGTTAAACGCCGGCCTTAGTGATCCTAAAATCTATCAGCAAATCGGCCTAACCGCGCTTTATAACGACCTAGAAGCGGCTAAAAGCGAGCTTGAAACGCTAGAGAACGAATACTTTGAAGTCTTGGAAATCGCCGAAAATTTGGAGCAAATTTGAAAAAATTAATTAAAACGGGCAGGGTTAGCGCTCTAAATTTACGTACGATTAAGCGAGACGAGTTCATCGGCGCTAGTTTTGAGCTGGATGGGATTAAATTTAGCGGCGTTTTTTCGGCGGATTTTAGTCTAGAGCAGGGCGATCTAGTGCGCGTAGAGTACGAAAGAGACGGCTTTATAAATAGAATAACCCTGCTTGAAACCCTGGCTAAAAATAGCGAAAATAAGAGCAAGACGGCAAAAATCATGAACATTGCGGTTTTTATCTCGCTGACGCTTCTTGCTCTTTGTATCGCGGGCGGAGTGATTTTTTCTTTGATTACGGGCAGATTTGAGATTCGCGATTTTACCGATATTATTCGGCTTATTTGCATTTGTTTCCTTGTTTGGTCGCTAGCTTACCATGCGATAGGAAAATTTAAAATTTTGAGGCATTTTGCGTAAAATTTGAGTTCGATAAACATCAGAGCTTCTAAAAATAGGCGGCACTTTGAAAGATAAAAAACCTATACTACTTTGCTTATTTGCGCTTTTTGCCGTACTTTTTACGGTGTTTTTTATGATTTATATCGTTAGCTACGAGGAGGATGGCGAATTTACCCAGATAGGTAGCAGCGAATTTTACGCTACGCCGCAGGGTAAAATTTACGCTCTCATCCCAAGCGGAGGCAAATTTGAGCTAAAAGGCGTACGAGCAGATAAATTTAGGGTTTTCGCATCTGAGGGTTACCGCGGCAGAAATGTCGGCATGGGCGAAAGTGCCGTCTACTGCGGCAATCTCGCGATGACCGGGCTAGATCCATCTCGCACTATGGCGATTGGCAACGGATATTTTACGGACGGCGAGATAAGCTATTTTTGTAGCGACGCAGGCGAGAGAAACTACGAGCTAGGCGGCTTTACCGAGATCGTTCAAACTATGGCGTACGCGGTACTGGGTGCTGATAAACCGCAAAGCTATATTTATAAAACAAAGCGCGTTTCTAGCGTAAATTTAGCCCCTATTTTAGATTTCGGTTTCGCGGCGGAAAAAGCGGCTTTGCGCGGCGAAGGCGGCAAGGTATATTTTGAGGGCAAGCAGCTAGATGGTGCAGACGCCAGGGGGCTAAGATACGTGCTAGACGCGCGCGGACGAACTAGCGATTTTTACGTTACGGACGGACGAAACGTCTATTTTAAAAGCTCGCGGCTCGCGGTCAAATTTACGGCAGAGCTGCACGAGGCGGCGTATTTTAACGGCACGCACTATCTTTTGGAGCCCTCTAGTGGCGCGGTTTATGCAGACGAGCATGAGTTTGCACCCAAATTTGCGCCTTACTCGCTACCCTTTGGCGTCTCCGGCGCGCACGCCTATCATCTGCTTTTTCGCGGCAAGGGCGGGATTTACTTTTGGGAGCGCGAAAGCGGCGAACTAAAACGCGCGGCGGACGATCCTTTTGCTGGTGAAATTTTGCCGCTTGCGGGTAGCGTTTTTATTAGCGGCGCTCAGACCTATTTCGTGCAAAGCCGCGAAGTATGGCACAGAAATAAGAGCGGCAGGCGGTTAGGCTCGCGCCATACTGAGCTTTTTAGGCTGAAAACGAGCGAGCAATGGCGCAAAATAGGGCTCGTGCGTAACGGCGTATACGGTGCAGTTTACGCAAACGGCGACAAAATTTACTATTTTGACGCGCTTGGGACGGGGCAGCTCATAGACTCTAGCGTCTATGAGATTGCGGATACTGCCGTCATAGAGATCCTGACGCGGCCGTATGATCCGCGCGGCAAAAATCTGGGCAGCGAGGATATTCGCAAGATGATAAAAGATGGTCAGCTCGTGCCGGCGCAAGGCGAGCTAGTTTTTGAGGCGGTTACTAGCTACGATGGCGTGGAGAGGTATTATCTTTGGATATTTGTGACGGTTGCGATTTTGGCGGCGATCGCGGGCAAAGCTTACGAGTATAAAAGCCGCGCAAAAGCGGTAGAAAACAAAGTCGCGACAAAACCTCAAGGCAAGTTAAAATTTAGACGGTAAATTTGCTTAAAACTCTCAAATTTGACGCCGTGCTCGCCGTTAGCAAATTTTAATCAAATTTTCGATAAAATCGGGTCAAATTTAAAAGGAGTGCAAATGAAGCTGGGAAATTTTTCCGCAAACTCAAGCCTAAGCAATCAATACCTAGAACAAGCTCAAAATAATAGCGCAAAAGCCCTGAATAACATCTCCGCACAGCGCGCTCTAAGCGGTATCGACAGCGCAAATCTAGCTATCGCGGACTCGCTTCGCTCTCAAAGCTCCACGCTAGAGCAGGGCGTCGCAAACGCAAACGACGCTATCGGCGTCCTGCAGATCGCAGACTCCACGCTAGCAAATATCACGCAAAGCGCCGACCGTATCGGCGAACTCTCAGTGAGATATAACGGTGGCATCCTAAACTCCGACCAGCAAAAGATGATAAAAAGCGAGGCGGACGCGCTCGTGGGCGCGATGAGAGAGAGCACGCAGCAGGCGAGCTTTAACGGTAAAAACGTATTTGGCGGGCAGATGAGCTTCTTAACCGGTAACGGCACGGCGAGCGTAAATTTAAACGCGCCCGATTTTAGAGGCATAGACGTGAGCGACGGCGAGAGCGTGAGTAAATTTATCGGTAGCGTAAACGCTCTGCGAGGTGAGATCGGCGCGGCGCAAAACGGCATCATCTCAGGCATCAACGCAAGCCTAACCAAAAACGTAGCACTAAGGCAAAGCGAGTCGCAGCTACAAAATAACGACATCGCTAAAAATATAAGCGCATTTAAGCAAAACGACCTGCAAGCAAACGCCGCGATCCTAGCTCAAGCGCACAATACCGCAAGCTTGCAAAGCCAGTTTAACAGGCTTTTGGGCTAAATTTAACTGCTTTACATTTTGGCCGCTACGCTCCTTGGCGGCTAAAATGCTTTTGTTTTTACTCCGACTTTTGCGATCTAATCGCGCCTTAAATCAATCGGTCAAATTTATCTAAACTCTCCACATCACTTTTGCTAGGATTATCATTATGACGCACAAAACAAGGGCGATGACGTGCGAGTATTTGCCGAAGGGATCGGGCTTTTTAAGCTTATAGACGTAAAAGAGCGATATCGCCGTGATTAGGCACATTAGCCCTAGCACGCCGATCTTAGTCGCGAGTAAAATTTGAAACGGACTACCGAGCCATCCATTCTCGCCGCCAAAATAATCCTTTGCCATATAAACGCCGCTGATGATCAGGAGCAAAAACGCCGTGCCGAAAACCTTTGCGCTGCTTTTGGTGTAGGCTTTTTTGACGCGAGCGAGCGTATCCTCGTCTACGTGCTTTTTGGCAAACGGAAATATACAAACATCGAAAAATACGTAACCAACGAAGGCTACGGCGCTCAAAATATGAACAATCAGGAAAAATAGATACATTTAGGACCTTTTTTGTTTGATTATATTTAAATCAGTCGTCCAAATGGATGATTTTGGTTAAGGATTGTGCTGAATAGAGTCAAATTTAATCTACCGGAAGAGTGGCAAATTTGCAAAATAAGCGGATAAAAAACTACATGGGGTCAAATTTGGATTGCGTAAATTTGAGAAAGTAAAGTAAGAGATATGTAAAAATCCGCCCGTCAAATTTAACGGGCGGGACAAATTTAAGGGCGCGTAAAAACGCTAAAACCTTAAATTTACGTTTAAAGCCCTTGCCAAAACAAGGGCTAAATTTTATTCGACTTCGGCGTCGATGACGTCGTCGTCTTTTTTCTTGCCGCCATTTGCTTGCTCGCCAGCAGCACCGTCTTTTTTATACATCGCTTCGGCTAGCTTGTGGCTGGCTTCGCTTAGAGTTTTAACCTTCGCGTCGATCTGCTCTTTGCTAGCGTTTTCGTCTTTTAGCGTCTCTTTTAGCTCGTCAAGCGCCTTTTGGATACGCTCTTTGTCCTCGGCTGGGATTTTCTCACCTAGCTCGTCAAGGCTCTTTTGCGTTTGGTGCGCGAGCGCGTCGGCTTGGTTGCGCGCCTCGACCGCATCTTTGCGTTTTTTATCGTCCTCTTTGTGTAGCTCGGCGTCTTTGACCATGTTGTTGATCTCGTCTTCGCTTAGACCGCTTGAGCCTGAGATCGTGATATTTTGGGCTTTGCCGGTAGCCTTATCTTTAGCAGAGACCGTTAGGATACCGTTGGCGTCGATGTCAAACTCAACCTCAATCTGAGGCACTCCGCGAGGAGCGGCAGGGATGCCCTCTAGGTTAAATTGACCTAAAGATTTATTGTCGCGGGCAAATTCGCGCTCGCCTTGTAGTACGTGGATCGTGACGGCGCTTTGGTTATCCTCGGCGGTTGAAAATACCTGATTTTTCTTAACCGGGATAGTGGTGCCCTTTTCGATGATTTTTGTCATCACGCCGCCTAGAGTTTCGATGCCTAGGCTTAGCGGAGTGACATCTAGGAGCAACACGTCCTTCACGTCGCCTTTGATGACCGCGCCTTGGATCGCCGCGCCGATAGCTACGACTTCGTCCGGATTTACGCTTTTATTTAGCTCTTTGCCAAACGCCTTTTTGACCTCTTCTTGAACTAGAGGCACGCGCGTCGAGCCGCCCACCATGACGATTTCTTTTATATCTTTTTTGTCTAGTCCGGCGTCTTTTACGACCTCGTTTATCTTGGTGATCGTTTGAGCGACTAGATCCTCGATCATACCTTCAAATTTAGCCCTAGTTAGCGTTTTTGTGAGGTGTTTAGGACCGGTAGCGTCAGCGGTGATAAACGGTAAATTTATAGTCGTTTCTTGAGCCGAGCTTAGCTCTTTTTTAGCCGTTTCAGCTGCTTCTTTTAGGCGTTGCATAGCCATCACGTCGGTTTTTAGATCGATACCCGAGTCGCTTTTAAATTCGCTCGTTAGCCAGTCGATTAGGCGGTTATCGAAATCATCGCCGCCTAGAAACGCGTTACCGCCCGTAGCCAAAACCTCGACCACGCTATCGCCGGTTTCTAGCACCGTAACGTCAAACGTACCGCCGCCCAGGTCGTAAACCATGATCTTTTCGGCCTCTTTTTTATCTAGACCGTAAGCAAGAGCCGCCGCAGTAGGCTCATTTATGATGCGAAGCACGTTTAGTCCGGCGATTGTGCCCGCCTCTTTTGTCGCTTTTCTTTGGCTGTCGTTAAAGTACGCAGGCACGGTGATGACGGCGTCTACGACGGTTTCGCCCAGGTAGCTTTCCGCGTCCTCCTTTAGCTTTATGAGCACTTTTGCGGAGATTTCTTGCGGAGTGTAAACCTTGCCCGCGATCTCGATAGCGCACGCGCCGTTTCTATCTACTATGTGATACGGCAGGCGAGATTTGGCCTCCTGCGCGTTTTTCTCGTTACTCATTAGGCCCATTATTCTTTTTATAGAGTAGATGGTTTTTTCAGGGTTTGTGACGGCTTGGCGTTTTGCGCTGTCGCCTACTAAAATTTCGCCCTTATCAGTAAACGCCACGACCGAAGGAGTCGTATTTTTACCCTCTTTGTTCGGGATTACTTTGCTTTCGCCACGCTCGTACACGCTCACGCATGAATTTGTCGTTCCTAGGTCTATACCTATTACTTTTGCCATTGTTTTTCCTTTTTATTAAATTTTTCTTTCAAATTTTACTTCGCTATCGACACCATCGCAGGGCGCAAAACTCTGCCGTTGATGAGGTAACCTTTTTGTATCACTTGCACGATCTTGCCTTTTTCCACGTCTTCGCTTTCTACTTGCAGCATTGCATTGTGGAAATTTGGATCAAAGTCCTCGTTCACTTCGATCGCGGTGATGCCGTTTTTCTCGAAACATTTTTTAAACTGATCTATCGTTATATAAATTCCTTCTTTGATTTTTGCTGCGTATTCGTCGCCTTCGGTTTCAAAATTTACCGCCATCTCAAGCGCGTCTATCACGGGAAGTAGATCTCGCGCGAATTTCTCGTTCGCATACGTCGCGATGTCCGTTTTTTCCTTTTCAAAACGCTTTTTGATGTTTTCAAAGTCCGCGTTGGCTCTATAATACTTATCCGTTAGCTCCTCGAGCTGCTTTTGAAGCTCGACGTATTTTGCGTCAAGGCCCTCAAAGCTGATACTCTCGTCGAAATTTGACGGGATTTGCTGCTCAAGTTCTACGTTTTCATTCTCGTTCATGCCGCCTCCTTTAGGTTGTTTAAAAATCTTTCATAATCATTATAAATACTGCCAGCGCAAAGCATTTTAGCCTCTTTACCCTCGTAATTTACGTCAAGCTTCATACCTAGGTGGTTCTCGCCGAAAAAGACTAAATTTGAGTCAAAAACCATCTCAAAACTAGGGCTTAGCGCGCTTTTAAAGCTCTCGCCGAAAATTTCAAGCGCTATCTTTTCGTTTTCTAAAAAGCGAATTTTGGTGCGCTTTAGCTCGGCTATCTTATTTCTTAACTCGTTTAGACCCACCTGCATACAGGTAAGCTCGAGTCTATCGAGGTCTATGCCGATGAGATTGCTCAAAAACTTTTCGACTTTCGAGTTAAATTTGAGTGCGATCTCGTCCTCGCTAAAGCTCAAAATCAAAAATCTATTGTTTAAATTTAAAACCTCGTTTAGCGTTTGGGCTTTGCTTTCAAAAACCATCGCGTAAATTTCAAATTTATCGCTTAGCAACTTTAGCAGGCTCGGATTTGCGATATTTGGCGTTTCGTCGAAATTTAACCTAGCTCGCCAATAATCTCTCATTGTCGCAACCGTCGGTATCCTGCCTCCGCTAACGTGAAACTGGGTAATCGCTCCCTCGTCGGAGAGCTTTTTAAAATAAACCCTAATCGTAGAGGCCGGGATCGACATCCCCATACGCGAACCAAGCTCGCTAGAGCCGATTGGAGCATTGTCGCTAAGATAAGCTTGAATGATAGAATCAAGTATCAGATCTCGCTTGCTCACCTTTATCATATTAGCACTCTCTCCTTTAAATTGCTAGGCGCATTATACAACATTGAGCGGATAATTGTCAAGGGCTATAGTTAAAAAAAATTGTTTAGATAATTTTAGTGTAGTTAGCTCAAGGTTTTATAATATTTTATTATTGAATAAATCTAAGTCGTGATTCTTTTATTAAAAACTTATTTTACTTTAAAGTTAATTTCCTTATAATTAGTTTGTTTTAACTTAAAAATACGTTAAATTTTTTAGATTAAGGTAATTGATGTTACATAAAAAATCGAGAGAGAGAGAGAGAGTAGCCAATTAAACTATAAAAATCTACAATCAGAAAGAATAAATTCTATCTATATTCATATTCAAAAAATCCATATTTTTTATAAATTTACCACTAAATCAGGTTTTACATAGTGTATCACGCAGTCATAAAAAATAAAAAATAAAAGGATAAAAAATGGCGAGAGAGGATATTTTTAAAGTAGTTCAAAGCGATATAAATAATGCAAATATCGACGAAAAAACTAAAAATATGATGTTGCGAAATATCGCTAGACTAAAAGATCAAAAAATAAACATAATGATAACAGGTTCGACGGGGTGCGGCAAAAGCTCGACTATAAACGCTTTGTTTGATGCCAATATTGCAAAAGTAGGACAAGGCGTAGATCCGGAGACGCAAAGCATCTCAAAACATGAGCTGGATAATCTCGTGCTTTGGGATAGCCCTGGACTTGGCGACGGCAAAGAGCAAGACATCGCGCATTCAAAGGCGATAATTAGTAAGTTAAACGAGCTTGACGGCAATGAAAAACCGCTTATAGATTTGATTTTGGTTATCCTTGATGCCGGCACTAGAGACTATGGCACCTCTTTTGAGCTCATAAACGAGGTTATTATTCCGGCAGTCGGCAAGGGGGCAAAAGATAGGATACTGGTCGCGCTAAATCAAGCCGATATCGCTATGAAAGGCAGAGGTTGGAATCATATCGAAAATAGGCCCGAGCCTGAGCTTGAAGGGTTTTTGAACGAAAAGGTAGTATCCGTAAAAAGGCGTATAAAAGAGAGTACTGGCGTAGATATCGAGCCGATATTTTATAGCGCAGGATATAAGGATGGCGATGCAAAACAAAATCCTTATAATCTCTCAAAACTGCTTTATTTCATAGTGTCGCATACTCCGAGCGAAAAAAGAGCGATATATGCAAACAATATCTCAAACGATAGCAGTATGTGGAAGTCTAACGATACGCTTAGGGACTATAATGCCGATATCCAAAAGTCAATATTTGCCAGTGTGGTGGATGGGGCAAGTAAGGGTGCTGATATAGGCGGAGAGATAGGCGCAATATTTGGCGGAGTCGGTAGAACGGTTGGCAAGATGGCTGGTGCCGTGGTCGGCGCTATCGGTGGCTTTTTTAGCGGAATTTTTTGGATGGTAGGCGGTAAAATGCTTGGTACATTTGAGCAGATATCAGGCGTCATTAACAGCGCGCAAAGCAACGATAGCGGTGTAAATTTACAAAAGCTAACTGGCGCTATCGGAACTATCGGCGTGCGTCCGTTTGACGTGCTGATAACCGGAGCCACCGGCGCGGGCAAGAGCTCTACGATAAATTCTTATTTCTTAAACGAAGTAGCAAGGGTCGGACGAGGAGCCGACCCTGAGACGATGGAGATAACGGACTTTAGCATAAATGAAAATTTAAGACTATGGGATAGCCCTGGTCTCGGCGATAGTGTGAACAAGGATGTGGAAGCACGGTAAAAAGATAATCAAGCTTTTAAATAGACTGTATAATGAATCACTAAAATATTGCCTGATAGACTTTGCGGTCGTGATCGTAGATAGCGGTAGCCGAGATATGGGGACTAGTTTTCATCTGATAAATGAAATTTTGCTACCCAATCTCGGTGAGGATAGGGTTTTGGTAGTACTAAACCAAGCCGATATGGCAATGAGCGGTAGAGAATGGGATAAAAGTAAAAATGCTCCCAATGCTCGGCTTTTTGAGTTTTTAAATCAAAAAGCAAGTTCAGTGCAACAAAGAGTGCTGGATACTACGGGGCTAAAAATACCAAAACCAGTGTTTTATTCGGCGAGTAAAGGGTATAATATCGACGGTTTTTTTAATTTTATAATTGATAATTTACCTAAATTTAGGCGAGTACTTAAGAAATTTTGATTTATGGATAAAATTTAAAGTAAAATTTAAGAGAAAAGCCCCGAATTTGGGGCTTAGGATTATTTATCTCTGAGGTTTAGTTCAGCGATAACTTTTGTGTAAGCTGCGTAATCTTTAGCTTTTAGATATTTCATCAAGCGTTTTCTGCGGCCGACTATTTTAAGTAGTCCGAGGCGAGACGAGTGATCTTTTTTGTAGATTTTTAGGTGCTCGGTTAGCTCCTCAACCCTTGCGGTTAGCAATGCGATCTGAACTTCCGGAGAACCGGTATCTTTTTCTTTTCTAGCGAATTTCGCAACAATTTCTGCTTTTTTAGCCGAATCCAAAGCCATAATGACCTCCTGATTGGTGAGATTAAAAAGGCGATTATATCATAAAAATCAAAAAATGCGGCACCTGTTTTAAAAAATATTGATTTAATCAAATTTGCAGATAAAATTTAATAAAATATCCGCAAAAAATTTAAGGGGAATTTATGCTTTTGACAAAAGCGAGCGAATACGCGCTGCTTTCGCTGATTTACATAGCGCAAAAAGACGCTCCATCAGACGTCGATACGATGTCGGGCGAGCTTGAGATATCAAAAAGCTTTTTGGCCAAAATTTTGCAAAATTTGGCCAGAGAGGGCATTTTGGTTTCGTTTAAGGGCGCAAACGGCGGATTTATGCTCGCGCAAAAGCCTGAAGAAATCAGTATAAAAAGAATAATCGAAAGTGCCGAAAAGCGCAAAATGGCGGTATTTGAGTGCTCTATCTCGGCCGATAGTTGCGCCTCTAGCAAGGGCGGAATGTGTCAAATTTGGCCGATGTTTAGCGCGCTTCAGTCTAAAATCGACGATTTTTTAGATACAATTACGTTAGCAAATATAATCAAGAAGTAAATTTTGGCAAAACAAAAGCGCAATATCCTAACTCTGGTCGCACCGTTTTTAGAGCCCATCGTAAGGTTTAAGGGGCTCACGATCGTCGGCGTCATAATCGCCATCCTTGCGATTATCATCGTGCCGCTTCCTAGCGCGGTTTTGGACTTTTTTCTTGCGCTTTCCATCTCTATCTCGGTGCTCATCATCCTGATCGCCGTTTACGTGCCAAAGCCGACCGATCTTAGCACATTTCCGACGCTCATTCTCATCATCACGCTTTTTAGACTCTCGCTAAACATAGCCACCACGCGTATGATTTTAAGCGAAGGACACAATGGCCCCGATGCCGTGAGCGAGATCATCTCAAGCTTCGGGCAGTTCGTCGTAGGCGGCAACTACGTCATCGGCGTGATAGTTTTTACGATCCTAGTTCTTATAAATTTCATGGTCGTTACCAAGGGCTCGACGCGCGTGAGCGAGGTGCAGGCTAGATTTACGCTCGATGCGATGCCTGGTAAGCAAATGGCGATAGACGCCGACCTAAACGCGGGTCTGATCGATGAAAAGACTGCTAGAGAGCGCCGCGAAGCCATCATCGGCGAGGCGAATTTCTACGGTGCGATGGACGGTTCGTCTAAATTTATCAAAGGCGACGCGGTCGCGGGTATCATCATCACGATCATAAACATCGTCGGCGGCTTTCTAATCGGCTCGTTTCAGTACGGCCTAGATATGGCTACCTCGGCGCAAAACTACACGATCCTAACGATCGGCGACGGTCTAGTGAGCCAGATCCCGGGCCTCATCACGTCGACGGCTACGGCGATCATCATCACTCGAGCTAGTAAGGATGATGAAAATTTCGCCGAGGGCTCGCTAACGCAGCTGCTGGGCGAATACAAAACGCTTTTAATAGTCGGCTTTATACTATTTATATTTGCCCTGGTTCCGGGGCTTCCGACGCTATCTCTGGGCTTTATCTCGCTTCTGTTTTTAAGTATGGGCTATATAATGAAAGAGGTAAAAGAGGGCAAGATAAATTTGACCTCCAAAGCCCAAAGCGCAAGCTTGGCACAAGGCGAGGAGGAAGGGCCGGCGGCGCCTAAACCGCCTAAAAAAAGCGAAGAAGAGATCGCTCGCGAAGAGGAAGCCAAAATTAACGATATCTTAAAGCTTGAAATTTTAGAGCTTGATCTAGGATACGGCCTGCTAAAGATCGCCGAGACCGATCTCATCGAGCGCATACGAGCGATGCGCCGAAATATCGCGGCACAGCTTGGTTTTTTGATGCCAAAGATCCGTATCCGCGACAACCTACAGCTACCGCCCAACGAATACCGCTTTAAGCTAAAAGGCGTCGTGATCGGGCAGGGCGAAATTTACGCGGATAAATTCCTCGCGATGGATAGCGGGCTAGTTAGCGACAACATAGAGGGCATCCCGACTAAAGAGCCGGCGTTTGGCCTAGACGCCTTATGGATCGATGCGAGCGTGAAGGAGGACGCGATACTAAGCGGCTACACGATCGTAGATCCCGCGAGCGTCATCTCCACGCACATGAGCGAGCTGATAAAACAAAACGCCGCCGAGCTCCTAACCCGCCAAGAGACGCAAAATTTGCTCGACAAGCTAAAATCTGAATACCCGGTCATCGTCGAGGATACGCTACGCATCGCGCCTATCGGAGTGATCCAAAAGGTGCTAAAAGCGCTACTAAAAGACCACATCCCGATAAAAGATATGCTAAGTATCCTAGAGGCGCTAAGCGACATCGCCGAGGTTAGCAAGAACCTCGATATGATCGTCGAGCATGTCCGCACCGCGCTTGCTCGCGCTATCACTTCGCTTTACGTCGATGAGGGCGGGCGGTTAAATTTCTACGTGATGGAGCCCGCCGCGCAGCAAAAGCTGATCGACGCCGTGCAGTATAAAGACGGCGCGTATCACTTGATGATAAATGTCGCGCAGACCTCGGCGATCGTGCAGGCTCTGCGCGAGGCGAGGGCGAAGCGGCCGATCTCGGAGTACGGCTCGATGATACTTTGCGTGGAGCCTAGCTTGCGTAAATTTATCGCCGATATCTGCGCGAATTTCGCCATAGATATCACGGTGCTTAGCTTTGCCGAAGTCGCGGCAAATACGCCGTTTGAGACGCTAGGCACGATAGAAATATCAAATTTGTAAGGAATAAAATGACCATCCACCACCTCTCGCACACCGATCTGGACGGATACGGCGCACAGGTAATAACGAATCACTATTTTAAAAACGTTAAATTTTATAACTCAAACTACGGCAAAGAGATTGACGAGAAATTTGATCAAATTTTGGCTCAAATTTCTGATAAAAACGCAGCCTCGGCGGCGTCAAATTTGGGCGGCGAGCAAAACGAGAGCCAGCAAAATGCGCCCGAAAATCGCGGCAAAGACGAAGCAACTAAAAGCGATGAAAAAGCGCTTATCCTGATAACGGATCTAAATTTGACCGTGGAGCAGTGTGAAGCCTACGAAAAGGCGCTCGCAAATAAAAACGCTAAAATTTTACTCCTAGATCATCACCAAAGTGGCGCCGAGTGCGCGAGCAAATTTGGCTGGTATTTTTTAGATAGCTCAAGGTGCGCGACCAAGATCGCGCATGATTTTTTCGCTAAAATTTACGGCGTAGATGCGAGCCTAAGTCACTTTAGCGACGTCGTAAACGCAGTCGATATCTGGCTAAAAGAGGACGTAAATTTTGAAATGGGTAAGGTCGGACTCGGACTCGTCGCAAACGCAAAAGAGATAAACAAAACGATGTTTGAGGCTGAAAACTCGCGCTATCTTTTTTATCTAATCAAACGCGCGCGGGAGTTTTTTGACGCGGGAGACGACTATGTCGGGCTTGACGAGGCGATTTTCGGGTTTAAAAAGGACTTTTTTAAAGATGATAAAAACGATACGCTAAGCAACCTTATCTCGGCTTTCGTCGTTAAAAAACTAAGCGAAGAAAAAGAGAAATTTAGTATAAAATATAACGATTTTAAGGGTATTTTGACCTATAATATCGGCAATACTTCCGTTATCGGCAACGATTTTTTAGTCGCAAATCCGGATATTGATTTTTTCATCGACGTTACGAGCAAAAAGACGCTGAGCTTTCGCGCTAATGGCAAGGTAGACGTCAGCTTGATGGCTAAAAATTTAGTCGGCGGCGGCGGGCACGTGAACGCTAGCGGCGGGCTTTTTGCTGGCTTTAAGGATAGCTTTAGCTATGAGAACGTAAAAGCGCAGATAACCGACCTGATAACTAAAAAAACGATTTTACAAGGATAGAAAATGAAAGAAATAGAACCTACCGTGGACGAGCTAAGCTACGAGCTTTCGATGATGCTGGAGGCGATGCTTTATTATGCCGGCGTGAAAAAGGATAGGCTTGAGGACGCGGCCGAGACCTACATCGAGTGCATCGACGACGCGCTGGAAAACTCGGGTGCCGAGGGCGTGGACGAGGTGCTCGAAGTCGTCGAATACATGAAGAAAAAGCACGCTAAATTTTTCAAATGAAAACTCTAGCGCAAATTTTATTTTTCTCGGCTCTGGCGGCGATACTGGGCGGTTGCGTGTTTTTAAACGACCGCGGCGTGACGACGAAGTACTACAACGAGTGCAAGGAGTACTACGACGCGACGGGCGTCTATCACAAAGAGTGCCCTAAAAACATCATCGACTGGACGGAGTGATGAGCTTAGAAGCGGCTAGAGCGGCGAAGGCTAGGGAGCTGGCGGGTAAAACCTACGCGCCTTTGATGCGGGAGGTAGAGGAGCTGGCGGCTAAATTTAAGGATCGCGAATTTGAGCTTAAATTTGACGATATAGTCGAGATAAACGCAAATTTAAACCCTGTAGAGTGCGAAGATACGCTGCAAACGGCGCTAAATTTACGCTCGTGGCGCAAGGGGCCGTTTAAGATAGATGATATATTTATCGACAGCGAGTGGAGGAGTTTTGTTAAATTTAACCTGCTCGCGCCGCACATGGATCTAGCGGATAAGGTCGTGGGCGATATCGGCTGCAACAACGGCTACTATCTCTTTCGTATGTTGCCCCAGCGCCCCAAAAAACTGATCGGCTTTGATCCCGGCGTTATGAGCTTTTTGCAGTTTAAATTTATCGATGCGTTTGTGCGCTCGGGCATAGAGTACGAGCTGCTAGGCGTCGAGCATCTGCCCCACTACGGCGTCAAATTTGACGTGCTCTTTTGCCTGGGCGTGCTCTATCACAGAAGCGATCCTGTGCGTACGCTAAAAGAGCTAAAAGGCGCGTTAAATGCGGGCGGCGAGCTCTTTTTGGACACGATGTATCTTGATATGGAGGGCGATTTTGCCCTGAGCCCTAAAAATACATACTCAAAGATACCAAATATCTACTTCGTGCCGACTATTAGCGCGCTTTTAAACTGGTGCGAGAGGGCAAATTTTAAAGACGCGCAAATTTTAGCCACAAAGCCGACGGACGCGCACGAGCAGCGAAAAACAGAGTGGATCTTGGGTCAGAGTTTGGGCGACTTCCTTGATCCCGCAGATCAGACGCGTACAGTCGAGGGCTATCCCGCGCCAAAACGGGTCTATCTAAAACTAAGCGTATAAAAAGGTGAAAAATGGACGAAAATATCTACGACGACAACAGTAGCGACGGGGTTGTTCTACCCGAGGACGAAAATCCGTTTCGCAACGAACTAAAAACCTCGCCGAATATAAAAATCGGCCTTAGCGGCGCCGTGACGCAGCTCGAGCCAAACCGCGCCAAAACGCGTTTTTTCGCCACTAGCGACATGGTCGCCGATAGCGAGGGGCTCATACACAGCGGTTTTGTTTTCTCTGCGGCTAGCTACGCGGCGATGGCGGCGGTCAATGAGACTTTTAGCGTAGTTATCGGGGCTAAGATACATTTTTTCGCCCCGACAAAGCTAAACGAAGCGATCGAGTTTGACGCGCGCTCGCACTTTAACGAGAGCAAAAAACGCGAGGTGCGAGTAACTGGCACGACGAACGATATAAAGGTGTTTGAGGGGACTTTTCAGGTCGTGATTTTAGAGGATCATATCTTTAAAATTTACAAAACGAACCTACAAAAACAAGCCGCGCAAAGACGAAACGAAGAAAAACGTAAAGAAGAGGCGAAGCAAAACGCGTAAGCTTGGTCAAATTTGATGAAATTTGGCGGCGCAGTAAATTTAGCACCGTCTTTTTAGGCGGTATTTTGGCAAAACCTGCATAAATTTAACGGTAAATTCGCCACCGTCAAATTTGCCGTTTCGTTTGACTAGACCACTTTAAATTTAGCGCGTTTTTAAAAATCTTAAAAGCTCAAATTTGACCTTAAAATCTCATCTCCCTGCCGATCATATTTATCCAAAAGTCTAAATTTGCTCGCTCGGCTTTTAGCGTCGTTTTGTCGCCGTGACCTGGATACAGCATAAAATCATCTTGCAAATTTTTACATTTTAGCAAGCTTTGGCGCATATCCTCGGTGTTTGAAAACGGAAAATCATAGCGTCCGATCGAGCCTCTAAACAAAAAATCCCCGCTAAAGATAACGTCGTCCACGCGCACCATACAGCATCCTGGCGTATGCCCAGGAAAGTGCATAAATTCGATCTCAAAGTCCTCTATGTTAAATTTAACATCCTCAAATTTTGCTCCGCCGACGCAAATCGCGTCAAACATCGGCTGCTGTCCCGCATCCCAAAGATCGTCGTGAAGCATGAAATTATCGTCTTTGTGGATGTAAACTGGAACATTAAAAAAATTTTTTAAGCTAACATTGTCAAGAACGTGATCAGAATGCCCGTGAGTGTTTATGATAGTGAGTGGCGCGTGTGAATTTTTTACGACAAAGTCATATGAATCTTGACCTGGATCAATGATAATATCGTGCCCGTTTTTGGATATTACGTAGCAGTTGGTTTGATAATCTCCGCATGGTTTTGAAAAAATTTTCACGTTTGTCCTTTTGCAAAAATTAATTAAAATAAATTGTATATTTTTTAAGCTTAAAAGTTAAATTTTATAAAAAAATTGTATAATATTTTAGAAATTAAATTTATCGGTGATAATCGTTATGAAAAATTATTCGCAAATTAGCCTGAAGCTAACCGAGTTTTTAGCGAGCTACCTCGAAAAAAGCGGTGCAAAGGGCTTTGTTTTGGGCGTTAGCGGCGGTCTAGACTCTGCCGTCGTAGCCGCTCTTTGCGCGCGCACGGGCTTTGAAACGCATGCACTTTTGATGCCGACGAAGTACTCAAACGAGCGAAATTTAAGTGACGCGCTAAAGCTTTGCGAAGATCTAAAAATAACGCATAAAATCATCGAAATCCAGCCGATTTTGGATAGTTTTACTGCGCAGATCGGCGAGTCGCTGTCAAATTTGCGCATGGGAAATCTAAGCGCAAGAGCCAGGATGTGCCTGCTTTACGACTATTCGGCAAAGGTAAACGCGCTAGTCGTGGGTACTAGCAACAAAAGCGAGCGCCTTCTTGGTTACGGCACGATCTACGGCGACATGGCGTGCGCGCTAAATCCGATCGGCGAGCTTTTTAAGACTGAAATTTACGAGCTGGCGCGCGAACTAGGTATCGATGAAAAAATCATCGTAAAAGCCCCGTCCGCCGACCTTTGGGAAGGACAAAGCGATGAAGCCGATATAGGCTACAGCTATGAGCGGCTAGACGAGGTTTTGTGTTTGGCGCAGAGTAAAGGCGAGGCTGAGCTGGCGCGCGAGTTTGACCCAAAACTCGTCGCGACGGTATTTTCAAGGATGAGGGCAAATAAATTTAAACTCTCGTTGCCGCCCGTTGCTAGCCTGGATGTTGAGTAAAATTTGAGCTAAATTTACGGCTAGGACGCTAAATTTAGCTGAGGTTTTGAAAGTCAAAAACGGTGAAATTTGATGACTGATTCGGCGTCAAATCTACTCGGTTTTGAGATACGGTAAATTTAACGGCAAAGTTGCGATGATTTTTCTGAAAGTAAAAATAGATAAAACTGCCGTAAATTTGGCAGCAAAATAAATTTAAAAACAAAAAAAGAAACGCAGAAGGTAAGATAAAAATAAAAAAAACAAGGAGGCACAATGGAAGAGATAGCGTTTTATAGACCTACTATCGACGAGGCCGAGATTACGCTCATCAAAGAGGCTCTAAAAGACCATGGTTCGGTGATCGTGGAGAGGCTGGAGTCCGAGCTTAGGGAGTATTTTGGCGTAAAACACGCCGTTACGACCAATAACAATAGCGCCGCTCACCATTTGGCGCTCTGCTCGATGGATCTAAAACGCGGCGACAAGATCATCTGCTCGGTAAACTCTACTCCGAGCGTGGCGCAGGCGATCAGGCATTTTGATGCCGAGCCGATATTTGTGGATATCAACGAAGACGACTTTAATATGAACCACCAGTCGCTGCGAGACACGCTAAAAGTGCACAATCACAAAAAGCTAAAAGGTATCTTTGTAAACCACGTCGGAGGACAGGCGTCGGATATGGACGAGATCTACGCTATCGCGGAGGAGTATGACGTAAAGGTGCTAGACGACGCTGGCAAGTCCGTCGGCCTAACCTATAACGGCGTAAAAATCGGCTCTGACGACCGCTCGCTTATCTCTTGCTTTAACGTGCATTCGCAGCTCACAAACCCTATCGCGACGGCGGGCTTTATGCTAACGGACGACGATGCTATCGCCGAGCGCGCTAGACTACTGCGCAACCACGCGATCGTGAATGGCGGCATAGATAAAGACGGCAACCTAGGCTACGTCTACGACGTCGTAGATATCGGCGTGAAGTATGATCTGACGGGCCTTTGCGCGGCGTATGCGGTAGCGCAGTTTGAAAAGACGGATAAATTTATCGCTCGGCGCAGACAGATCGCCGCCATCTACGACAAAGAGCTCGCAGGCTGCCCGCACGTCTCGCTACCGATCAAAAAGCGCGACCACGTCTACATCCAGTACATTATCAAGATCGACAAAAACCGCGACGGGTTTGCCAAGGAGCTGCTAGAGCGCGGCATCCACACGGCGCTTCACTATAAGCCGATGCACCTTTTAAGCTACTATAAAAGCAAATACGGGCTTAAGGTAAATTCATTCCCGAATGCGCTAAAAACCTATCAGCAGGTGCTTTCGCTGCCCGTTTACAACGCGCTTAGCGACGAAGAGGTCGCCTATATCTGCGAGAGCGTGCGAGAAGTAGCCAAAACGCGTGTTTAAAAGGAAAATTTACGCCTTTGCGCAGGAATATTTTTACACTCCAAATTTGTGGCAAAAGTGCCTAGCTATCGCGCTTTTGCCCTTGAGCGCGCTTTACTGCGCGGGCGTGGTTTTAAAATCCAAATTTAGCAAAACTTTGGATTTTGGCATTCCTGTTATCAGCATCGGAAATTTAACCCTAGGCGGCAGCGGAAAGACGCCGCTGGGTATTGCTATATTAAACGAATTTGATGGCGGCTGCGTCGTGTTACGAGGCTACGGTAGAGCTTCAAAAGGACTCATAAAAGTCGCAATCTCGGGTGAAATTTTAGTGGGCGTCACGGCTAGCGGCGACGAGGCGATGGAGTATGCAAAAAGCGTAAAAAACGCAAACGTCATCGTGAGCGAAAACCGCGATATCGCGATAAAAGAAGCCAAAAATTTGGGCGCAAAGTACGTGCTACTAGACGACGGCTTCGGTAAATTTCACATCAAAAAATTTAATGTCCTAATCCGCCCATCCGCAAAGCCCTATTTTGATTTCGTCCTGCCTAGCGGCGCGTATCGCTACCCGAGCAAATTTTACGCCAAAGCCGACTACGTCGTAAAAGAGGGCGAGGATTTTACTCGCGCAAGCGAAATCATAAATCAAACTAAAAAGATGGTTTTAGCGACAGCCATCGCAAATCCGCAGCGCCTAGAGCCTTATTTTAGCCTTTGCATCGGGCACGAGATTTATCCCGATCACTACGCGTTTTCGCGGGACGAGCTAGCAGAAATCCTAGCCCGCTACGGCGCAACCTCGCTTTTGGTAACGCGAAAAGACGCCGTAAAGATGGAGGAGTTTGGCCTGCCGCTCTCCGTTATCGCGCTAAAAACGACGTTGGCGGATAAATTTAAACGAATTATCAAAGAGAAAATTCTATAATCTCCTAAAAATTTAGGACGCTTTAAATGAAATTTATACTAACTTCTTGCGCCGATAAGGCCGCAGCCAAAGCTCTAGCCAAAAAACTCGTGAAAGCTAAATTTGCCGCTTGCGTCAGCGTTTTTAAGGCAAATAGCGTTTATTTTTGGGACGGTGAGATAAAGGACGAAAAGGAGCGAGTTTTACTCATAAAAACCGCGGTTAAATTTAAAAAAGTCGCTAAATTTATCGCGAAACATCACGACTACGAGCTGCCTGAGATAGTCGCTTTTAAGGCGGACAAAGCTAGCAAAAAATACAAAAAATGGATAAAAAAGGAAAGTAAATGAAGTTATTTCAAACTAGAGCGAGTGAGGGCGAGAGCCTAAAAAGCGTAGAATTTAGCCAGGCGCTACTAAGCCCTAGCTCCGCTCACGGCGGGCTATACGCACCGACGCAGCTGCCGCGGCTGGACGATAAATTTTTTGCGGAGGCGGTAAATTTAAACTACGCGCAAATCGCGCTAAAAATCATAGAGAAATTCGGATTTGACGCGGACGCGGCGATGTTTGAGAGGGCGGTGAAGCGGTATGAGAGATTTGACGATCCGCAAAATCCCGTGCAAGTGCGAAAAATCGGCGAAAACCTCTACGTAAACGAGCTTTATCACGGACCTACGCGCGCGTTTAAGGATATGGCATTGCAGCCTTTTGGCGCGCTACTTAGCGAGCTAGCAGCAAAAAGAGGCGAAAAATACCTCATAATGTGCGCTACTAGCGGCGACACGGGGCCTGCGACGCTCGAGACCTTTGCGGACGCGCCGGGCGTCAAGGTCGTCTGCCTCTATCCAAAAGACGGCACTAGCGAGGTACAGCGCCTGCAAATGATAAACGCAGACGCCGCAAACCTCAAGGTAATCGGCATCGATGGTAACTTTGACGATGCGCAGCGCGCGCTAAAAAGCCTGCTAGCTAGCGAGAAATTTAAAGAGCGTCTAAGCGCTGCCGGACTATCGCTCTCGGCGGCAAATTCGGTAAATTTCGGCCGGATTTTATTTCAGATTATCTATCACGTTTACGCTCACGTTTATCTGCTAAAAACGGGCGAGCTAAAGGGCGAATTTGACATCGTAGTGCCTAGCGGTAACTTCGGCAACGCCCTAGGCGCATACTACGCTAAAAAAATGGGCGCGAAAATCGGCAAAATCAAAATCGTCTCAAACGCAAACAACATCCTTACCGAGTTTTTCACGCAGGGGCGATACGATCTGCGCGGCAAAAGCCTGGTTAAGACGATCAGCCCGGCGATGGATATCCTGGTTTCTTCAAACGTCGAGAGGCTACTTTTTGATAAATTTGGCGCCGTGCGAACCAAGGAGCTGATGGACAATCTTGCTAGCGAAGGCTTTTACGAGCTTTCAAATAGCGAGCTGGGCGCGTTAAAAGAGGATTTTGACGCTGATTTTTGCAGCGATGCGGAGTGCGAGAAATACATAAAAGAGTGGGCGGCAAAAGGAGTTGCCGTCGATCCGCATACGGCTACTTGCTTTAAATCGGCGGTAAATTTAACGCATCCGTGCGTGATAACATCGACCGCGCACTGGGTCAAATTTGCTCCGAGTATGTTTAAGGCGCTAAAAAACGAAACGCTAAAAGACGAAAAAAGCGGGCTTGAGGCTTTGGCAGCGGAGTTTAAGGATGAAGTGCCCGGCGCGATAAAGTCACTCTTTATAAAAGCCGCCGTACACAATGAAATCGCCGCAAAGAGCGATATAGAGGCTAAAATTTTAGCCTGGATCGAGCGATGATCATCATCCCTGCAAGGCTCGCCTCGACGCGAATGCCTAATAAAATTTTACGCGAAATAAACGGCGTGCCGATGTTCGTCGCTACGGCTCGCAGGGTGAGCGCGGCTGACGAGGTCGCCATCGCCGCAGACGACGAGGGCGTGGCGCAAATCGCGCAAAAATTCGGCTTTAAAGCCGTGATGACGAGCCGGGCGCATCAAAGCGGAACCGACCGCATCAACGAAGCGGCGGGAATACTCGGCGTCAAAGATAGCGAAATCATCATAAACGTGCAGGCCGACGAGCCCTTTATCGAGCCTGAAAATATCGTAAAATTTAGAGAATTTTGCGAGAAAAACGCGGAGAGAGCATTTATGTTTTCGTGTTTTAAATTTGTCGGTAGCGAGCTAGCGGACGATAAAAACCTAGTCAAGGTCGTGACTGATGACGCGGGCTACGCGCTTTATTTCTCGCGCTCACGCATCCCGTTTGACCGCGCTGCGTTTGACGCGTATAAGGCGCATCTAGGCATCTACGGCTATAGCGCGGCAAATTTGAAAAGATTTTGCTCATTTGCGCCGTCGACTCTCGAAAATACCGAAAAGCTCGAGCAGCTTCGCGCTCTATCAAACGGCGAGAAAATCCTAATGCTTGAGGTGCAAAGCGACAGCATCGGTATCGACTGCGAGGAGGATTTGCAAAGGGCGCGGGCGAAATTTGGCATTGAGTTAGATTAACGCTGTGGGCCCCGAAATTTGGTAAATTTGCCCAAAGGAAAAATGTATGACGAATAAAAAATTTACCGAACAGGTCACGACTTTGGCGAAATTTTTGCAAACATACTGCGGTGACAAGCATACGCTAGATCCAAAGCACGAGATAAATTTGGAGCTAGCCTATAAGGGCGAAAATTTAAATAATAGCGTCCAAGCGCAGCTTTGCGCCGAGTGCGAGCGGCTATTTTTCTACGCTCACGAGCGGCTTTTGGCTTGTTCGCACGATATCAAACCGAGTTGCCGCAAATGCCCGCACCCGTGCTACGAAAAGCCTAGATGGACGCAGATGGCAAAGATAATGAGATATAGTGGCATAAAGCTCGGCCTTGTGAAGCTTAAAAAGATATTTACATTTTCAAAGACGGCGGAGTAGAGTCGGCGAGAGGCTTAAAGTTTGATAGGCAATTCGACTGCACCGAGCTTTAATACTGCAATAACCTAACTATGCCAACCGGTGGCTCAATAGAACGTTGGCGGTATAGTTTTAACAAAATCAATAAGTGTATAACAAATCTATTAAAAGTGCCGTATTTTGGGGATTTAAAAGGATTAGATGGTTACCCTGAAAGGATTCGAACCTCTGTTAGCTGATCCAGAGTCAGCAGTTCTACCACTAAACTACAGGGTAACGATAGGCGAAATTATAGCGAGCGAAATTTAAATCAGCTTTAATTATCTCAAATTTCAAGAATAAAACCGCAAAAATCGCCACGCAAATTTCACAGCCTGAATTTTTCAAGATGAGCTAAAAACTTTTCGGGCGGATAAAATCCGATGAGGCGTGCGTTTTTTAGCTCGTCTTGCGTGTCGCTGCCCGCACTGAAAAATAGGATCGCAGGCGGTCCGATGAGTCCGAATTTTTTCATTATCTGCGCATTGTCATTGCTATTTTTCGTCACGTCCACGCGCAAAAGAATAAAATTTTCTAGCTTTTTTAGCACGGCTTCGTCTTTAAACGTGATCTCGTCAAGCTCGTTGCAGCTAGCGCACCAAGTCGCGTAAAAATCGATAAGCACTGGTTTAGACGAGCTTTTTATCGCATTTTCTAGCTCGGTCAAATTTGACACTGTGATAAAATTTGGCTCGTTTTTGCTCAAATTTACGCTAGTGCTACCTGTGTTTTTAAAACCTTCAAGCGGATTTAGCGCCGATTTTGCGCCCGAAAATGAGCCCACGATCAGCAAAACCGAGTAGATAAATGCTAGCAGTGCCGTGCCTTTTAGCAGTTTTTTGCCATTGCCGCACTCGTCCTTTGTCGCATTAAAAGCTCCGAAAAATACGCTCGCAAATACGCCGATAACGCCGTAAAGCAGCAGCTCTACTCTAGTACCCAGCACGCGCGCGCTCAGCCAAACCGCCATTATCAGCATTATAAAGCCAAAAAGAGTCTTAATTTTATCCATCCACGCGCCCGGTCGCGGCAAAATTTTACCCGAGCTCGCCCCAATCAGCAGTAGCGGCACGCCCATGCCAAGCCCCATCGTAAAGAGCGCAAGCCCGCCAAATACCGCGTTTCCGCTCTGCGCGATATAAAGCAGTGCGCCCGCAAGCGGTGCGGCGACGCAAGGGCTAGCGATGAGCGCGGATAAAAATCCCATCGCAAAAACGCCGATTATGCCGCCCTTGCTTTGGGCTTTTTTGCTAAGCGCGTTTTGCATGGCAAGGGGCATCTGAAGCTCGTAAAGTCCAAACATCGAAAGTGCGAGCGCTACGAAAACTAGGCTAAAGCCGATCAGTACGGCCGGGGTTTGCAGTGCGCTTTGTACGCCCGAGCCAAAGACGCTAGCCGCCACGCCTGCGACCGCGTAGGCGCACGCCATCGCAAAAACGTAGATAAGAGAGAGGAAAAAGCCGCTCGTGGCGCGAGAGTTTTTGTTTTTGTCATTTTTAGCGTGCTGGTTGTCGCTATCAAATTTGGCCGAGGTTTCGTCCGGCGCGCTTAAATTTGCGGCGCCGTTTTTGCTGCCGCTAGCTTGCTTTGAGACGATGATGGATGATAAGATCGGTATCATCGGAAAGATGCAAGGCGTGAGCGATAGTAGCAATCCGTAGCCAAAAAATGTAGCGAGCGAGAGGAGGAAATTTGCGCTGCTAAGGCTTGCAGCGATGGAGTCTTGCTCGGAGAGCGGTGCCTGCGAGCCGGCAAATTCAGGCTCGGCTGCTTCTATGATCTGCGCGACGGAGTAGCCGGCAAGCCCCTTTTTGACGCCAAATTTGAGTACTTGCGGTTGGTAGCAAATGCCGTCTTTGGCGCAGCCTTGGTATTCGAGCTTTAGTGTGAAATTTTCGCTACCGCTAAGCCCTTTTAGCAAATTTATCGGTACGAAAAGGCTAAATTTGCCCGTATAAACCTCGCGCTCGTCGTAAATTTCGCCTTTTGGAAAGTTTAGATGCGAGTTTAAAATTTTACCCTCTAGGCTTGCTGAGAGGCTATCTTTGTAGACGTGGATATTTGGCGCGGGGGCGAATCTAAACTCGACGTTTTGCTCGTCGGCGTGCGCGGTGAGGCCGAAGGCTTCTTTAACTGGAAGCGGCGCCGCAAACATAGCGCAGCAGGTCAAAACCGCCGCAAAAATCATCCTAAAAATCATAATATTCCTTGAAATTTTTGTCGCATTTTACACAAGCTCCCATAAAGTCAGCGTTAAATGTTAAATTAAGAGGCGTATTTTAGCTAAATTTTAATTATTTGATAGTAACATTTTAAAAATACCCAAAGGAGGTTTAGAGTGAGTAAAAACGGTACGGATAGCGTGAAATTCGACTACGAGCACGAGCTTAGAAAGCTACAAATCGAGCTTTTAAAATTTCAAAATCACGTAAAAGAACAGGGTCTGCGCGTACTTATCATCATCGAGGGGCGCGACGCGGCGGGTAAGGGCGGCTCGATAAAGCGCCTAACCGAGCACCTAAATCCGCGCGGATGCCGTATCGTGGCGCTTGAAAAGCCAAGCGACGTCGAGCGCTCGCAGTGGTATTTTCAGCGTTACGTCGCGCATTTACCGAGTGCGGGCGAGATCGTGATCTTTGACCGCTCGTGGTACAACCGCGCTGGCGTAGAGCCAGTGATGGGCTTTTGCACGCAAGAAGAGCACAAGGAGTTTTTGCGCGAAGTGCCTAAATTTGAGGAGATGATCAAAAACTCGGGCATCATTTTCTTTAAATTTTACCTCTCGGTTTCAAAAGAGGAGCAAAAAAAGCGCTTCAAAGAGCGCCTCACTGACCCACTCAAGCAGTTTAAAATTTCACCCGTAGACGAGAAAAGCCAGGAGCTCTGGGATCAGTACACCATCGCCAAGTACTCGATGCTGCTAGCCTCGAACACGCCGTTTTGTCCGTGGACGATCATCGTTTCAGATAGCAAAAAGCAGGCTCGCATAAACCTTTTTAGATACATCCTAGCAAATGTCGAATACCCGAAAAAAATAGACGCCAAAAACTTTGAGTGCGATAAAGGTATCGTAAGGAGCGGCGAGGAGGAGATCCGCCAGATGGAGGCAAATCTCAAAAACGAAAAGCTATCTAAGATGAACGGATAGGGCGGCTTTGGGTCAAATTTGACGCGTGGTGCGGCAAACGGCCTCGCGAGAATTTGCCTAAATGTGTCAAATTTGACTCGGCGGTTAAATTTATACGCAGGCGGCCAAACCCGCGCCTTTTTGATACGAACGGCGGTAAAATCGGCGCTTGCCTATTTTATAAAAATAAATTTGCGAGCGGCTATCGTAAATTTAACAAAGTCGGTCGGAGCTAAAAAAATTAACTCAAATTTGCTAAATTTTACCAGTACTCGGCAGATCAAATTTAAACCGCGCAGAGCCGTTACTCGCGCATTTTATAGCCAAATTTAAACATCCTCCACATCATACACGTCATACCATGCGCCAACTAGCAGAGCCTGAGCTGTCGCCGTTATCAAGATATTGATCCAGTGGAGTGCGCTGCTGATTTGCGCTTTTGCAAAAACCGCGATGCAGCCGGATAAAGCCGAGAGTATAAACATGTAGGCATAAATTTTAAACAGTGGATTTTGTGTGACGCGTGCCAACCTAAAATTTAAAATCGCCCAAGAAATCGCCGACAAAGTAAATAATGTAAAAAATATAAGCATAAACTCGGCGCTATAAAATCTTTCCTTTAAATACACCGTTGTCAGCATGGCAATCCCAAAAGCCCAACTCGCATGAAACGGCCGCACAAGATTCATCTCGCATAGAGGCTGAAGTGCTTTAAAAGCCGCATAAAAACAAACGAGTGTGCCTATGGATGCGAGCACCCAATGGTTTTTGTTCTGAAACTGCGGCGAAAAAGCTACAATGTAAAACAACAAAATCGTAAGCGACATGCAAAGAGCCGCTAAAAAGCCGAAATTTCTTGCGTTTTTTACGGTTCGGGCTCTGTTTTCGGTCAAATCTTGTTCGTTTTCTCTCAACTCATTCATCCTTTATCATAGTCCAAGCATATAGATAAAACGCAGTCGGCAGCACGTAGAGTGCCGCGATGGCTAGCGCTGCAAGCAGTACGGAAAAGACCGCCGTAAAATATATGGATAGCATTATCTGTAGCGCAAAGGCGATAATAAAGCTAGCGATAGCGAAAAATACGTAGGTCTTAAAAAGATCGTTTTCTGTGATCTTTGCAAGGCTGAAATTTAACTTAGCCCAAAGGACGACAAGATAGACGGTGATAGCTAGTATAAAAAGCCCCGCCAGTCCGGCACCGGTCGCGGCAGGTCGGTCCTCTATGCCGCGCATAAAGCCAAACGCTATACCGACTACCGCAAATACGATAGATACAAAAATTATCTTTTTATAGATGCTAAACATATCGGCGTCGTAAATTTCCTCTAATTTTTTAAGCGCGTACCACATATAAACGGCTGCGGCGAGAAAAAGCACGAAATTTACCGAGCCTTCAAGCAGTTTTATCAGCTGCTCTTGCGACTCGCCGTGCGGCCGCGTAAATATCAGATAAAGCTTGGCAAAAAACGATATGGCAACGGTCGCTAGCATAAGCTGACACGAGATGATACCCTGCCTTTTGGCTGCTTTTAGCGTTTCTAGTTCGTTAGAATTTTCTTGTGCGTTTTCTTTTTGGGGTGGAATTTTATTTGCTTGGCTTTGGTCGGCGTCAAATTTGAGCTCTGTTGCTAGCTCTTTACGGCTGCTAAAATTTGGTTCGTTTGCGCTTTGGGCGTTTAAATTTGACCTATCGCCGAGCTGGTTGGTTAAATTTACTTCGATTTCGTCTTGCTCGTTTGAGAAATTTTCCACACTGATCCACGCCGCGAGCAAGACGCCCGAAGTCGCTAGATCAAAGAGCGCATTTGCGAGAGGTTCAAATTTGACGATAGAGGCAATGAGAGCTGGCGAGAGGACCTCTAGCATGCCGTAGGTGAAGTTTGCGCCCATACTAGCGGCGAGCATCCACGCGTAAATGCTAAAAAGCGCGCAGCCTGAGGCCTTTGCGAGCTTGAGATTTATAACGACCCACGCGATAGAGACGGCAAATACTGCAAGCGGGATGATGACGCGGGAGATGAGGTTGAGATAATTTTTATCAAAAACGTAGAGCGCGATAGTGCAGAGGATCACTGCTAAAAAGCCGTTGTAGGCGTATTTAAAGATAGTAAAGACGTTTGAGTTTGATAGCTCCTGCGTGCGGATGAGTGCGTAGTGGAAAAACGTCAGCGCAAACAGCCACGCTAGCGTGCGAACGATCCAAAACAGGCTCTGATCGTTAGATAGAAAACTTGCGCTCGCACACAGGATGCAAACCGCGCCGAGGATACCTTGAATTCTTGCTTTGTTAAAATTTTTATCCATTTTTCTCTCTTTCGGCGGTTTTGGTTTTAAATTTGCAAAATTTGATACTCAAATTTGATGACACATAAAAGAGAAAATATACATAAATTTGTTTTAAACGGTTATTAAATTTACTGCGTTGTAAGCATCAAATTTAGACAGTATAGAGGTATTGGAAGTTAAATTTATACACTGTAGAGTTAAATTTGATAGCCCAAATTTACTTGGACTATCAAATTTAGAAAAGTTTACTTAGTCGCATTTTTATCCGCTTTATCTTCAGCCTTTACCTCTTTCGGCCCCACGTAATCCTCCCCGAAATAAGCCTTTTTTATCTCTTCTTTTTTGATTGCGGCTTTCTTTT
>CAUSAR010000018.1:0-31276 GCA_963529735.1 uncultured Campylobacter sp.
GCCAAGTGGTAAGGCATGAGCCTGCAAAGCTTTGATCCCCGGTTCGAATCCGGGTGTCGCCTCCAAAAATTATAAGGAGAGAAAATGCGTTATTTACTAGTGCTATTATCTGCTGCTTTGTTTATGGTCGGCTGTTCAAATACTTGGCGCGGAGCCAAAGAGGACACAAATAACGCCGTTGAATGGTCAAAGGAAAAAGTCAACAAAGGTGCTTCCTACGTTAAGGAAAAAACCGAATAAATTTGGCTATAATTAGCCAAAATATTTTTACGGGAGATGGCTGAGCGGTCGAAAGCGGCGGTCTTGAAAACCGTTGAGGTGTGAAAGCCTCCTGGGGTTCGAATCCCTATCTCCCGGCCACTATTTAATTATTGTCTTGGCTCTTACTATATTAGTATTCCTAGTTTTTGGCTATATTTTTGTAATTTTGAATAACTTCTTGATTTTATTGCGTGTATTATTTGCAGTTAAAGTAATAAATCTAGTAAGTGTCTTTAAATAAAACGCAGTTATTAACCGTTAGCCTAAGGCAAAGCCACCAAATATAAATATCGGCATAGTTTGGAGATTCGCTGACCAGTCCGTGACATATTTTATTTCTGTAGTTTAGCCCCATCGGCTCCGTTAGTAGAAATTTTAGCTCTTCCGTCAAATCTCTCCCGAGCAATTCATATATTTTTGGTTCTTGCAAAAGCGAGTTTATACTTTTTCTGATTCTACGCCGTATTCATCGATAGTAGTCGTAGGGATTTTTTCTTGTCGCAATAAAAATCTCTCAAACGACTTGAAACTAAAAAGTCTCTATCAAAACCGTAATATAAACCTTACGTCCAAATATCTCCCCTGTTCGGCGGAATCACACTAGAAATTTCTGCAAATATCATAAATGCAGCGCATAAACACTCTATACTCCTCTAAATTTTGCCAAAATGCAGGCAGTATCGCCACTATTATTTTTGGTATATAGATTGCCCATGCTGTTCATGCGAGCTCTTTTGTGTTTAAATAAATTAGCATTACTTGAACCCAACGCAATTATATGTTATTCTTACTCTTTGTATGTGGAATATCGAATCACTCCATCATCGCAAATTTGACCAATCTCGGCTGTGCGATACGCTCATAGTCTTTCGTATTTAAAATGATAGAGTAATCTAGCAAGCCCGCGTTAAAGGCAAGCTCGGCGTAGCGGGCAAATAGGCTCGGATCGGCGATAAGCTCTAGTTCCTCGTGAAAACTAAACGGCGGAACGCTACCAAAAACGCAGTCTGTTAGCCGCATTACCTCATCAGGACTCGCTAGGCTTGCCCTGGTGCCGCCAAGTGCCTGCGCGATGAGCTGCAAATCAGCTTTGTAATCCGCCGGCAGCACGGCTAAAACGTATCGCTTAGCTCCGCCGCCCTTTACAACGCAAACGAGCGCTTTTGCCCCCTGCCCCAGCTCCGTGCCGCGCACCACGGCGACCTCGGCCGATGTTTTTGCGCTCGCATGAGATACGGTGCAAAAGTCCGCATTTTGCGTACTTAGCAGCTCTTTTAGCTTCTCGAAAATTTGCTCGGACATCGTTATTTCCTTTATTTAAAATTTAGTTTAAATTATACAGCAAATTTTTAAAATCGCCCTGCCCTTTTTAAATTTAACAAGATAAACGCGTCTAAATTTGACCGCATCTTGAGCCGCCTAAATTTAAATATTTTTTGGCTATCATTTTGTAAATTTGCCTTAAAATGATCGTAAAGAAAAAGAGCAAATTTGCAAAGGAAAAATCATGCAGATCGATAAAATCCAAATCGAAGCGGGCTGGAAAGAGGTGCTAAAAGAGGAATTTTTGAGCGAAAATTTCGCTCGCATAAAGGAAAATTTCTTGCGCGCAAAGGCCGCCGGCGAGGTATATCCGCCAAATGCGCTGATATTTAACGCTTTTAATCTAACGCCGTTTAACGCCGTCAAAGTCGTGATCCTGGGTCAAGACCCGTACCACGGCGCGGGGCAGGCGATGGGGCTAAGCTTCTCCGTACCGCACGGCGTCAAAATCCCGCCGAGCCTCGCTAATATCTACAAAGAAATCCGCGACGATTTGGGCGTAACGGAGCCAAATTCGGGCGATCTGAGCTACTGGGCGAAGCAGGGCGTACTGCTGCTAAATGCGACGCTAAGCGTTAGTGCGGGGCAGGCTAACTCGCACTCGAATTTCGGCTGGCAGGAGTTTACGGACGCTGCGATCAGGAAGCTTAGCAAACGCGCCCAGAACGTCGTTTTCATGCTATGGGGCAACCCGGCTAAGGCCAAAATCCCTCTCATCGACGCTAACAAACACCTTGTACTAACGGCAGCGCATCCAAGTCCGTTAGCGCGCGGCGCGTTTTTTGGCTGCAGGCACTTTTCAAAGGCGAATTTGTATCTCGCCGAGCACGGCAAAGCGCCGATAGATTGGGATTTAAACAACGCTAGTTAGTGTGCTTTTATGTCGGCCGCGACAAAACGAGCTTTTATGATTTGGCTAAAGCAAGTTTGCAAAATTTGGTAAGCATGCGGTTTTAATTGCGCCGGGCTGCGTCAAATTTGCATTCAAAAGCTTGCCAGAATAGGTTTGGCGGGTTTTAAATTTGATTGTAGAGCTTTTGGCTTTACTCGGCAAAATCGACTCAAATTTGTCTATAGAAGCGCCTACTTTTGCGCCTTTTCTGCTCTCATCTCATCTAACATGGATTTTATTTTGGCCGATTCTCGCTCGCAAAATTTATCGTCACCGCTTTGTATGATTAGCGCCGCTTGGCCCTCCTGCGCCTTCTGCAGCTCGCTAAATTTGAGCTCAAACAGCCTAAATGCTTGTGGATCGTCTTTTAGCTGCTTGGATTTTGTTTCGTAAAGCTCGTTTAGGTAAATTTTGCTTTGCTTTACGTACTCCTCGCACGCGTTTTGAGCGCCTAAAGCCAGTGCGCCCAGGGCGCAAAATATTAATATTTTTCTCATCGCCGTCCTTTAAAATTTGCGAAATTATACACTTTTTTAGGGTTTAAATTTTATAATTTTCAAAAATTTAAAGGCGGAAAATGAGACGAAAAGACAGAGAACTAAGCGCGCAAGAAGGGCTTGCGATCATCGATGCGTGCGAATACGGCACGATATCTTGCGTTGATGAGGCGGGCGAGATCTTTAGCGTGCCGATCTCGGTCGTGCGCGAGGGCGAGAGCGTATTTTTGCACGGCGCGCCCGCAGGCTCTAAGGCAAAGCTACTAAAAGACGGCAAGAGCGTGACGCTAGTTTGCGTGAGCTATGCGCAGGTGCCGGTTCTAACGGACGAGCAGCTAGATGCGATCAAGGACGACGGCAAGGCGCTTGGCGCGAAAGTTTTTACGACCGAATACAAATCTGCCGTCGCCGTAACCAAGGCCTATACCGTGACTGACGAGGCAGCGAGACTGCACGCGCTGCGGCTACTTAGCGAAAAATACACGCCAAACTACATGCAAACCTTTGACGTCGCGGCAGCTCACGGGCTAAAGGCGATGAATATCTACGAGCTAAAGATCGCGAGCATAACGGCAAAGGCAAAGATTATTCGGGATTAAAATTGCGTTTTATACGTCCTTGCGGCGATAAATTTGACGCTAAATTTTGATAAATCTACGTGAAATTTGATAGAGATGAGGAATTAAAAAATACGAAAAATCCCTCCAAGCGGAGGGATAAAAATTATTTAGGTAGTGTAGCTATAACTTGTTTCATTTGGTCAAGAGCAGGTTTGCAAGCGGCCTCTTGAGAGTCTTTTGGAAGTTGAGCGAACTGGGCTTTTTGGCTCTCGTAAGTGGATTTCATAGCTGCCATTTGCGGGTTGTCTTTTGTTTTTTCGACGAACTCGTCAACTAGCTTAAAGTACTCTTCGCAAGAAGGCGAAAGCTCGACCGTGGCAGCGGCATTTGCGCCCATTACGCCAAGGGCGGCGATTACTAACAATGACTTTTTCATATATTCTCCTTAGATGAAATAGGCGGGCATTATATCCTTTTTTCGTAAATCAAATTTAAAAATTTCGTTAAAAATATAAGTTAATTTAAATAAAAAATAGATAAAATTATACCTATTATCAATTTCTTAATATAAAGGGGATGCCATGGGTAAATTTAGCATTATCGCGGCTGCAGTTTTACTGAGTGCCGCCTCGGCTCTCGCGCAGACTGGAGGAGTGGATAGCAAATTTAAGCGAGCCGACAGCAATGCTACGGGATCGGTGAAGCTTGATATGGTCTCCGTCACAGCAAACAGGAGTGAAACAGACGTCGCTAAATACGCCGGCCAGGTTAGCGTCCTAAATCAAAACGACCTTGTTAAATCGCCGTCCGTTATCGACGCCCTTGGCTCGGTGCCCAGCGTAATGCTAGGAAACGACTACGGCAGGCAAGTCGGCCAGTACTATAATATCCGCGGTTTTGGCTACCAAAGCGAAGCGCGCGTCATCATCGAGCAAGACGGTATCAAGCGCTCGCCTTCGCTCTTTTCCAATCAAATTTCAAGCTTCCGCGTGGATAACGACTTGCTAAAACGCGTCGAGGTCGTAAAGGGCGCTAGCTCCGTTCTGCACGGCAGCGGCGCAGTCGGCGGTATCGTGAGTATGAAAACTAAAGACGTGAGCGACTTTATAAATCCAGGCAGCGACTACGGCGTCACGATCGGCCACCGCCAGGAGAGCAACCATATGAACTCAAATCGAGCCGCCGTCGCAGCTAAACCTACGGAAAATTTCGGTCTTTTACTCTACGGCAAGCACGCGGACTTCGGCAAGATAAAGATGGCTAGAGACGGCAAGCGCTCGGGGGTAAAGTACGCGGAAAACGACGAGCAGGTAAACACCGTCTTTGCCAAAACCGAGTGGGCGATAACCGACGAGCATGCTTTGGAGGCTAGCGTATTTAACTACCACGAAAAATTCTCCTCCTCGCCTTGGCAGTCGCTTTTCTGGAGTGAGGATGCACAGCTACCTACCTCGGGACGGCTAAAACAGCGAGACTATAGCGCGATATACAAATATACTCCGCTTAATAATAGATGGATAAATTTCTCCGCTCAGTATTACAACGCCAAAGCTCTAAATCATAGGATCAGAACGGGCTTTAGCAGAGGCAATCCCGTCTACATCGACTACAAAAACAAAGACGACAGATGGGGCGTTAGGCTCAAAAACGAAAGCCTCTTTGAAACCGGCATGCTAGAGCATAGGCTAGTTACCGGTATCGACTACGAACACAGAAAAGAGGACGCGATATTTTGGTACAACGGTGCGCTTAGCGACTTTGGTTCGTTTCCAAATTTTTACAAAGACCTCGGTATATACGCGCAAGACGTATTTAACGTAGGTAGATTAGAGTTTACTCTGGGCGGCAGGTTTGATAAATTTAAACGCGGAGTCAAGAGCGGCGATTGCAGCTCATACTCTGAGTCTAGGTTTTCTCCAAAACTCGGCCTTGCGTACGAGGTTTTTGATGGCATAAATTTACTCGCAGGCTACGCAGAGACATTTAGAGGACCGACGCCAAACGAGACGTCATCGGCCGGCCCGCTAAATCCGCACTACTGGTACATACCAAACCCAGACCTAAAACCTGAAATCGCAAAAGAGTACGAAGTGGGCTTTTCTGTCGACAAGCAGGGGCTTTTGGGCGATGACGAGCTGTATTTTAAGGCTACCTACTACGACGGCAACATCAAAGATATGATAAATTTAAAAGCAAGACCGGACAAGGGTAATCCGCCGTTTGATGCCGAAGCGCCGGGCAGACGCTACGGTATGTACGAAAACGTCGATAACGCAAAGCGCCGAGGCGTCGAGATCGAGTCCAAATACGCGATAAATAACCTTACATTCTCGCTCGGATACGACCACACGAAAATCTACGACAAAGCGACCAAAAAGATACTCACCGTCTATGCTGATAAGCTAACTTTGGGCGCGATGTATAGATACGAGCCGTGGGGGCTTAGTCTGGGTGGTGATATGACGCATTGGTTTAGGCCTAACAACGACGAGAAGTACTACGTCGTGCGCGGCCAAAAATACGAGTACATAGATGAAACCTTTACCATCGTAAATTTTAAAGGCCGATGGGAACCGAAAAATTTTGACAGCTATCTGCTAAACAAGGGGCTAAAAATTAGCTTTGGCGTAAACAATATCTTTAACAAAGAGTACATTTACGCTAACGGCCTAAAAGATACTTCTAGAGTGGGCAAAGGCAGAAACTTCTACGTAGATTTTGAAAAGACGTTTTAGCTTACCGCGGCGAGCGAGCTAAATTTGGTTTAAATTTGGCTCGCTTTCGCCGTTAAATTTACCGTTTTGACGGCTCGTTTTTGTCTAAATTTGAGTTTGCGGGGAGGCAGGGCGCTAGCGTCAAATTTGCCTTTTCTTGCCGACTCAAATTTAACCCGTCCGCTCCCGCAAATCCGCTTCTTAATTTAAATTTGACTATAATGCCTTAAAATTTAAAAGGAGCAAATTTGCAAAATTTCGCCTTGAAATTTCGCCCGCACAGTTTAGACGAGATCTGCGGACAGCGCGAGCTGGTGGGCGTTTTTAAAAAATTTATCGAAAATAAAAAAATCCCGCACAGCATATTTTACGGACCTGCTGGCTGCGGCAAGACTAGCTTTGCTCGCGTCATCGCGCGGTCGATGGAGTATGATTTTTACGAATTTGACGGCGGAAACCTAAAGATCGAGGAATTTCGCAAAATCCTAAAAAACCACGAAAACGCGCTTTCCAAGCCGCTATTTTTCATCGACGAGATCCACCGCCTCAGCAAAACGCAGCAAGAAGCCCTACTGATACCGATGGAAAACTACCGCGCCGCCATCATCGGAGCCAGCACCGAAAATCCATATTTCACGCTAAGCTCGGGCATCCGCAGCCGCTCGATGCTCTTTGAGTTTAAGCCGCTTGCGAGCGAGGATTTTGAAAAGCTGCTTGAGCGCGTGAGGGGCGAGGTTAAATTTGATATCTCGGACGAAGCCAAAGCTTATCTCGTAAAAAGCAGCGGCGGAGATGCGCGCGGACTGCTAAATTTGCTCGAGTTTGCCGTGAGTCTGGGCGAGGAAATAACGTTAGAGAATTTAAAAACGCTACGAGCTAACGCTGTTAGCGAAGGTGTTAGTGAGGACGACGTACACTACGGACTGGCAAGCGCCTTTATAAAAAGCCTACGGGGAAGCGATGAAAATGCCGTCATGTACTATCTGGCACGGCTTATAGACGCGGGCGAGAGTGCTGATTTTATCGCGCGCAGGATGGCGATATTTGCTAGCGAGGACATCGGTAACGCAAATCCTAACGCGCTAAATTTAGCCGCTAACGCGCTTGCCACCGTTAGCAAGATCGGCTTTCCCGAAGCGCGCATAATCCTGGCTCAATGCGCGATGTATCTGACTCATTCGCCAAAGTCAAACTCCAGCTACAAGGCTATAAACGCCGCGCTGTCCTACGTAAAAAATGAGCCGCCGCTAGCCATCCCGCCCTATCTCATCAACACCGCTCCCGAGGCCAAGGACTATCTGTATCCGCATAGCTTTGGCGGCTGGGTGGAGCAAAAATATCTCGAAAAGCCGCTTAAATTTTACGATAGCAACGGCATCGGCTTTGAAAAAACGCTGGACGAGTGGCTGGCTAAAATAAAATCTAAGGGTTAAATTTGGAAGGCTTACGTTAATTTTGCGACGACTCAAATTTGCCCTGCCGGCTTATTAAATTTGACAAGAAGCATTGCGGTCAAATTTGCCGTGTTTGAGTTTTTGGGTTTTTACGGACTTGTTAAATTTCTCGGTAAACCTTGTAAAACCGCCGTCAAATTTGGAAATTAGCGAGAAGGTCCAGCTAAAACAAAACCCGCCGTCCAAACCAAGAAAATCCTTTAAAAAACCGCCCGTTTTATCAAATTTAACTCAAATTTTACCTATATTTTTAAAATAGGCTAAAAAATTTTTATTATTTATTTTAGTTTTATATTTTTTTAAATATACTTGAAAAATTTTAAAAATAAAGGCAAATCCATGCTCACCGACCTCGTAAGCTCTATAAATTCATTCCTTTGGGGACCGTATTTCCTCATCGCGCTACTTTGCGGTACGGGGCTTTATTTTACGATTAGGCTTCGTTTCGTGCAGATTTTTAAGTTTAAAATGGGGCTTAACAGGCTTTTTGGCAATTTTTCATTGCACGGCGAAGCAGCTGGAAAATCGGGCATGAGTTCGTTTCAGGCCGTCGCTACCGCGGTCGCGGCACAAGTAGGCACGGGCAACCTCGTGGGTGCCACAACCGCGCTCATCATGGGCGGGCCGGGAGCGATATTTTGGATGTGGTGCGCGGCGTTTTTGGGTATGGCGACGAATTTCGCAGAGATCTGCCTCGCGCAAATTTACCGCACCAGGGACGACAGCGGACACATGATCGGCGGACCTGCTTTTTATATCAGTCGCGGGCTAAAGAGCCGTTATGCCAAGGTTTTAGCGGCATTTTTTGCGCTGGCGATCATCTTGGCGCTCGGATTTATGGGAAATATGGTTCAAGCCAACTCGATATCGGATGGCTTTAAGGGCGCATTTGGCATACCGCAGTGGGCGAGCGGACTGTTTTTAGCGGCGATTTGCGCCATGATTTTTATCGGCGGTGTCAAAGCCATCGCTAGAGTCGCAGAAAAGATCGTGCCTATCATGGCGATCCTCTACGTCGCGGTCGGGCTAGTCATCATTGGGTTTAATATCGAAAAAATCCCAAGCGTCGTCGCGCTTATATTTGAAGCCGCGTTTAATCCGTCCGCGGCATGGGGCGGCGCGACTGGAGCCACGATAGCTACGGCGATGAGATACGGTATTGCGCGCGGACTGTTCTCAAACGAAGCGGGTATGGGCTCGACGCCTCACGCGCACGCCGCAGCTAACGTCAAACACCCAGTCGATCAAGCAGTACTGGGCATCATGAGCGTATTTGTCGATACCTTTATCGTGCTAAATATTACTGTTTTTGTGGTTCTCGGCGCTGACGTGATACGTTTTGAAAACGGCAAAGCCGTGCTAACGGGTATCGCACTCGTTCAGGAGGCCTTTTCCTCGCATGTTTTGGGGCATACGGGCGGATATAGCTTTGTGGCGGTTTGCTTGTTTTTCTTTGCTTTTACGACGATTTTGGGATGGTACTACTTCGCCGAGATCAATGTGCGCTATCTTTTTGGAGCCAAATTCGTGCGAATTTTACAGATATTAGTCGTAGGATTTGTGTTTGCGGGCAGTTTGCTAAAGATAAATTTCGTCTGGGAGCTAGCCGATATGTTTAACGGCCTCATGGTACTTCCAAACCTGATCGCCATCATCGCGCTTAGCCCTGTCGTGGTTAAACTCCTAAAAGACCACGATGCGGGCAAAGAATACGAACAAAAAAACTATGTAAGAGAGCCGAATTTATTTTAGAAAACTTAAGAATTTAATGTAATTACTATTTTATATATTTTTGCTATAATTTTAAGAATTGATTTCATTTAGATTTGTTACAATTTCCTATATTTTTAATCTAAATCTAGGAGATCGTTATGAATATAACTCAGACGCAAATTTCGGCGCTTTACGTCGGACTCTTCGGCAGATCGAGCGAAGGCGCGGGCAGTAAGGCTTGGCTGGGTGCTGCAAATACGCAAAATTTAAGCGTTTCTACCATCGCAAACACGATGCTAGACACCGTAGCGGCAAAAGAGTTTTTCGGCGATAGCGTAAACGAAAACGCAAATTTCGTCGAGCATATATACGCTAACGTATTTGGCAAAGGCGGAGCTAATCTAGACAAAGAGGGTAAAGCCGGTTGGACGAAAAAGCTAAACGACGGCGAAGATAGAGGAAAGGTTGCGGCTGATATGCTAAAGGCCGCTTGCGACCCCGTTCACTCAAGTGCCGCCGACGAAGCTACGAAAAACGCGCATAATCTCTTGATAAACAAGATAATCGCCTCAAACGTCGTAGCCGACCTTATTAATGACGTTCCAAACGGCGGCGATATAAAAGAGCAACTAAAAGCTTTTATGCAGATAAATAAAACCATTACGCCCCACTCAAACGCGACCGACATCAAAAGCGCCGTGCTAGCGGGCGCTAAAAGCTTAAATTTGACCGTAGACGAGGCAAAGTTAGACGCTGCGCTAGATGCCAACTCTAAGGTAAAAATCATCTCTGGCGTAACCGGCAAAACGGAGGATGAAATCTCAAAAGAACTCGCTCCAAAACCCGCCCCTACGCCAGATCCTAAGCCTGACCCTACGCCAGATCCAAAACCTCAACCTCAGCCGGGTCCAAAACCGACTCCGACTCCAGACCCCAAGCCGCAACCTCAGCCTACTCCAAACGACGGCGTAGAGGGCTCGCTAAAACAGATGCTAGCATCCGCCTCATCGACCGAGGTCATCGGCTACTCGGCGAAGATAGAACACGGCGGTAAAAAATACTTCGTAAGCATAAGAAGTGCGGATAATGACGGTGTAAATTTAAGTGCCGATCAAAAGATAAATTTATCGGTCCAAAACGGCGCGGTTAAAACCGCCGAGGGCAAGACGCTAAAAGCCGACGTTTATACGGTAAAAAACTTCCCGACGGGCGATAGCTTGGAGGCGGAAAAAGGCACGGCGATACTTGGCGCATTTACCAAAGACGGGCACGAATTTAGCGCCAAAGATCAAGAAAACGGCGTCCCTTATAGCCACAGCCTCCAGCCTAGATCGGGCGTTAAATTTAACGACAACGGCTTTTTCGAGCGACCGTTTGGCCTGGTAGAGGGCACGACCGACGGCGTCAGCGCGCAAAAAGTAGATAAAGGCGCGGGCGGTATGGTTTATAAACTCGTAAAAGACGGACAAACGACTTATTACGTTACAAATAAAGAGGCCGTTCCGCATTTTAACTCGCATACCGGTACCGTCGTCATAGAGGGCGCAAAACCCGGCGACAAGGTCAAATTTGCAGGAGGCGCAGACTCGCTTACGCAGGCTCAAAACGAGGACGGACTGCAGGCGGGCGCAAAGCAATTTATCAAAGACGGCGACGATACTATCCTCTACGCTAACGGCAAAAACGCGGGATTTAGCAACTCGGATGATTTAAAGATCGTATTTAAAGGCGTTAGCATTGATCCAGCCGCAAAAGACGGAGCCTTTACGCTAAAGCAAAACGTTTTAGCCGACGGCGCCGTCAAGGCAACCGACGCGCAGGGCTTTACCAAGCTCTTTGACGACGCGCCCGCTCTTAAGCTAGACGGTACGGAAAACGTCTATAAAAAAGAGGGCAAATTTTACCAAGACGCGCAAGCTACCAAGCCTTTAGACGCGGATGCGCTAAACGTAAAGGCCGTTAAATTCGCTAACGGCGACGTTTATACCTTTAGGTCTGCGAAAAAATCGCAATCCAAAGACGCGGTAAAGGCCTACGACGAACAAAGCCTAAGCTCAAATTCGCAAAAAGGAGACGCGCTAAAAAGCGGCGATACGACTTACGAGTTTTTCGACAAAGGCAACGTCGCAAAGATATCAAGCGATGATTTTACGTTTGAAAACGGCGCGCAGTATCTAGGCTCACTAAATTTAGACGGAGCCAAAAACATAACCAAAGAGTCGTTTTTATCCGGCAAGCTAGGAGATAAAATCATGCCTAACGCGTACTCAAGCATAACTACGGGCGGAGTTAAATTCGAGCTTAAGCAAAACGGCGATATAAAATCTTTAGTCGCAAGCTTTGAAAAGGCTAAGGAGATATTAAGCGGCGCGCTAAAAGACAGGATCGCAGACGGTGCGGTAGAGCTTAGCAAAGATAGCGCGCTAACAAACGCCCAGCTACAAACGTTAGCTCAAAATGCCGCTAAATTTGCTAACGGCGCGGTAAAATCGGCTGTTTTAAGCGCGGCTGAGCTAACGTCGCTCAACAAAGATGCTGCGGATAAAATCGCAAATTCGGCCGTAACGCTAACGGATAAAGACGCGTTTAGTAAAGAATCTCTAAAGGCTTTAGGCGCGTTTAGCGACAAGCTAAAAGACGGCGCGATAGCTAATACGCAAAAGCTAAGCGCGGCCGATTTTTACGAAATTTTCGGCAAAGGCTTTTTATCTAGTGACAAGCTCTCAAGCTATAAGATCGCAGACGGCGCCCTAGATATCGAAGATAGCGCGAATAATTTACAAAACGCGGTAGAAAACAGGCTTAATTATTTCGGCGAAAAGATAAAATCCATAAAAACCTCAGACGGCGCGGAGCTAAAAATCTCGGCTACGAATTTTAATAAAATCGGCGCGGATAAATTTGATGCTAACGATAACATAAAACTAACGGGCGTTAGCTCAAACGATAAGGATGCTGTGCTAAGCGACAAGGTGGATAGCTTTGAAATCAATAGAACACTAGAAGTAAGCGTGGATGAATACGCTAAATTTGCCGCCAAACTCGCCGGAAAAGGTAAATTTGATATCGCAGACGACTTTAAAAAGATCATGAAATTTTTAAAGACGGCGGACGTTTCAAAGATAGAAGCGCTAAATTTAAACGATAAAAACATCGAACTTAGCGCCAGCGACGTGGAAGAGCTAGCTAAGCTTAACGATCTAAATTTGCATACTAAATACGGCACGCAAATCACGCTAAAGCAGAGCGCGCAAGAGCTAAATGCGGACGGTTCAAAGCTGCTAAAGGCCTTTGCGGGACTATCTTTTGGCGCCGGAAATGCTAAAAAACAGATCGACGTGCAAGGAGACGGCATTTTAGAACTTGATAAAGATACGTTTGAAACTTTTAAATTTGCCGCAGACGACAATCTAAAAATAACAAACGTAACAGGCTCGGTCTACGCAAGCGACGCCAAAGAAACCTTTACCTTTAAGCAAGACGCGTCTAGAGTCGTTATAAACGCCTTATCTAACGGCGACAAGCTTGATTTCTCCAGGTTGGCTTCTAACGTAACGTCTATGGGCGATCTAAACGTTGCCGCAGACGCGCAAACGCAGCTACAAGACGGTAAAATTTACTACGTTAGCGGTACGACGGCAGGCTTTGCGCCCGGATTTGATAAGATTTTCGGCGAAGGCAAGGCGTTTTTAACCAAAGCCGCGGGTAACGAAAAATCTATAATCCTAGCTAAAACTTATAGCGGTTTTGAGATATATAAGGTTGAAAATAACGGCGATAACGTAATAACCGAGGATGAGGTAAAATATATAGGCTCCGTTAGCGCAAACCGCGACTTTAATCTTAGCGCGGATAATATCGTGCTAGCAGCCGCGTCAAAAAGCCTTAGCGCGGCGCAGTTTGCGACCGAAGCGGTAAAAGGCGCCGGCGGGCTAAATTTGCTAGATACGGCGGAAAATATAAAGCAAAATTTGGCGAATTTAATCTCAAACAAAGACAAAATAGCAAGCATTAGCAGCAGCGACGATAAGCCTATAAATTTAACCGCCTCGCAGCTGGGCGAGCTAAAAGGCAAATTTGCCCCTAGCCAAACGCTAAAAATAAGCGAGGCGCTAAAGGACGGCAAAACAGCGAGCGCGGACGGAGGCAAATATATCTTCACTCTGGATAAAGACGAGAAAAACTGGCAGCTGGAGAAATTTGGCGCAGACGATAAGCTTGATTTTTCAAAGGTATTTGAGGGCAAGCAGCTAAGCGCGGGCGAGTTTGACCTAAACGCAAACGGGCAAAAAGCAACGCTGCAAGACGGCAAAATCTATAAAGCCGAGCTAAGCTTTACGCCGTCAAATCAAGGCGGCGGCGCAAATAGCGAGCTAAACGCGCTTAAAAAGGTGTTTGAAGAGTCGTTTGAAAAAGGCGCAAAAGCCCTGTTCATCGCTAAAAACCTCAAGCAAGAGGGCAACTCGTACTCCTATAACTACGTCTATAAGATCGAGGACGACGGCAACGGCAAGCTAGACCAGGGCGACATCAAGCTGCTAGGCATCGTAAATACCAATAGCGGCTTTCAAAACAACTACGACATAACCGCAGCTAACGCAGAGCTGTAGTTTTGCGATAAAATTTAGTCGGCCGAGTAGGTCGGCTAAATTTAATTTACGTTTAACCCAAAATAAAGCGCTTGGCCGCAATTATTGATTTTACATCTATTTTTAACCACAATGCTTCGCTTTTAAAATTTATCGCGAATTTTAAACTAAAACAAATTTAAAGTGCAAAAATGAAAAAATTCTGCTTTCTTTGGCTGTAGCGGCGAGCTTATCGCAGGTCTATGCAGCGCAACCCGTGCAAACGCAAACAAGTGCGCAGATCTAACATATAGGTTGGTGCGGCGATCTTCATCCACAATCGCGTCAAGCTAAACGCGAATGACCGCAGATGGACGGCTATGGATATATTTCGCGTCAAGAACGGCAAGATCGTCTAGCGCCCGGATATCATCCAAGACATACCCGAAAAAAGCGAAAATGACGATACTATGTTTTAATTTTAGCCCGTTTTAGGGCTAAATCATCCGCAAAATTCGTAAAAAATCCAAATTTAGTCGCCGAAAGAGCGAGTAAAATTTAAACCGAAACTTAAGGCGGATATTTTTGCGCTAAATGCGAATTTAAGCCGCCTTTGCCTGATTTTTGCCGCCTGCCGAATTTAGCCTTAGGCTCAAGCTCTCCCCGCCGTTTCTAAAACCGCGCTTTTTAGCAAATTTACGCCGTTAGCGATATCGCTCCAGCTAGAAAATTCCGCCGGATTGTGGCTGATGCCGTCTTTAGACGGGATGAAGATCATCGCTGTAGGACACAGCGCGCTCATATGCATAGCGTCGTGCCCCGCGCCGCTTGGCATGATTTCAAAGCTAAGCCCGAGCGCCGCGGCTTTTTGGGTGATGAGATCGATGAGTCGGCCGTCCAGCGCGCACGGCTCGTCGAAGGCTAGCTGTTTGATCTCGCATTTGACGCCGCGCTGTGATTCGATGCGCGAGATTTCGCCTAATATCTGCTCGTAGGCCGCTTCGCGCGTGCGCAGGTCGATGCCGCGTAGGTCGATTAGCAGCGTGGTTTCGCCCGGCACGACGTTCATGACGCCAGGTTTTACCGTACAGTTGCCCGCGGTTGCCACCACGCCGTTTGCCGCGTTTTCACGCGCGACGCTCTCGACTGCCAGCACTATCTGCGCCGCTGCACAAAGCGCGTCGTGACGGTACTTCATCGCGGTCGTGCCGGAGTGCTGAGCCTGGCCCTGCACGCGTACGCTAAATCTATGCGGCGCGGCGATGGCGCTTACTACGCCGATTTGGATATTTTCATTATATAGTAGCGGCCCCTGCTCGATGTGCAGCTCAAAAAAGCTCTCGTAGTTCGGAGTTAAATTTTTAGCCTTTTCGATACTCGCTAGATCGATGCCAAACTCGGCAAAAATCTCGCCTATCGCGCACCCCTGAAAGTCACGCACGTCTTTTAGCTTTTCATAACCCAGCTTGCCGCACATGACCTTGCTGCCAAGCGTCGCGATGTTAAATCTGCTCGACTCCTCGCACTCAAAGACGACTAGCTCAAGCGGTCTGCGCGTCTGCACGCCTTCGTCGTTTAGCGTTCTAATCAGCTCTAGTCCGCCCAGGACACCTAGGATGCCGTCAAATTCGCCGCCGTTTATTACGGTGTCTAGATGCGAGCCAAATGCCACTGCCGACAGCTCGGGCTCGGTGCCTTCGCGCCTGGCAAAGATATTTCCGATCGCGTCAATGCGTACTTTTAGCCCCGCCTCCTTACAGCGCGCGATAAATAGCTCTCTGGCGGCCTTATCTTCGCTCGTATAGGCTAGGCGGCTCATCCCAGCGCCGAAGCTTTCGTCGTTTATCGCATTTATCTCGCTAAAAAGCGCCCTAAGCCTATCTAAATTTATACTCATAGCTACTCCTTTTGGTTAAATTTAAGCCAATTTTAGCCGCTAGTTTTTAAATTTTAGCTTTAATATTTTTATTTAAGTATTTATTTGATTATTTGGGTTTTGCGTTTCGGTTAGAGTTGGTAAAATTTATGAGCCGCGTATTTACGTTTGCTAAATTTACTCGGCCTCTTTTGCGCTAAACGCAAAATACCGCGCGTAGTTTGCCTCGTCGTCTACGTCGCCCAAGCAAATTAGCCCCTCGCTTTTGTCAAATTTCGCTTCAAAGCCCGCGTGATTTACGCTCGTATCGGCGGTTAGAAATTTAAGCCTTGGCAAAGCTAAAAGCGGCGTAATGTCTAAAATTTGATTAAGGTCAAGATGAATGTTTTCTAGCGCACTGCAAAATTTAAGCGCCGATACGTCCGTAAGAGCGTTTTGGCTGAGGTATAGCACGCACAGCTTTGCAAGATTTGCTAAAGGCGAGATGTCCGCGATACAGTTATCGTCCGCTCGCAGGCACTCTAGCTCGCTAAGTTTGCCGATGGGCGCTAGGTCTTGGACGGCATTTACTTCGATATTTAGCTCTTTTAGCTTCGCTAGCGCCGCAAGCGGACGGAGATCTTGGACGTAGTTTCTATCCAGCCAAAGCTCGGTTAAATTTACGAGACGCGCAAGCGGCGAAACATCTGAAATATCGTTGTTTGAAAGCTTTAGCGATTTTAGTTTTTTAAGCTCGCTCAAAAACGAAACGTCCTTAACCCCGCAGTCATAAAACTCGAGCGTCCTAAGCTCGCTAAGGCTTGCAAGCGGCGTAAAATCCGTGATTAAAACGCTAAAAAGCCGCAATTTTTTTAGCTTTTTAAATTTAGCTAGCGGTGCGGCGTCACCGCACGGGACGTCTAGATCTAGCGCCTCAAGCGAGCTAAGAGCTGGCAAATTTGAAAGATCACGCACGTTTTGCGAGCTGATTTCCAGAGATTTTAGATTTGCAAAATGCCCCAAATCAGCAAGATCGCCGTCCGTAAATTTATCGCTACAAAACTGCATTTTGGTTACGCCCAGAGCCGCCTCCTCGCTCACGTAGTCGCGGTTGCCGACTCGGCGCAACAGGCCGCTATTTTTTAGCCTGGCTTTTGCCTTTTGCTCCACGATTTTGCTTTTAAAATTTATAAATTCGCTCATTTTCTTGCTTAAATTTGGCACCTAAAATCTAAAATTCGCGGCTAAAATTTATACGAAACGCCCGTATAAATCACACTCTCGTATCTGCTGCGAGCGATAGGCGAACGAGCCACTTCGTCCGAAAATCTCCTAGCGCCGACCGTCGCGCTCAAGCCAAAACCGTTGTTAAATTCATAAGTCGCCGTGGCTCTGGCGCCTAGCGCGTAGGAGCTGCCCGGATTATAGACCGAAGTCACCGCGCCGCCTAGCTCGCTCACGTCCGTGCCGAAGTAATAATCGCTAAGCTTTCGCGAAAATACGTCGTAAGTAACGGCCGGAATGAGCGAAAATCTCTGCGCGACGGGCAAGAGATACGACGCCTCGCCTCCGTAGCTACCGCCCCGCTCGCCGCCCTGGGCATAAACGAAGGTCTGAAAGCCGCCTAAATTTGCTCCGAGCTTGCCTCCGAGCGCCGTTTGATGCTCTCTATCGCGGACGCTGCGGTACTGAGGTTTTAGTTTGCTTGACTTCACGCGCCAGCCGTCAAAAAACCGCACATACGCGCCCGCAAAGAGGTTTTCGCTAAAATTATGCTCGTAGCCGGCTTCTAGGCCTCTAACGTAAAAGCCCTCGTAATAAGCCTCAATCTGGGGCAAAGGCACGGCGCTTAGACGGTCTTTGGTATAAAAGACGCCTTTTTGGACGGCTGCGCCGATGCCGATGCTTGCGCCGTTGGTCTCCTCTTGCGCGCAGGCTAATGTGCCTAAAGCGCAAAGAGCGAATATATATTTTTTCATTTTTTCTCCTTAAATTTCGGTTTATCGCTTGGTTTTGTTTTAAATTTAGCTTCTTTTTACGCCGTAGTTTGATTTTCGGGCCGTTTTGAAGCAGTCTTTTAAGATAAAGCTAAAGCGCGATTAACGCTTTTTTAGTCTTAAAATTTACTTGTTTTTTCTTTTTGAGCCTTTTTTGGCTTGGCATTTTACCGTAGCGCGCAAATTTAGCAAGCGATTTTGAGTTTATTTGACTAAGGCTACCTTGCGGGCTAATCGACAAAATTTAGCAAACGAGGATTAAATTTAAGCCCTAGCCGCGATAAATTTATGGGTCTTAGGCAGCAAAATACTCAAATTTGATTTGCGCCTTATTTTATCGCTTGATTTCGCGCGTTTGGATGGTTGCGAGTTCGCCTAAATTTAATATAACGGCAAACTCTAGCTGCCTAAAATAACGGTAAAATCAGCCTCTTTAAATTTAGCCGCCGTTGCCGTAAATAAAAACAAGCGGCTAAATCCGCGCGCTTATTGCAGCGAGCCGATTTTGCCGCTTATACGAGCTGCGCGCCCTGCCCTTTTACGACCTCGCCGATGACGTAGCCATCGGTGTTAGCAAGCACAAAGTCAGCGTTTTGCTTCGGCGCTACGACGATCATGCCAACGCCCATGTTAAACGTCCTCATCATCTCGGCGGGCTCTACCTTTTGCGCGATGATTTTAAAGATTTCAGGCGTGCGGATCGCGGCATGCTCGATCTTAGCACCCAACCCCTGTGGAAATACGCGCGGCAGATTTTCCACGATGCCGCCGCCCGTGATGTGCGCGAGCGCGTGGATCTTGTCTTTTAAATTTAAAAAGTCGCCGACGTAGATCCTGGTCGGCTCCAAAAGCACGTCGATGAGCGCGCGACCGTCCACTTTATCGTCAAATTTTAGTCCCAGCTCGGCAACTACTTTTCGCGCAAGCGAGAAGCCGTTTGAGTGTAGGCCGCTACTAGGAAGCGCGATGAGTACGTCGCCTTCGCGGACAAATTTAGAGCGGTCGATCTCGTCCTCTTCGGCGATACCCACGGCAAAACCCGCAAGGTCGAAGTCGCCCTTTTCATACATCGAGGGCATCTCCGCCGTTTCGCCGCCGATAAGCGCGCAGCGCGCGAGTTTGCAGCCCTCGGCGATGCTTTTTACGACCTCTTTGGCATCTGCGATTTCAAGCTTTGCCGTCGCGTAGTAGTCAAGGAAAAATAGCGGCTCGGCGAAGTTGCAGATGAGATCATTTACGCACATTGCGACGAGGTCCTGGCCGACGCCCTCAAATTTACGCGCGTCGATCGCGAGTCGCAGCTTTGTACCCACGCCATCAGTAGCGCCTAGGATCGCAGGCTTTTTGTAGCCTGCAGGCAGTCTCACTGCGCCGCTAAACGAGCCGATACCGCCCAAAACGTGCGGAGTTTGCGTCGCTTTGACGAACGGTTTTATCGCGTTTACGAAGTCATTTCCCGCGTCTATATCGACGCCAGCGTCTTTGTAGCTTATCATTTTTGCCCTTTGTTGAAATTTGGTTAATTTTAGCCAAAAATTGCTAAAATCGGAGTAAAAAATCGGAGGCAAAATGCCACAATTTAAACACGCCGTCGTCATCACGGGCAGCATTGGCAGCGGCAAGAGCACGGTTTGCCAGCTGCTTCGTGATCGCGGATTTGAGATCATCGACGCCGATAAGATTTCGCACCTGGTTTTGGATCGCTGCGCCGCGCAGGTGGCTGAAATTTTCGGCGCGCAATACGTCGTGCAAAAAGACGCGCAGGCCGAAAATTTAGGCTTGCATGCGGAATTTAGCGTTAGTTCAGGCGAGGAAATTTTGTCCACCCCCTGCGTCTCGGTGGATCGCAAAAAGCTGGGCGAGCTGGTATTTAAAAACCCGGCGGAGCTTGCAAAGCTTGAAGCGCTACTGCACCCAAAGATAACGGCTAAAATTTTATCGCAGGCGCGGGATTTGGAGGCGAAAGGAAAGCTTTATTTTGTCGATATTCCCTTGTTTTTCGAGGGCAAGAGGTATGAGTTTTTTGATAAAGTGGCGGTCGTTTATGCGCCAAAAGAAACGCTGATTTCGCGCGTGATGAAGCGAAACGGGCTGGATTATGCCGCTGCAAAACACCGCGTGGGGCTGCAAACTGATATTGAGCAAAAGCGCGCTATGGCGGATTTTGTTATAGATAATAGTGGTGATTTGCAAAATTTAAGAGATGAAACCGGGTCTTTTTTGGAAAAAATCAGCTTAAATTTGCATATATAAGACTTTAAAAATAGCTTAACCTGTTATGACACGGCATTTTATGCTATTTAAACACTGCTTTAGTTGCTTGGCAGCGCAGTTTGGCGTCATATCTAGCCCTGCTGCTACTTGTGACGCAAACTACGTTGATTATTTTAGTTTATTTGCACTCTTTGCTTTCAAGTTTTACCCGAATAAGCTCTTTGTTCTTTATATAATAAACAAAATCGACGCCGTCAGCTATCTCTCGTACTGCCTTTAATCGCATATCTTCGCAAAATTCTTTTTTGAGTTCCTTTGTTTGCTCGTCTTTTAGCTCGGCTATATCTTTATCATTTAGCGCGTTTTCATCCATTTCTAGCCCTTTTCCAAGCGCATATTGATAAATGATGCGACGATTTTCACAGCTGATTTTTTCGAGCGTATTGATCTCATCTAGTTTTCTCGGGAGACCTGAATTTAGTCGCACCAGCATTTCTTTTACATTTGATGCTTCGCATAAATTTTCTTTCATTTGTTCTTTTGTGTATTCTACTTTACTGCCTATAAAAACTTCTACGCCGATCCAGATCGCGACGGCGATGCCTAAGATAATAAATAAAAATTTGTTGAGTTTGTTTAGGTTTTGATTTAGCTTTTGTATATCCATTTTTGCTCCTTAAATTTGAGGCGGTATTTTATCGGAAAAAACGAAAAACAAAAATTAAAATTTGGAGCGGAATTTGTTTTATTGCGATTTGGTAGAAACGATAAAATTTAATTAAGGTAAATAATAAAGAAAAAGGAGCGGGAAACCGCTCCTGGGTATTATAAAGCAGCCTTTGCTTTTGAAGCTAGCTCGCTGAAAGCTTTTGCGTCATTCATAGCTAGATCGGCTAAGATTTTTCTATCAAGCTCGATATTTGCTTTTTTAAGTCCCGCGATAAAGCGAGAATAGCTAATGTCGTTTAGGCGGCACGCAGCATTGATGCGCACTATCCACAAGCGGCGGAAGTCGCGTTTCTTGCGGCGTCTGTCGCGGTATGCATAGACCAAACTTCTTTCTAATTGCTCTTTAGCTTTTCTAAAGTGTTTGTGTCTAGCGCTGAAAAAACCTCTAGCTAGTTTTAAAACTTTTTTATGGCGTCTTCTTCTAACTACGCCTGTTTTTACTCTTGCCATATTTATCCTTTACAAATCGGCGCTCACTGAGTGAGTCTTGCCCCAAATTTGGGGGAGTTTGGAATGACTTTTCGTCAAAAACTTAAATTCCGAGCATCGTTTTGACGCTTGCGACGTTTGTGCTGTCTACGTACTGAGGCGAGCGTAAATCTCTCTTGCGATTGCGAGATTTTTTAGTCAAAATGTGGCTTCTAAAAGCAGAGCCTCTTTTGATCTTGTTTTTGCCCACTTTAAAACGTTTAGCAGCGCCGCGAACTGTCTTCATCTTAGGCATACTAATCCTTTTAAAATTTCTTTTACGCCTTACGCGTAAGAGTGGGATTATACCCAAAATTCCTTTAAGAAATTTAAATTTGACAGTGCGCGCGATAAAATACAAAACAAATTTGAAATACAATCTTGAAAATAGCTTAAATTTTAGATTTAATTAATATTTTTAGTCCTATAATTTCACTTAGATTTATTATCTCAAATCAAGGAGTAACGATGAAGATAAAGTTTCTCGCCTCTGCGGCGGTAATAAGCGCGATGTTTTGCGCAAACGCGCTAGCTTGCACGACTATTTTGGTTGGAGATGGAGCCTCTGACGATGGCTCTATGTTGATAGCTAGGAGTGCCGATAGCAAGGCGATAAAGGCGCAGGTGTTTTTGATACATCCCAAAAAAACCAATCAAAAAGGCGTCCACAGCTCAAAGGCGCATGACGGGGCAAATGATTTTACCTATCCGCTACCAAAAGAGGGAATGAGATACACGACGATAGCAAACTCCCACACCAAGCTTCACGGCGCGGTGGGCTACAATGACGCTGGCGTTGGCATCAGCGGCACCGAGACCATCTACGCTAAAGACGAACTGCTAAAAATCGATCCGTATAACGAAGCGACGGGCATCACGGAGGACGATATTCCCGACGTCTTGCTACCTAGGATGAAAAGCGCGGCGCAGGGCGTGAAGCTGCTCGGCGAGATCGTAGAAACTACGGGCGCAGGAGAGGGTTTTGGCGTAGTGTTCGTGGATAAAAACGAGCTTTGGTACTTTGAAACGGGCACCGGTCATCACTGGATGGCGGTTAAGCTACCAAAAGACGAATACTTCGTCTCCGCAAACCAAGGCAGACTGCAAAACTACAAAGAAAACGATCCAAATTTCATGGGATCGAAAAATTTGATCAAATTTGCCCAAGATAACGGCGCCTACGACCCGGCAAAAGACGGCGAATTTCAGTTTACGAAAGCCTACACCAGGGACGATGAGAGAGATATGACCTACAACTATCCGCGCGTTTGCTGGGTGCAGCAGATGTTTAATCCCGAGCTAAAAGACAAGCAGACTCTTGACGGCGGCAACTATCCGGTATTTTTAAAACCGGCCAAAAAGCTAAGCGTACAGGATCTAAAAACCGCGCTCAGATCCCACTATGACGGCACGCCGTACGATAACTACGCGAGCAAAGACGAAAATCAAAAAAACATCTACCGCGCCGTGAGCGTCTTTAGAACCTATGAGTCGCACGTCATGCAGATACGCCCGTGGCTACCGCAAGAAATCGGTAGAGTGACCTACGTGGCGCTTGGTATGTCGGAGCTTGGCGTTTATTTGCCGTATTACTATGGCCTCGACAAATTTATCGACGGCTACGATAAAGGCTCGTATAAGGCCGACGACGAGTCGATTTATTGGACGTATAGAAAGCTCCAAACTCTCGTGATGATGGACTACGATAAGTATTCGCCGGTCGTAAAAAAGGCCTACAAGGAGTTTGAGGACGCGCTCGCAGTCAAGCAGGCCAAATTTGAAGACGAATACGTCAAACTCTACAAAAAAGACAAAGCCAAAGCAAACAAGCTGCTAAACGAATTTTCGACAAATATGATGAAAGAAGCCAAAGCTTTAACGCAAAATTTGACGAACGAAATCTTCACGATGCTAACTGATGACACCGATGCCAAGCTAAAATCGCTAAACAAAGGCAAAAAAGACTAGGCAAATTTAAGAGGCGGGCTGCAGCCTGCCTCAAATTAGCCCAAATTTGATAAAAACTTCTTGATTTATTTTTTAAAAATCTTTATAATACGGCTCAAATTTGACCCCAAAAGGATGAGCTTAATGCCTTGCCCCATGCCTGAGACTCTTTAATCTTAGCAAAAAAACTGCAAACGACTTTAAAAAAACAGCCAAATTTTTAAATAATTTCACGTTTTTAAACATTAATATAAATTTATTTCTATCGCCGCGTCCGATGCATTGCAACTGCATTTTTAAAAATAAAGCGAGGCAATGCTTGAAATTCGGGCGAAATTTGTTTAGTAGAGTTTTTTATAAATTTTATTTTAGTTTGAGAAAATCGGGTTGCCACCCGCCGTTTCTAAGCCCGCTCTTTTGAGCGACTTTGAATGAGCTTAAAATTTAAAAATAAAAAATCAAAATTTAAAGGAATCAAAATGATCAAAAGTTATGTTACGGGTTTCCCGCGAATCGGAGAAAAAAGAGAGCTAAAACGCGCGCTTGAGGGCCTTTGGGCCGGCAAAGAGGGCTTTAGCGAGGAGAATTTGCTAAGCGTCGCTAAAACGCTAAAAAACAGACACTGGCAATACCAAAAAGACGCCGAAATCTCGGCCATCAGCGTAAATGATTTTTCATTTTACGATCTTATGCTTGATAGCATCGTCGCATTTGGCGCCGTACCGCCTAGATTTGCAAATTTGAGCGGACGAGAGCAATATTTTGCCTGCGCGCGCGGCAACAAAACCGGCGTAGCGATGGAGATGACGAAGTGGTTTAACACAAATTACCACTACATCGTGCCTGAGCTTAGCGCCCAGACGTCGTTTAAGCTAGACGCGTCAAAAATCCTTGCCGAATACGAAGAGGCAAAGGCTGCGGGCGTAAAAGGCAAGGTAAATTTGATCGGACCTATCACGTTTTTGGCGCTTTCAAAGACCACCGACGGCAGCTGCCCGTTTAAAAACCTAAACGCTCTAGTCGCCGAATACAAAAAGCTACTTGAGCTACTTTCGACGCTTGACGATGAGGTTTTAGTGCAGTTTGACGAGCCGATTTTCGCGACCGATAAAAACGAAGATATCCTGCTTAGCGTCATCGGTAAGGTGTATAACGAACTAGCCGAAGCCGCCGGCAACGTAAAAATCGTATTTATGACGTATTTCGAACACGCGCTAAAAGCGGTCGCTGAGGTAGCTAAAACTAAAATTTACGGTATCGGACTTGATTTCGTTCACGGAAAAAGAAATTTCGAAGCGCTTGAAGCTATCAAAAATAGCCACTTAACGCTATTTGCAGGCGTCATCGACGGAAGAAATATCTGGAAAAGCAACATCGACGAAAAGGTAAATTTGGTCCGCGAGATCGGCGAAAAAATCGGTGACAAAGATTTCTACGTCGGACCTAGCTGCTCGCTGCTTCACGTGCCTTATACCCTAAAATACGAAGAAAAACTAAACTCAGAGGTCAAAAGCTGGCTGAGCTTTGCCGTAGAAAAACTAGACGAGATAAAAATCATAACCAAACTAGCTAACGGCGTAGCGCTAAATGCGGCGGAGAGTAAAATTTACGAAGAGAACAAAGCTGCGGTTAAAACGCGTGCGACGTCAAATTTGATCCACTCGTCAAGCGTGCAAAACCGCGTGAAAAATCTAGTCAAATTTGAGCGTGAAGATAAATTTGAAGATCGCATCAAAATCCAACGCGAAAGCCTAAACTACGGCATCCTACCGACTACGACGATAGGCAGCTTCCCGCAAACCGTCGAGCTAAGAGTGCTTCGCCAAAACTTCAAAAAAGGCGAGATCGACGCGAGCGCATACGAAGCAGGTATCAAAAAATACATCGACGACTGCGTCAAATTTCAAGAAGATATCGGCCTAGACGTGCTAGTCCACGGCGAGCCTGAGCGTAACGACATGGTCGAGTATTTCGGCGAGCAGATCGAGGGGTATGCATTTAGCGAGAACGGCTGGGTGCAAAGCTACGGCAGTCGCTGCGTGAAACCGCCTCTACTTTTCGGCGACGTGAGCCGCCCAAAAGCGATGACGGTCGAGTGGATGAAATACGCCCAAAGTCGCACTAGCCGCATAATGAAGGGCATGCTAACGGGTCCTGTAACCATGCTAAACTGGAGCTTTGTGCGCGACGACCTACCTCGCAGCGAGGTGGCTAAGCAGCTTGCGCTTTGCATATTTGACGAGATCGCAGACCTGCAAAATGTCGGCATCCGCATCATCCAAGTGGACGAAGCTGCGTTTAAAGAGGGCTATCCGCTACGCGCCGAAAACATCCCTGCGTACGAGAAATTTGCGGTTGATTGCTTTAAACTCTCCGTTAGCTCGGCCGAGCCTAAAACGCAGATCCACACACATATGTGCTACTCCGAGTTTAACGACATTATTAAGACCATCGAGGCGATGGACGCCGACGTCATCAGCATCGAGACCGCTCGCAGCGGCAACGAACTACTAAAGATCTTTAAATCCGTCGGCTACAAACAAGAAGTAGGCCCAGGCGTCTACGACATCCACAGCCCGCGGGTTCCTAGCACCGACGAGATCGTGCGCCAGATCCGCGCGCTGCTCGAGGTTCTGCCAAAAGAACAGCTCTGGATCAACCCCGACTGCGGCCTAAAAACGCGCAAATGGGAAGAGGTCGAGCCGAGCCTAAAAAATATGGTCGAAGCTGTCAAGATCGTAAGAAATTCATAATTTCGACCGCTTGCGACTCGGCTAAATTTGCCGCTTTGCCGTTTAAATTTACGGCCGAAGCGGCTTTTGTCCGCTAAATTTTGGGCGATGATTTTTAAAACTCGCTCAAATTTGACGCGGAGCAAATTTGTCGATCGCGGCGAATAATTTATCCTGCGCACACGCCGTAGCAGCGTAAATTTAACCGCAAACGGCGCGGTTTTCTACATTTTAAATTTGGAAATTTCATGCTAAAAGAAAAAATTTTAAACAAAGAAAAGGGGCTCGTACTCTACGGACTAACGCCGCCCAAGGCCGAATTTGACGAGGCTAAGCTGCGCGACATCTCGGATCGCTGGACGAGTAGGATAGAGAGCATAAACGCCGACGGCCTCGTACTTTACGAGGTGCAAGACGAGAGCGAGAGAAACGAAAGTGAGCGGACTTTTGAGTTCAGCGGCACGCTAAGCCCGGAAATTTACTACCGCGATTACCTAAACGTCGCGACGCCGAGCATTTTTTACCGCGTGGCTAGCGGCTACGACGAGGACGCATTTCGCGCGGCACTAGCCGAACAAAGCTCAAATCTAAATGTGCTAGTTGGAGCTACGTCTAGCACGCAAAAAGTGCGGCTAAATTTGGCTCGCGCGTACGAGATCGCTGGCGAATTTGAAAATTTAGCCGTCGGCGGAGTGTGTATCGCCGAGCGTCACGCTAAAAAGGGCGACGAACCGCAGCGAATGCTGGAAAAAATCCGCCTCGGGGCTAAATTTTTCATCTCGCAGGCCATTTTTGACGCGGATATGACGCGTAAATTTTTAGAGGACTGCGCAGCCGCCAAGATAACCGAGCCGATATTTCTTACGTTTTCAACGGCGGGCAACCCAAAAACGCTAGAGTTTACCAAATGGCTGGGCGTTAGCGTGCCAAGCGCAGTCGAGGCGCGTCTAAACGCTAGCGAGGACTATCTGGCGCAAAGTTGCGAGATCATCAAAGAAATTTGGCGCGAGCTAAAGAAATTCGGCGACGAAAACGGGTTAAATTTGAGCGCAAACATCGAAAGCGTGATGGCAAAACGCGCCGAGATCGAGGCGAGCCTAGAGCTAGCTCGCGAGTTTAGGCAAAATTAGGAGAAAAGATGGTGGATACGGACGAGCTCTACGCCAAGGCAAAACGCGCCAACGCGCTCAAAAAACTCATGCGCGTAGCTGCCGCCCTGACCGCCGTGCCAGCCCTTTTTGCGCTATCAAGCGCGCTCCTAAACGGCGGGCTTTATGAGCCGTTTAGCTATCTTTTTATCGGCGCCGTGGCTATTCTTTTTGTCACTCCTTTGATTTACGGATTTATAGCAAATTTTTATGCAAAACCGGCGGAAACTCCAAATGAAAATGCTCAAAATTTCGTCTCTAGTGAGATTACCGCCGAGCTGGGCGAGCTAGAAAACGAGCGCGTAAATTTAGTAGCCGCCGTCAAAAAGGCAACTCTTATCGCCCTTGCGGTGGGCGTTTGCATAGGCGCAGCTGCGGCGTATTTTTTAGATGCGATTTTTGGCGTGACGCTGGGCGCGATCTCATATGCTGCGACGACTGGCCTTTTGACTGCGTCTAAAAGGCGAGAATTTAGGGCAAATTTCAAACGACAAATCATAGAAAATATCGTAAAAAAGCACGATCTTAGCTACAACAAAGACCGTGGGCTGGGGCTTGATGATTTTTTTACGATTTACGATTGCAGAGTCGATGAGTGGCATAGCGAGGATCTCGTTGAGGGCGATATAGATGGCGTTAGCGTCAAATTTAGCGACTTTTACGCAGCCAAAAAGGTGAAAAAGAAAAACGGCACCGAGACGGTCGTGCAGTTTCAAGGCGTGATTTTTAAGGCGGATTTTAATAAAAAGCTAAGCTCCATAACGCAAATCGCGCACGTAAATTCGCGAAATTTAGCGGTTTATGGGCAGAAGGCAAATATGGACGACGCGAGATTTGAGGAGATATTTGACGTCTATACGACCGATCAGATCGGCGCCAGATACGCGCTTAGTCCGGCGCTGATGGAAAGATTTACTCTGCTTTGCCTCAGGCTAGATGCGCCCGTAAACGCCGTTTTTAAGGATAATCAAATCTTTATCGCCGTAGAGACTTGGCGCGACGACTTTGAGCCAAATATCCGCAAGTCTCTAATAAAAAACGAAACCATAGCGCTTTACGAGAGCGAGATAGCAAGCTTTACTCAGATAGTAAAAGAGTTAAATTTAAACCGCAAAATTTGGTAATTTTGAAATTTGGATGGCTTTGTAGCTCGCGGCTCAAATTTGAATGCAATGATAAAATTTTACGTAAATTTAATCACGATATAGCATAAATATTTTCTAAACATTAAAGCGTTTTTGTAGTATAATCGCTTTATAAATCCACACAAAGGAGTCGTCATGAAAAAGTTGATTTTCTCAATCTTTTTGACTTGTTTGGCATTGTCTTCGGCACAAGGCGGCCAAGAGTACGGCGATGGATTGAGAGCCGTATCCAGAGGAGAGTGGGCTAACGCGGTGCAGTATTTCACGGCAGCTTGTTATAACTATAATGATAACGAAGCGGGCTCTTGCAAAGAGCTTGGCGTGATATACGAGTACGGCAAGGGCGGTGCGGGTCCTCAGAGAGTGAAAAAAAATGACGCTCTCTCAAAGCAAGCCTACGCGCAATGCTGCAAAAAGAGCGGTGGCCTCATGAGAGAGTGCTGCAAAAAGGTCGGCAAATAATTGCGGCTTGTTCTAGGCACTAGCTTTAAGTATGCGGCCGCTTTGGACGTGAAATTTGGCCTTGGGCGGCTCGCATACTAAATTTATTCTTTAGCGATTTTAGCTCAAATTTATCAAATTTACTTTTTTGGCGCCATTTTGTGCGCCAACTTGCAAATTTTATATTTGAGGGTTTAAATTTACCGAGCCTTTGGGCTTTTACTAGGTTAAATTTTGCTTGGCGACTTGAAGGACTTTTTCTAGCTTTTTGTTATTTTTACCGTCTTTTTCGAGATATAGTCGCTGTTGTTCTTTTAGGGCTTTAAAAATTTGCGCTCGCTCTTCGCCGCTCGTCATTTCAAGCAGCGCTTGCGCCCAGTTAGCAGGGTAACCAAAGCCGTATTCGCCTATGCCAACAAGAGTTTTTTGCATTCGCTTGGCGTTATAGTTTAGATTGTGAATGGGGTAGGTCGGGATGATTTTTAGCGTTTCTCGCTCCGCTATTTCGCAGGAGATCAGTTCTTTTGCTAGCTCGATACGTATTTTTAAAATTTCTTTGATCTGATCGTTTGTGTAGCGATTTGACTTGCGCGAATTTGCTTTTTGCATATTCGTTTTAATCTATCTTTTCTTCAACATATTTTGCTAGCTTTACGCCCTTATTTATCTCTGCAAAATATGATTTATTCACTATGGAGCCATCCGGAGATTTTGCATACTTTATGATTTCATTTGCACTTATTTTATTTGATAATATTTGTTTGCTAAATCTTATACCAAACAAATGTATCATGGCTACTCTTTCGCCGTCTTTTGCCGTAAAATACATATTTGCCAGTTCTTTTCCTAGCTCTTGTGCAGTCATAAATTTCCTTTGATGGAATTTTGGGATAAATTTGGGCGGGAAATCGCCCAAATTTATGAATTTTTATCTCTTTGGCGTTACCAGCATATTGACGTAGCGGCCTTCTAGCAGCGGCTCTTTATCGCGGTCGGAGACGTCTTTTACCATCTCCCAGACTTTTTGTAACATCGCGACGCCGGCTTCTGGATTGCTCATCTCGCGACCTTTTAGAAATACGCGAAATTTGACGTGTTTGCCGTCTTCTAAGAACTCAAGCGCGTGCTTGACTTTGTAGTTGATGTCGTTTTGAGCGATTTTGACGGAGAGTTTGATCTCTTTTACTTCGATCGTTTTTTGCTTTTTCTTGGCCTCTTTTTGCTTTTTTTCCTGTTGGTAGCGGAATTTGCCGTAGTCCATTATTTTGCAAACAGGAGGTTTTGCATCAGGCGCGATTAGCACTAGATCAAGCCCCATTTTCTCGGCTATTTTCAAGGCCTCTACTCTTGGGATGACGCCGTATGCGGTGCCGTCGTCTCCCACGCATCTCACTTCGCTCGCTCTGATATCTTCGTTGAGCAACACTTCGTTTTCTTTAGCCAATTAGTTTTTTCCTTTAAGTTGAAATTTGTTGATTATATCCAAAAATATTGTGTTTTTATTGTATTTTTCGTAGAAATTTATTGCAACGTGACAATTTTTGCAGATTTTGGTAAGAGCCAGGCTCAGCATAAAGTCGCGCCTAGCTCAAATTTAGCGGATTTTCGCTCCGGCTTCAAAAAGTAACCTCAGCAAGTTTTGATTTTAGCAGTTCGACGAATTCATCCAGTTTCATATCTTTTTGCTCCCTGGTCGTGCGGTCGCGCAGAGCGATGGCGCTATTTGCCACTTCGTTGTCGCCAAGTACGGCTATCATCGGCACGCGTTGTTTTTCAGCGGTGCGGATGCGTTTGTTTAGGCTCTCGTTTTTGCTCGCGATCTCGCTATCTACGCCGATTTTGCGTAGCTCTTTGGCGACGATTTTAGCGTAGTCTAGGTGCGCATCGCCAATCGGCACGATGACTACTTGCGTAGGTGCTACGAAAAACGGTAGCTCGCCGCCCGTGTGCTCGATCAAGATGCCGATAAACCTCTCAAAGCTTCCCAGTAGCGCGCGGTGAAGCATGACGGGCTGTTGGCGCTCGTTATTTGCGTCGATGTAGCCAAGATCGAAGCGCTCAGGTAGGTTAAAATCCACCTGAATCGTGCCGCACTGCCATTTTCGCTTCAAGGCATCGGTGATTTTTATGTCGATTTTTGGACCGTAGAATGCGCCGCCGCCCTCGTCGATACCGTATTTAAAGCCGTTTTCGTCAAGCGCTTCTTTTAGGGCTTTCGTTGCTGTTTCCCAAATTTCGTCCCCGCCGATAGCTTTTGCAGGCTTGGTCGAAATCTCCATCTCGTAGTGGAAGCCGAAATTTTCCATTATTTTGCCGGCAAATTTTAAAATTTCTAGGATATTTTCTTTGATTTGGCTCGGCATACAAAAGATGTGCGAGTCGTCCTGGGCAAATTCGCGCACTCTAAAAAGTCCGTGTAAAACGCCGCTTTTTTCGTGGCGATGCACGACGCCGTATTCGAAAAATTTAAGCGGCAAATCGCGGTATGAGCGGATGTCTGACTGATAGACCTTGATGTGGCCGACGCAGTTCATCGGTTTTATGCCGTATTCGGCCTCGTCGATCGTCGTAAAGTACATATTTTCTTTATAGTTTGCGTAGTGGCCGCTCTTTTTCCA
>CAUSAR010000019.1:0-29259 GCA_963529735.1 uncultured Campylobacter sp.
ACGAAGCCGTAGTTTGCCGGGTAGAACATCGCCGAGTAGAGCACGCGATCGACTACGACCGCGCCGCTATCTTTTTCGATTTCGTATTTTATGTTCGAGCCGTACGGGATCTCGATCACGGCGTTGATTTTGTCCGGGTTTGAGCCTGCTTTGATTTTTGAAACGTCCATTTTTATCCTTTGTAAAGCTCCTATCACGCGGCGTTCTGTAGCAAAACGCTTTGAGATACTTGCCTTGAAATTTGAGTAAGAGATTATATAAAATCTCGGCTAAATTTGGAGTAAAACGGAAGTTGAAGTAGGCCAAAATTTGGCTGGCATTACGGCGGTAAATTTGATGCTAAAAAGTAAAATTTGTAAATTTTGAGGGAATTAAAATTTGGGGAAATTTTAAGGCGGCGAACCGCCCTAAAATTATTTGATTATTTCGATAGTTTTTACGTCGATAGAGGTTTTCATAAAGTCCTTATCGACCTCACCGTAGATGCGCACAGGAGTATTTTCATCGACGGTTACGCCTCTCCAGTCTTTGTGATCGATCTCGACTTCGATGGTGTCGCCGTTTTTATCGACGAATTGATAGTGCTCAGGGCGAAACTCGGATACGATCTTGCCCTCAAGCACGACGCGAGCATCATCCGGTAGCGCTAGGGCTTGTTTTACCGTGCTTGCGCTCAAAGCGCCTTTACCGACGAAGCCGCCTTGATTTGTCGTGCCTTGCGCACTTGAGCCAGTGAATCCGCCTGCTGCAAACATCGCGCTAGCAAGAGCCGCTGATAAAACTATTTTTTTAAACATTATGTATCCTTTAAAATTTGATGTGATTTTCGTGAAATCATAGTGCGGATTTTAATGATATTTCGTGAATTATTTGTTAATTTGTATTTATGGGAAGCTTAAATTTAGAGCCTGACTTGAGGCTCTAAATTTAATGTTTATAGGCTATTTACGAGAGCTTTGACGTCGGCCACGATAGGCTCGATCGCACGCTCGCCGTTTACGACGTGAAGCAAGCCTTTTTCTTTGTAAAATTTGCGTATAGCCTCGATCGGTTCTAGATAAACCTTCATGCGGTTGTTGAAAACCTCGTTGTTGTCGTCGGCTCCGCGCGCTCGTCCGAGCACTCTCTCGCGTGCGACGGCTTCGCTAACGTCCACTTCGATCACGCCTTTTAGCGCGATCTCGTTTTGCGCGGCTAGCACCTTGTCTAGCTCGGTCATCTGCTCGACGCTACGCGGATAGCCGTCGATGATGACGTTTGATTTGTCCGAGCTTTTGATTGCTGAGACGATCGCGTTTACGACGACGTCAAGCGGGACTAGATTGCCCTTTGAGATGAAACCGTCGATTAGCTTGCCTAGCTCTGAGCCGCTGGCAACCTCTGCACGGAGCAGATCGCCCGTTGAGAAGTGCGCAAATTTGGCGTCCTCTTGCGCGATTAGCGATGCGTCGGTGGTTTTGCCGGAGCCTGGAGCGCCGATGATTAAAAATAGTTTTTTCATAAATTTTCCTTTAAACGGCTTGCCTTTTTCTACTTATACTTCGCTCGATTTTAAATTTTAAGCTCGATGAACTACGTGTTCTATCTGCGCTTAAAATTTAAAATCCGCCTCGTCTAAGCGAAAAATACTTCGCCTTTTCTTTAAAATAAAAAATAAAATTCAATAAATTTTGTAGCGGAAGTATCGCGAAGCTAGACTAGGCGGTTTTAAAATTTAAGCGTGCGCTAGGCATGTAGCCTGCGGAGCGTAAAATTTTAAAACCAACGACGTACAGCGCGGCGAGACGACGCTCCTATATTTATTTTTCTTTTTCTCGCAGCCTTAACCCTAGCTCCCTCAACTGCTCCGCGCTAGCTTCGCTAGGCGCTTTTGTTAACGGGCACTGAGCGCGCTGAGTTTTAGGGAAGGCGATGACGTCGCGGATCGAGCTGGTTTTGTTTACTAGCATATTTAGCCTGTCAAAGCCGATCGCGATACCGCCGTGCGGAGGCGCGCCAAAGCTTAATGCATCGAGCAAGAAGCCAAATTTCTCGCGTTGCTCGGCCTCGTCGATACCAAGCAGCTTAAATACCTTTTGCTGAACATCGTTTTTGTGGATCCTCACGCTACCGCCGCCAAGCTCATAGCCGTTAAGTACGACGTCGTGAGCGACCGATAGGATGTCCTCGAGATCGGGCTCGTCGATGTTTTTAGGCATGGTAAACGGATGGTGCATCGCTGAGTAGCTGCCGTCGTCGTTTTGCTCAAACATCGGAAAGTCAAGCACCCATAAAAACTCCATTTTGTTTTGGTCGATGATGCCCATTTGCTCGGCGAGGAAAATCCTAAATCGCCCCATGTAGTCAAGTACGACTTTTTTCTTGCCGGCGCCGAAAAATACGACGTCGCCGACTTTTAGCTCGCAGCGAGCCACGATCTCGTCGAGGTCGCTTTGCTCGAAAAATTTGCAAAGCGGTCCTTTTAGCCCGTCCTCTTTCATCTGGAAGTAGCCAAGGCCCTGAGCGCCGAATTTGCGGACAAATTCCTCAAAACGGTTCATCTCGCGCTTGCTAAAGATATTATCGCCGTTTGGCACTTTTAGCGCTTTGATGCGGTTTTTCTTAGGTTCGGTTGCGATTTTACTAAATATTTCATTGCTAGAGCGCGCGAAAATGTCGATAACGTCGATCATCTTTAGATCGTAGCGCAGATCTGGTTTGTCGCTGCCGTAGTTCTCTGTCGCCTCTTTGTAGCTCATGCGGCGGAAAGGGATTTGTATATCGTATCCGCAGGCGGCAAATACGTCTTTTAGCATATTTTCAGCCATATTTAGGATGTCTTCTTGCTCGATGAAGCTCATCTCGATATCTATCTGCGTAAATTCAGGCTGTCTATCCGCGCGCAAGTCCTCGTCGCGGAAACATTTTGCGATCTGGAAATATTTATCAAAGCCTGAGCACATCAAAAGCTGTTTAAAAAGCTGCGGGCTTTGCGGTAGGGCGTAAAACTGGCCTGGATATACGCGGCTAGGCACTAGATAGTCTCTGGCGCCCTCCGGCGTCGCGCGCGTTAAAATAGGTGTTTCAAACTCGATAAAGCCCATTTTATCTAGGCTGTTTCTAGCTGCGATCGCCGCTTTTGAGCGCATTTTAAAGATATTTTGAAGTTTTTCGTTTCTAAGGTCTAAAAATCTGTATTTTAGTCTGATGTCCTCGTTTACGCTCTCGTCGCCGATGACGAAAGGTAGCGCCTCGCTCGGGTTTTCTACTATCACTTCACTAGCGATTACTTCGATCTCGCCCGTTTTTAGGCGCGGATTTACCAGGCCTTCGCCGCGAGCGCGGACCTTGCCTTTTATCCTTAGTACGTACTCGTCGCGAACGTGCGATGCAGCCTCGTGAGAGTCCTTGCTATCTGCCGGATCGCAGACGATCTGGATCAGTCCCGTGCGATCGCGCAGGTCCAAAAATATAACGCCGCCGTGGTCGCGGTAGGTGTTTACCCAGCCGCAAAGCGTAACTTCTTTGCCTATGTCGGCACTGCTTAAATCAGTGCAGTAATGGCTACGCATTTTCACTCCTTTTGCTGTTTTTAACGCGCCCATTATACTAGAAATTTGCTTTTTCCCAGCTTTTTTAAAACAAAATGTGATAAAATCCGCTCTATGAAAAAAGAGAATTTATTACTTCCGGCTAAGGTAAAAAAAGTCGGCCTAGTCGCAAAAATTAATGCAAATTTAGTTAAAAACGCGCGAATCTTGCGCGAGATTTTAGCTAGGTACGGCGTTCAAATTTTGTTTGAAAACGCGGCGGCTAAACATTTAAATTTAAAAGAGGGCACAAATTTACAAGGATTTGAGGTTTGTGAGCTGGCGCAGGAGTGCGACTTTTTGATCTCGCTGGGAGGCGACGGCACGATCATCTCGCTTTGTAGAAACGCAGCCGAGATTTCTCCCTTCGTGCTCGGCATACACGCGGGCAGGCTAGGGTTTTTAACAGATATCACGATGAATGAATGCGAGAAATTTTTCGCCGAGTTTTTTGCTGGTAAATTTGAGGTCGAGACCCCTTTTATGCTTGACGTTTTTTTGCACAAAAAAAGCGGCGAAATTTTACGTAAAATCGCATTTAACGACGCTGTAATCGTGGGCGAAAAGGTGGGCTCCATGACGCACGTGGAGGCTTTTTGGAACGAAAAATACTTTAACGCATATTTTGGCGACGGCGTCATCGTCTCTACGCCCGTGGGCTCTACCGGATACAACATGAGCGCTGGCGGAGCGATAACCTATCCTTTGAGCGAGGTGTTTTTGGTTACGCCCGTTTGCTCGCACTCGCTCACGCAGCGCCCGGTCGTGCTTCCGCGCGGATTTGAGATCAAATTTAAAACCGCGAGCGCGGCGGTGCTGGTTATCGACGGACAGGAGCGGTACAAAATGGGCGAGCTTGAGAGCGTGAGCATGACGCTAAGCGCGAACACGGCGCGGCTAATCCGCCACGTCGGGAGAGATTATTTTCAAATTTTAAAAGAAAAGTTGCATTGGGGTTATAATGATTGAGCGGATTTTGATAAAGCAAAATTTGAGTTTTGAAAACGTCGAGTTAAATTTCGGGCGCGGACTTAGCGTCTTTACGGGCGTGAGCGGTGCTGGCAAATCGGTCCTGATGGGCTCGATAATGGCGGTTTTGGGATTAAAGGACAGTGAAGCAAAACTCATCGAGGCCGACGTCTCGCATAAATTTGACCTTGAGGAATTCGGCCTTGAGAGCGAGGAGATAAATACCTTTAAGCTTTTTCGCGACAAAACAACGCGGTACTTTATAAACTCGCAAGCCGTTTCTAAAAAAAATCTAGCCAGCATCGCTAAAGAGCACGTCAAATACCTATCCGCAAAGGAAATAAACGAATTTGAAAACGAGAGATTTTTAAATTTGCTAGATAGCTTGCAGGCGAAAAAAGACGCTAAATTTAACGAAATTTTGAGCGAATTTGGGCTCAAATTTGACGAATTTAGCCAAATTTCGCGCGAGCTGAAAAAAATAATCGACGAAGAAAAAAGGGTGGAGGAGCTAAAGGAATTTGCCTCCTTTGAAATCAACAAAATAGAAAGCGTGAGCCCGAAAATCGGGGAATTTGACGAGCTAATGGAGCTAAAAAAGCGCCTGAGTAAAAAGGATAAAATTTTAGAAGCGTGGAATAGGGCGGAGCAAATTTTTAATTTCGAGCAGTCCGTAGTAGATGCGCTAAACATCAGCGATATCGATAGCAGCTTTTTTGAGGAGGCGATGAACGAGCTGCGAGTAGCGCGCGAAAATCTAAACATGGACGAGCTGGAAGACGTGGATATCGAGGGCGTGCTAGACCGCATCGAGGCGATAAACTCGCTCGTGCGTCGCTACGGCGGCGAGGAAGAGGCCTTGGAGACGCTAAAAACGCGCAAGGCGGAGCTTGCAAGATACGAAAACATAAGCTTTGAAAAAAGCGAGCTGGAGCGTAAATTTAAGCAAAACGAAACTGTGGTAAACGCGCTGGCGGATAAAATCAGCCAGGCTCGCGCAGCAAATTTAAAAGAGCTTGAGTCGCTCATAAATTCGTTTCTAAAAGAGCTTTATATGAGTGAGATTTCATTAAAGATAAATAGCAAAACCCTAGACGCCGCAGGTAGGGACGAGGTAAATTTGAGCCTAAACGACACGGCGCTAAAAAATCTAAGCTCGGGCGAGCTAAACCGCCTAAGGCTAGCATTTATCGCGAGCGAAAGTAAGATCACCGGAGGCGGCGAGGGCGTCATAATCCTAGATGAAATAGACGCGAATCTAAGTGGAAAAGAAGCGATGAGTATCGCAAACGTGCTGCTAAATTTGGCCGAATTTTATCAAATTTTCGCTATCTCGCATCAGCCGCAGCTAAGCTCTAAGGCCGATTCGCATTTTCTAGTCGAAAAGCGCGGCGAAACCTCGAACGTAAGGGAGCTAAAAAACGAGGAGCGCGTGAGCGAACTAGCCAGAATGATAAGCGGCGAACGCATTACCGATGAAGCGTTAAATTTCGCCCGTCAGCTTTTGGTTGTTTAAGTTTGGCTTAAAATTTAGGTTGAAAAAAGAAAAGTAATGGTATATTCTCGAAAATTTTTAAATGGGTATTTATGGAAAAAAGTAAAATTTTAATAGTAGAAGACAACAAAGCCTTAGCAAAGCTAATCGCTAAAAAGATGGAAGATAATACTGAAATGCAAGTGAACGTCGCTCACAGCTTAGCCGAAGCGCAGGCGTTTCTTACGAAGGCTAAGGATTATTTTATAACTTTGCTCGATTTAAATTTGCCCGATGCTCCAAACGGCGAAGTGGTCGATTTCGTAGCGTCTAAGGGCTTACCGATTATAGTTTTAACGGGTAGTATGGACGATAAGACTAGAGAGACTTTTATGGACAAGGACATCGTGGACTACGTCTATAAGGGAAATATGAGCGATGTAAATTATATATTTCATATGATAGATAGGCTAAAAAACAACAAGCAGTATAAAGTCATGGTAGTAGAAGACGTAATGCAGACTAGAAACGACGTAAAAAAAATATTGCAGAATTTGCAGTTTCAAGTATTTACGGCGGCTCACGGCGAAGAGGCGATGAATTATTTTGCCGATAATCCCGATATAAAACTCGTGGTTTCTGATTACGGTATGCCGGTAAAAGACGGTTTGGAGGTTTTAAAAGAGCTAAGGGAGCAAAAAGATAAAAACGAACTAGGCGTTATAATGATGACTAGCGCGAACGAAAACGTTAGCGGCGCGGTATTTTTGAAAAATGGAGCTAATGATTTTATCGCTAAGCCGTTTTTAAAAGAAGAGCTTATTTGCCGCGTAAATAATACTATAGAAAATATGGAAAATATCAATAAAATCGCAAATTTCGCCAATAAAGATTTTCTAACCGGATTATTTAATAGAAGGTATTTTTACGACGATATGCAAGGATACTTGGCTAGTTTGGAAGAAAATCCTATGCCTTACGCCGTAGCCGTGATCGATGTAGACGGGCTTAAAAATATCAACGATAAATACGGACAAGATAGCGGCGATAAAATTTTGAAACTACTGGCTAAAAAATTAATCGACGACACCAAAAGTAGCGATATAGCGGCTAGATTCGGCGGCGGAGAATTTTGCGTTTTATTAAAAAACGTATCGCAAGAAGACGCGGTTAAATTTTTCGTCGGATTAAGAGCCGCAATAGCAGCTAATCCGATAAATATTAAAAACGAATCGGTTAAAATTTCGGTTTCCATAGGCGTTACTTTCGGTAAAAGCGATTATAACGCCGACGAGATTTTGGAGCTTGCCGACGAGGCTCTTTATAGAGCTAAACAAAACGGTAGAAATAGGGTGGAAATAGCCTGATGATAATAGACACGCATTGTCATCTGGATGATAAAAGCTTTGACAGCGATCTTGCGCAAGTTATCAAAAACGCCCGTAAAAACGGTATCGGCGGAGTACTGATACCTGGGGCTGATATTAATGATTTACCAAAAGCGGCTAAAATAACCCGCGAATTTGAAAATATATTTTTTGCCGTCGGAGTTCATCCGTATGAGAAGGCGGGATTTGACGAAGAGGTGCTGCGTAAATTTGCGCGAGACGAAAAGTGTATAGCCGTGGGCGAGTGTGGGCTTGATTATTTCCGCTTGCCCAAGGATGAGAATGAAAAAGAAGCGGAAAAAGCCGAACAAAAGCGCGTATTTAGAGCGCAGCTTGATATGGCCGTAGAGTTAAATTTACCCGTTATCTTGCATATAAGAGACGCAAACGAAGATAGTTTTAATATCTTAAAAGAGTATGCAAGCAGTCTAGTTGCTGCGGTTTTGCACTGCTATAACGCTTCGCCGTTGCTTTTAGAGCTTGCTAAAATGGGCAAATTTTATTTTGGCATCGGCGGAGTTTTGACGTTTAAAAACGCAAAGAATTTGGTTCAAATTTTACCCCAAATTCCGATAGATAGGCTGCTGCTTGAAACCGATGCGCCGTATCTAACGCCTGAGCCATTTAGGGGGCGTAGAAATGAGCCCGCTTTTACGCGATTGGTCGCGACAAAGATGACTGAGATTTTAAATTTAAAAGAAGAAGAGGTAATGGAAATAACAACAAAAAATGCAAATAAAATCTTTACGAAATTTAATACGTAATCAAGGAGAAAAATGAAAATCTTTAGAGTAATAATGCTGTGTTTGGCATGTACGGGGTGGCTTTTTGCGACCGCGGCTAGCAGCGACGCAGAGCAAACCCAAAAGATGATATTAAAAGAATTTGACATAGATGCTAAATTTTTACAAAGCTCTCACTACGCTTCTATAAAAAATTCCATTAAAGATAGTAAAAGAAAAGAGTTTATAGATACCGTCAAAGGCAGCTATAAACATATCCCGATGCTTCAAAAGATTATAAAAGACTCAGGTATACCGGAGTCGTTTTTGTATCTTGCTATGACGGAATCTGGTTTTTCAAATCACATAGTTTCTAGCAAAAAAGCCATCGGAATTTGGCAGTTTATGGAGTCTACGGCAAAACTTTACGGCCTTAGGGTCGATAAATACACCGACGAGCGAAAAGACCCGATAGCGGCTACTGTTGCAGCTACAAAATACCTACAGAGTCTAAAAAATGACTTTGGTAAGTGGTATCTTGCAATGATGGCTTACAACTGCGGCGACACTAGATTAAGGGAAGGTATTAAAAAAGCCGGAACTACCGATCTGGCAACATTACTAGACGATAAAAAAAGCTATATTCCAAAAGAAACTAAAAATTTTGTAAAGAAAATTTTAGTCATTGCGCATATAGCAAAAGAGCAGGAAAATTTGCTGGCTAAAACGCAGGCCCTAAGCGGAACGAAAGGCATAGAACTATCAAAGATAGACGTCCCCGGTGGTACAACGCTAATGGAGGTAGGAGACAGCATAGGTCTTAGTCTAAAAAAGATGAAAGAGTACAATATGCATCTAAAATTCGTCTATACTCCGCCTACGGAAAAACCTTATTATCTTTATATTCCATTAAACAAAAAGAAAATGTTTAGCGACAATTTCGAAGTAGCGCAAAATAGAAAATTTGAAATTTATACTGCCAAAGAGAATGATACGCTACTAACTATAGCGGAAAAAACCGGCGTAAATCATAAAATCATAAAAGAGTACAACGGACTTGCTTCAAACGAGATCAAGCCTAGTCAAAAGCTAGTTATCCCAAGTGAGCAAAACGTAAACTATCTAGCCGAGTATATGGTAAAAAGCGGCGATACGCTTGGAGAAGTTTCGCAGAAATTTGATGTAGCGCTTGAGGATTTAAAAGAAGCCAATACTCTTATGAGCTCAAACAGCTCGATTGGAGCCAAACTTGCCACAACCGAGTAGGGCTAAATTTATATTTTTTAGTCTATTTTTCGTATTTTTTATGAGCGGCTGTTCGTTCTTGACCTCGCCTTCCGGCGGTATTACCGCTAGCGGCGGCTCAAAAAAGAGCGGCAAAATAAATAGTTCAAAAGGTGTGCATGAGGCTACTATGCGCCCGTATACCATAAACGGAAAAACCTATTATCCGACCGTAGTCAAGGTCGGTGATAGGGCTAGCGGTATAGCCAGTTGGTATGGTCCGGATTTTCACGGCAAAAAAACGTCAAACGGCGAGACTTACGACATGCACGCTATGACGGCGGCGCATAAGACGCTGCCGATGAATACGATGGTGCGTGTGACGAATATAAAAAACGGCAAAAGTATCGTCGTGCGTATCAACGACCGAGGCCCTTTCGTGGCAGGTCGCGTAATCGACCTTTCAAAAGCCGGCGCGGTAAAGCTTGATGTATTTAACGCCGGTACGGCCCCTGTTTTACTAGAGGTCGTAGGCTTTAATGGCGACGTCGGCGGCGGAGCTGTTGTAACATCCTCTCAGCCTAGCTCAAAACAACCTAGTGGCTCCATAAAAACGAGCACTCAAACTAAAGCGCAACCGCAACAACAGTCTTTTGTCGGCGGTATTTTTATGGTGCAAATCGGCGCATTTAAAAATTTAAGTGGCGCAAACGCTCATAAACGGCAGCACGCTGGACAATACGGCAACGGCGCCTATGATACTGTTATAAAGTCGTATGATCTTGACGGCGGTAAAATTTACAGGGTATTTATAAGCGGCTTTAGAAGTGAAGAGGAAGCAAAAGACTTCATAAGCGCAGGGCATATCTCGGGCGCATTTTTCGTAAGGGAATAAGATGCAAAGAAAGACAAAAGAGACGGATATCAGCCTAGAACTTGAAATTTACGGCAGTGGCAAATCCGAGATAAGCACTGGCATAGGATTTTTTGACCACATGCTTGAGGCCTTTTGTAAGCACGCGATTTTTGATATGAAGCTTGTCTGCAAGGGTGATTTGCACGTGGATTTTCATCACAGCGTTGAGGACGTGGGTATCGTTATTGGGCAAGCTTTGCGCGAGAAAATTTATCCGATTAGCGGCGTGGAGAGATTTGGTGAGGCGACGGTGGTGATGGACGAGGCGGCGGTAAACTGTGCTCTTGATCTTTCAAATCGCCCGTTTTTGGTCTACGAAAGCATAAGTGATGGCAAAGTCGGCGAATTCGACGTAGAGTTAGTGAACGAGTTTTTCCAAGCCCTAGCATTTAATGCCGCAATCACCTTGCATATCGCTAAAATCCGCGGACGAAACTCTCACCATATTTTGGAGGCCAGTTTTAAAGCCTGTGCCGTCGCGCTAAGAAGAGCTCTAGTCAAAAACGCTAGAGTCGGCGTACCTAGCACGAAAGGCGTGCTATGATAGAGATTATATTTTTAGACGTCGACGGCTGCCTAACCGACGGCAAGATTGTCTATAGCCCAAATGGCGACGAGCTTAAATTTTTTGACGTCAAGGATGGATATGCTATCGAGAGCTGGCTAAAGCTCGGTAAAAAAGTCGCGATCATCACTGGCAGAAGCTCGCCTATCGTCGAAAAAAGGGCGCAGGATCTAAAGATAACGCATGTCTATCAAGGCGTTAGCGATAAGCTTGAAGTCGCAAAAAAGATACTAGAATTTGAAGGGCTGGAGTTTGAAAACGCTGCGGCTATAGGCGATGATTACAACGATTACAAGTTATTAAAAAGCGTCGGATGGAGCTTTAAGCCAAAAAACGCGATCAAAGAGCTTGAAGTAAGAACGAGGCTCAACTACAAAGGCGGCAACGGTGCGGTGCGCGAGATGATAGAGATACTTATCCGCAGCGAGGGCTTAATGCAAGAGTGGGCTAAGCGTTGGTTATAAGGATTTTTTACCTAGTCGTCAGCGTTTTTAGCGTGGCGATGGTTTATTTGGCGATTGAGGAGCCTTACTATAGCGAGCTCTTAAAGGGCGGCGAAGTGAGTGCAAACATGCAGATGAACGCAGTCACTGACTACGAGATGAATGCTACTGTAGTAAATGCCAGATATGAAGCCGATACGTGGAATAGATACTCTGAATTTGACGAATTTATCAAATTTAGAGCGGAAATTTTTAAAGATAACAAAGAGCATAACGTGAGCTCCGATAAAGCGTTTTATAACGGCGGTCGAATTATACTTAAGGGTAACGCGCGCTATGCAAATAATGAAAATTTGACCTTTTTATCAGACGAGGTCATTTATAGTACTGCAACAAAAGTGGCTACTACACAAACGCCTTTTACGCTAACGAAAAATGAAGATAAAATAGTCGGCAAAGCCCTGGTTTATGACTTTGAGTTAAAAAAAGCTTATATCAAAAAGGCCTTTGCTTTGATAGAGCAAGATAGAAAAAGATAGGACGGAAAATGATAAATTTTGGTTTTAAAAAAGTGGCTTTAGTTTTGGCACTTAGCGCTTTACCGCTTTTAGCAGAGCAGGTGGAGATCACTGCGGATGAGTTTTATGCCGACGAAGGCAAGCAAATAAGCGAATTTAAAGGCAATGTAAATATTAAAAAAGGCAAGGATACGCTCACTGCAAATTTGGTAGTGATATATTTCGACAAAAAGCGAAATCCGCTAAAATATGTCGCTTCCGGCAATGCCAAATTTAGAGTATTTATCAAAAATAAAACATACGACGGCAGCGGTAGCGAGCTTGTTTACGAGCCTACGCCAAATTTATATACGATAAACGGCAACGGCTTTTTGCACGAGATAGAGACTGATAAAAAAGTTTACGGCGAAAAGATCACGGTCAATCAAAATAGCGGCACGTATAACGTAAACAGCGGCAAAAAAGAGCCAGTCAAATTTATATTCCAGGTTGAGGACAAAAAGTGATCCGCGTTTTAAACGCAAAATTTCTTATCTCGGCGCCCGACATCTCGCTAGCTCCGCCTGCAAACTCTAGCGAAGTGGCTTTTCTTGGGCGCTCAAACGTGGGCAAAAGCAGCCTCATAAATGCTCTCGTAAATCAAAAAGGCCTGGCCAAGAGTAGCTCGACGCCGGGCAAAACCCGCCTCATAAATTTTTTCGAGGTCGAGTATGCGCGCGGCATAAAAAACGAGCAGGGCGAGCCAAGCGAGGAGAGGGCAAATTTGACTTTCGTTGATTTGCCGGGCTTTGGATACGCAAAAGTTGCCAAAAGCATGCATGCGCAGTGGAGAAAAAACCTCGACGAATATCTAAAATTTAGAGCCAATATTAAGCTTTTCGTGCATCTCATCGACTCGCGCCAGTTTGATATGCAGATAGATAAAGACGTAAACGACTATTTGCAAAGCTTCCTGCGCCCCGATCAAAAGATTTTAAACTTCCTCACCAAATCAGACAAGCTAAATCAAAGCCAAAAAAGCGCTGTTTTAAAGGTCTATCCAGGCGCGTATTTTGTTTCGGCGCTTAAAAAAACAGGCGTAGAAAAGGCAAACGAGCTTATATATCTAAACGCACTGGGGCTGTAATGAAATCAAAAAGCCGCAGGCAAATTTTGGCATTTTTACCATCAAATTTTCTAACTAAATTTACAAATTTAAGCGCCGCCAAGGCCAAATTTATAAATTTAGCTAAAAACCTATAATAATGCAAACGAGTGCGGCGATGCGAAGACTGGGCGCGGAGAAGCGATTTTTAAAACAGCTTGCTTGGGTTGCTTTTCTTATTTTTTATCAGAGCCTAACGACCGTATTTGCGTACCTGCCGCCTCTTATCGGGATATTTTTTACCTATATGATTATGCTAACCTTGCAAAAACAAAAGACGCTCAAGGAGTTTGGCAAGGAGTGGTATTTTTGTCTGTTTTACCTCACTTTTGCCGAGCAGGCGCACGGGTTTGCGCTGTTTTCGACCGTGATTGCGTTTATGCTTTTTTATCATTTTATGTCCGACTGGCTCATCGTTACGCTAAAATCAAGAGAGCTTTTGGCGGCGGGATTCGTCGCTAGCGGCTACATTTGGACTTGTGCTACTAGCTCTTTTATCTCATACGCAGCAAATTTGCCTATACTCAAATTTGACTACGAGTACTTGATCTACGTCGGCGTGGAGTCTGTTTTGGCGGTAGTTTTGTTTAGGGGGCGCTTATGAGGATGCGCATAGTCTTTGGCATCATATTTAGCGTCTGGGTACTTTTGCTGGTGCGCGTTTATTACCTTAGCGTCAAGTCAAATGACTTTTACGAGGAGATCGCCGAACAAAATGCGGTAAAAACACAGTATCTAGCCCCTGTGCGCGGACTGATTTTAGACGCCAAAGGCCGTCCGATGGCGGTAAATCGCCTTGGTTTTTCCGTCGCTTTAAAGCCGCATCTAAGCGGCAAGAGGGCGGAAATTTTAGACGCCGAGCTTGCAAATTTGCAAAATTTATTCGAGGACTTAAATGTCACGAAATTAAAGCGCGAATACGTCAAGGCTGACTCGCCTTATAACCAAGATTTTATTCAGATTATAGATTTTATGGATTACGACAAGATGATACCGCGCATCGCTGAGCTCTCTCTGCGAGAAAATTTGGAGGTCAAACCTGCATCCAAGCGCCACTATCCCTACAATAACCTAGCTTCGCACATCATTGGCTACGTTGGTCGCGCAAATCAGCAAGACGTTGAGTCCGATCCCGTCGCAAAGCTAACCAATCACACGGGCAGAAGTGGCACGGAGCGCTTTTATAACTCCGTCTTGCAGGGTCAAGAGGGCGTGCGAAAGGTAAAGGTAAACGCGCTAAATCAGGAGGTCGAGGAGATCTCGGTGAGCTATCCGCAAAGCTCGGACATCTCGCTCACGATCGACCTTGAGATGCAAAAATACATAGAGGAAATTTTCGGCGATAACGCGGGCGTTATCATCGTGATGGACGTGAGAGACGGCTCGATACTGGCTGCCGGTAGCTTCCCCGAGTATGATTTAAACCCGTTTGTTACGGGGTTATCGCAGGCTAAGTGGGACGAGCTCGTTAAAAGTATCGATCATCCGTTTACAAATAAACTCGTAAACGGCCTTTATCCGCCGGGCTCGGTTATAAAAATGGGCGTAGCGATGTCGTTTTTAGATACCGGTAAGATGAACCGCTCCGACGGATATTTTTGCTCGGGCTCATTTGAGCTTGGAGGGCGAAATTTTCGCTGCTGGAACGTCTACGGGCACGGCTTTATAGATATGAACTCGGCCATCCGCGAGAGCTGCGACGATTATTTTTATAAGGGCAGCTTAAAAGTCGGTATAGACGCTATCTCGCCGGTTTTAGAGCGGCTGGGGTTTGGGCAAAAGAGCGGAGTGGATCTGCCAAATGAATTTGTCGGTATCGTGCCTGGGCGCGAGTGGAAGATGCAAAAGTTCGCTCAGCCGTGGTATCAGGGCGAGACGCTCATTACCTCGATCGGACAGGGCAACTTCCTCGTGACGCCGATGCAGGTGGTGCGATATACAGGTATACTAGCGACGGGGAAAAATATCGTTCCGCATTTTTTACGTAGTGTAAACGGCGAAGAGGTTAAATTTGAGCCTGCCGATGATATCCTCACGCCGTTTGAGAAAAAGCAGCTGCCGTACATCCAAAGAGCGATGTACGAGGTCGTAAATCACAAAAAAGGCACAGCGCATAAGTATTTTAAAGAGGCAAAACTCACGCTAGCGGCAAAAACTGGTACCGCGCAGGTCGTGGGTATCTCGCAGGCGGAAAAAAAGCGTATGAAAGAAGAGGATATGGAGTATCTGCGCCGCTCGCATGCGTGGGTCACGACCTACGGGCCGTACGAAGAGCCTAGATATGCTGTTACCGTTATTATCGAGCACGGCGGACACGGCGGTCTGGCTGCGGGACCTCTCACGGCTAAAATCTTTAATAAGCTACTAGAAATGGGCTACATCGATCAAAAATACGAAATTACCTCGCTAGCAGATACCGAGGCTGCGCAAAAGAAGAAAAATTAAAATTCCGCGTTTAAATTCGGCGTTAAATGACGTCAAATTTGATCAAATTTCTAAAATTCTCGCGGATTAGTCGCGAAGTAAAATTTGAGTTAAATTTACGAAATCGGCAAGCCGAATTTATCCCTCAAACATCTCCGAAAGCTCGTTTATAGCGATATTTACGATTTTATTGTTTGCGTCTAGTTCGATCAAATTTTGGGTTTTAAATTTAGCTAAAATCCTTGAAAACGTCTCTGGAGTGATGTTTAGGATGGAGGCTATTTTGATGTGTTTTAGCTCGTTAAAAAGATCAGCGTGATTAACGAGAAATCTCGCGACCTTGGCCTCAGAGTTTAGCACGAGTTCTTGATGTATCAGCTCGCTTGCGATTTTTAGCTTTTGTGAGAGCGATTTGATGATTTGTAGCGATACGCGCGGGTTTGATAAAAACTCGGCGTAAAATTTATCGTAGTCGATTTTTAGCACTTCGCCGCCTGTTAAAAATATCGCCGTCGCCGGAAATTTGATATTTTCAAAGTTGGCAAGCTCGGCTACGAAGCTAATCCCGTTAAACTGATGCATAAAAATCTCTTTGCCTTTGGGGCCGATTTTATAGAGCTTGAGAGAGCCTTTTATGAGGAGGTGGAGCCACTTTGACTCCTCGCCCTCCATAAATAAAAACTCGCCCTTTTTATACTTTTTTAGGATGCTGATATCTTCTAGCCTTTTTAACTCGGCCTCGTTTAGCCCCTGAAAAAACGGGATTTGCTCTAGCATTTGCTTTGCTTATTTATTTTTTAAAAGATCTCTGATCTCGGTTAGAAGCGCGACGTCCGCAGGTATCGGCGCAGGCTCTTCGACTTTTGGCTCCTCGACTTTTGGTTTTTTGAGCGAATTTATAGCCTTAACGACGCAGAAAATACAAAACGCGATAATCGTAAAATCGACCATCGTTTGTATAAACGAGCCGTAGTTTACGGTTACGGCAGCCGTGTTGCCGACTGCGTCTTTTAGCGTAAATTTTAAATCCGTAAAATTTACGCCGCCAGTTAGTACGCCCACGATAGGCATGATCACGTCGCCCACTAGCGAGCTAACGATCTTGCCAAAAGCTCCGCCGATCACGACGCCCACGGCCATATCTATGACGTTGCCGCGCATCGCGAATTCTTTAAATTCCTTAACGAAACTCATGTTTTCCTTTGCATTTTAAAATTAGATATCAATTATATTTATTTTAGCTTCACAAAAGATAAAAAAGCCAAGTTAAATTCTTAAAATGCTATAATCGCCCCTAAAAATCAATAAGGAAACAAAAATGTATCGTTTTGCGCCGTCGCCGACAGGCGATATGCATCTGGGAAATTTAAGGGTTGCGATCCTAAACTACGTATGCTCGCTTCAGGATAAAAGCGGCTTTATCATCCGCATCGAGGATACCGACAGGGAGCGCAACATCCCCGGAAAAGACAAGGAAATTTTAGAAATTTTGGAGCTTTTCGGGATCAAATGGGACACGCTTTATTATCAAAGTAAAAATTTGAAATTTCACCGCGAATTTGCGGCAAAGCTTTTGATAGATAAAAAGGCGTTTTCGTGCTTTTGCACCGAAAGCGAGCTGGAGGCCAAAAAAGAAGCCGCCAAGGCTAGAGGCGAAGCCTACCGCTACGACGGGACGTGCGAGCACCTAAGCGACAACGAAGTGCTAAATAATCAAAAACCTTTCGTCGTGCGTATGAAAAAGCCGTTAGACACGATGAAATTTAAAGACGCGATAAAGGGCGAGATCAGCTTTGAGCCTGAAAACGTCGATAGTTTTGTGATTATGCGGGCTGATTTTACTCCTACGTATAACTTCGCCTGCGCGGTCGATGATATGCTAGAGGGCGTTACCTTCGTGATTCGCGGCGAGGATCACGTCAGCAACACGCCTAAGCAAGACCTCATCCGCGAAGGCCTAGGCTATACGCAAAAGATAAACTACGCTCACCTGCCTATCATCCTAAACGTCGAGGGTAAAAAAATGAGCAAACGCGAGAACGAAAGTAGTGTAAAATGGCTGCTCTCGCAAGGCTTTATGCCTGAAGCCATCGCAAACTACATCGTCTCGCTAGGCTACAAGGCGCCGGTTGAAATCTTTACGATAGAAGAAGCCGCGCAGTGGTTTGATATCTCGAAGGTTTCGGCCTCTCCGGCTAAATTTGACGTCAAGCAGCTTGAGCACATCAACCGCGAACACATCAAAAGAGCAAGCGATGTAAGACTGGCCGCGCTAATTGGTATAAAACCAGAATTTGCTGCGCTTGCTAGATTTTACACGCAAGAAAGTAGCCTACTAACCGAGATAAAAGCCAAGGTCGATGCGATTTTTGCGACCAAATTTATCCCGGATGAGTTTAAGGCGGGTTGCGAGGCTATAAAAGCCGCCGCAACTTCATTAAATTTGAGCGAATTTGGCGAATTTAACGAGCTAAAAAAAGCTCTCATGGATGCCACGGGGCTAAAGGGTAAAGGCTTTTTTATGCCGCTTAGGATTTTGCTCACGGGCGTCCCGCACGGCCCCGAGCTTAGCGAGCTATATCCGCTCATCAAACCGTATCTAAAGGAAATTTTACGATGATATTTTCGGTATTTTTAGAAGCAGTCGGTAGTATCCTGCATATCGTTATCAGCGCCTACACGTGGATCATCATAGGCGCAGCGATCATAAGCTGGGTGCGCCCCGATCCCTATAATACTATCGTGCAGCTACTCTACCGCCTCACCGAGCCCGTTTACGGCGCTATCCGCCGCGTGATACCGACGGTTTTTGGCGGTATAGATCTGGCGCCTATTATCGTGCTTTTGTCGCTTCAGTTTATAGATAAATTTTTCGTAAGGCTTATGTTTGCGTACGCTGCTTAAATTTATCCTGCCCGCGATTTTTGCGGCGGCGGCGTTTGGCGGAGTTAAGAGTTTTGAGGAGATAAAAGACGAGCCTAAGGGGCTTGCTAAGGATTATTATTTTTACCGTCTTTTAACCGAAGGGGACTTCACTAAGGAGCAGGCGCAGATTTTAAACAAAGACGTCTTTCGCCGAGCGGGCGTACTAGCAAAGAAACTGGCCGAAATTTTGCCGCTCAAAAAAGTAAAAAGCGAGTGCGACGGCGTAAGCGCAAAAAATATCCTGGATGCAAACGTAACCTGCCAAAAACAGCGCCTTAGAGTGCCTTTTATGATGAAGCTAAAAAAGGAAACGAGGCAAAAGCTGGCGGATAAATTTAAAAACTCCGACCCGCTTCTTTATCGTCGCCTTAGCGCCCTAAACGAAAAGCATCCAGAGGATGAATTTGCCAAATTTAACGATACGGACGCGTTTTTGGTTTATTTTAACCAGTCCTCGCACAAGGATAAATTTGATAAGGCATTTGACGCAAATTTTATAAATTTGCTCGCGACGAAAAAGGAGTTTCACGCTCTAGCAAACGATTTGATAATCGATAAGAAATCGGCCAAATTTAGGCAAAATTTTCTCGCTATAAAGGAAACCGAGCTTGCCGGCAAGGACGCCTTTATGCTCGGCATTAATGCGGTTTTGTTAAATTCTCCAAAAGACGCGGCGAGGTTTTTTGCTAGAGCCGAGGCGGCATTTGAGAGGCAAGATCGCAAGGATAACGCAGTGTTTTGGCTATATCTGCTGAGCAAGGACAGAAGCTATCTTGAGAAGCTAAATCAAAGCCGCGACGTAAATATCTATACGCTCTATGCAAACGAGCTAACGGGAGCAAGTCCGGCCGTAAACATCGTCACGCCGACGCCTACGAAAGAAAAGGTAGCGGACTACGACATAAAAGATCCGTTTTTGTGGCAAAAAACCTTTAAAATGATAAAAGAGATGAGTGCGCAGGACGCCGCAAAGCATTCTGAAACTTTTAACACCAAAGAGACGCTAGGTCAGTATGCCTACCTGATGGAAAAAGCAAGCGGCTACAAGGATAGTTACTTCGTCATGCCGTTTGTTGATGAGCTAGAGGACGTAAACGCGACTAGAAAAGCGCTTCTTTATGCGATCGGCAGGCAAGAGAGCCGCTTTATCCCGGCCGTCATCTCGACCTCTTATGCGCTTGGTATGATGCAGTTTATGCCGTTTTTGGCTAACCATATTGGCAAAAAAGAGCTGCAAATCCCAAATTTCGATCAAGACGATATGTTTGATCCGCGCCTTGCGTTAAAATTTGCGGATCATCATCTAAATTATTTGGAGAAGTACCTCTATCACCCGCTCTTTGTAGCTTACGCGTATAACGGCGGTATCGGCTTTACTAAGAAGATGCTTCAGCGAGGCGACCTTTTTAACGAAGGTGAGTATGAGCCGTTTTTATCTATGGAGCTAGTACCCTTTGCCGAGAGTCGCGACTACGGCAAAAAGGTACTCGCAAACTATGTTATTTACCTAAGGCTTCTCCGTTCCAGTACATCGATTTCGACACTTTTTGAAAGCTTAAAGACGCCTTCTTTGACGGATAAATTTCGAAAGTAAGGTTGATTTTATCGCTTTTGACCTCTGGGGTGCTGACCTCAAAATACTGCGCCCACGGAACCTCAAAGCTTACTTTTTGCAAAAGCGGATCGTTTGCGGCTAGGCGTCTAACTAGGATGCCTTGTTGCAAACCGTTTGCCGCAAAGCTCTCCTCTAAAATTTTAACCTCTTTGGGATGCACGGCCACGACGAATTTCTCTCTTTTTTGCTCGTCAATCAGCTCGCTATAGATCGGATTTAGATAGGTCGCGACGATTAGGATATTAGTCTTTTCATCTATGATCTCAGACTTGCTCGTATAAGCTAAAAGCTCGTTTTTTAGCGGTTCGTGGATATACTTTTTATCCGCGCAACCGACTAACGCCAAAATAAAACTTAAGAAAAATACGCTCTTTTTCATTTTAAAACCTCTTTAAATTTGGTGCTATTTTAGATAAATTTTGCTTTTAAAAAGCCTAAATTTGCTATAATCGGCGTAAATTTTGGAAATTCGGAGAAAAATGAAGAAAGCGGCAATGGCTTTTTCGGGGCCTTCAAACAGCGGTAAAACCACGCTTATTTTGAAAGTCGCCAAAAAATTTATAGATGACGGGCTAAAAGTCGTGATCATCAAGCACGACCCGGGCGACAAGGCGAGATTTGACGTCGAGGGCAAGGATAGCTATAAATTTAGCCAAATAGGCGCCGAGGTAGCGGTCATGAGTCCGACGCGCACGACCTTTTTCTCACAAGAGAGCAAGAGCGTGGAGGACGTCGTAGTGATGGCTGGAGAGTTTGATTTGCTGCTGGTAGAGGGGCTAAAGACCCTGCCGCTACCGCGCATTAGCGTGTTTAAGGATGAGATAAACGAGGATTATCTTAGCTTTTCAAACGCGATCGCAAGCTATAAAAAAGACTACGAGATCGATAAGCCAAACTTCGATCTAGACGACACGCAGGCTATCTGCGAGTGGATACTAAAAAACGCAAAGGTTTTAAAATGAACGAAATTTTTGAAACGATTAAAAAGATCGCCGTAAAAATCGGCGAGGAGATAAAGTATGCCGATCTGGGCTATACGGGCCACGCTAACGCAACGGGCGATACGCAGCTAAAGCTAGACGTGAGAAGCGACGAAATCATCACGGCCGAGTTTGCGGATTTAGCCTGCGTAAAAGCTCTCGTTAGCGAAGAAAAAGAGGATATGCTAGCTCTAAACGAGGACGCGAAATTTATCGTCGCCTACGATCCGCTAGACGGCTCTAGCCTAGTGGACGTAAATTTTTCTATCGGCTCGATTTTCGGCATTTACGAAAACGAGCTAACGCCGCAAAATCTCAAAGCCGCCGCCTATATCATCTACGGCCCGCGCCTCGAGCTCGTGCTTTGCGAGGAGGGGACGGCTCCGGCACTTTACCGCCTGGGCAGGGACGGCGAGTTTAAATTTATCAAAAATCTAGTACTCACGCAAAAAGGCAAGTTAAACGCCACGGGTGCTACGCAAAAGGGCTGGAGCGAAACTCACGCTAAATTTATCCGCGAGCTGTTTTTACAGGGGTATCGCCTCAGATACTCGGGCGCCATGGTGAGCGACCTGCATCAAATTTTACTAAAAGGCGGCGGGCTGTTTAGCTATCCTGCCACGAGCGACGCGCCAAAGGGCAAGCTAAGAGCGCTATTTGAGGTGCTGCCGTTTGCCTTCATCTACGAGCGCGCGGGCGGTGCGACTAGCGACGGACACTCGGCGACGCTTTTTGATATGAAAGTGGAAAAAATCCATCAAACCACGCCTTGCTTTTTCGGCTCCAAAGACGAGATAAATTTACTGCATAAATTTTACGGAAGCGCGAAATGAGCGAGCACGCAGCGGACGTAACTCAAAAAGACGAATTTGAGCTGGAGCTTGATCGCCAAAGAGAAATTTTACAAGCCTGTCAGCGCGAAAAAGGTCTAAGCTCGTGCTTTGCCTGCGAGGCGATGTTTGAGTGTAAAACCCGCAAAAACTACGTAGATGCCGTATATAGCTCGATGTCTAAAGGCGACGGCGGCGGATTTGATTTTTAAATTTAAAAAGGAAAGATATGAATACGACTTATATTACGACTCCGATTTATTACGTAAACGACGTGCCGCACATCGGACACGCCTACACGACCGTGATCGCGGACACGATGGCGAGATTTGCGAGGCTAAAGGGCGATGATACGTACTTTATGACCGGCACCGACGAGCACGGGCAAAAGATCGAACAAGCCGCCGCAAAAAAGGGCTACACGCCGCAAGCCTACGCCGACGAGATAAGCGCGAAATTTAGAGAGCTGTGGGATAAATTTGAGATCAGCTACGATCATTTTATCCGCACGACCGACGACTATCACAAGCTTACCGCGCAAAATGCATTCGAAAAAATGTATCAAAAAGGCGACATCTACAAGGGCGAGTACGAGGGGTACTACTGTGTTAGCTGCGAGAGCTTTTTTACGCAGACGCAGCTTTTGGAGGACGAGAGGTGTCCTGATTGCGGTAGACCGACGAATTTGGTGAAAGAGGAGAGCTATTTTTTCAAACTATCAAAATACCAAGACGCGCTGCTAAAGTGGTATGAGGAGAACGAGGACTGTATCGTGCCGCGCGGCAAGAAAAACGAGGTCGTGAGCTTCGTAAAAGGCGGCCTGCGCGATCTCTCGATCACTCGCACGAGCTTTGAGTGGGGCATCAAGCTACCCACGAGCCTAAACGAGCCAAGGCACGTGATGTACGTCTGGCTGGACGCGCTCATAAACTATCTCAGCACGCTTGGCTACACGCGCGGCGATGATAAGATGAACTACTGGAAAGGCGCGACGCATATCGTGGGCAAGGATATTTTGCGCTTTCACGCGGTGTACTGGCCGGCTTTTTTGATGAGCCTTGATTTGCCTCTGCCTCGCTGCATCGCAGCTCACGGCTGGTGGACGAGAGATGGCGAAAAGATGAGTAAAAGCAAAGGCAACGTCATCAATCCAAGCGAGGTCGCAGACGCGTACGGGCTGGAAAATTTCCGCTACTTTATGCTACGCGAAGTGCCGTTTGGGCAGGACGGCGACTTCTCGCAAAAGGCGATGATCGAGCGCATAAACTCCGAGCTTAGCAACGATCTGGGTAATCTTTTAAGCCGCATAGTGGGCATGAGCGAAAAATACTCGGACTTTGAGATAAAGGGCGAAAATTTACGCAAATTTTACGGCGAGGTTTTAGATAGCGGCAACGAATACCTGCAAAACGCTATCAAAAATTTAGAGAGTTTCGCCACGAACCGCTATCTTGAGGAGCTCTTTAAGGCGCTAACGCTCGCAAACGCGTCGATAGCTAAATTTGAGCCGTGGAACCTAATGAAAAACGGCAAAAAAGACGAAGCAAACGCGCTCGTGTCTCTGTGTGCAAACCTGCTAGCTCGCGTGGCCGTCCTGCTAAGCCCTGCGATGCCAAGAACCTGCGAAAAGATCGCGCAAACGCTAGGCTTTGAGATCTCGACCGCAACTTATGAAAAGATCATCCTAAACAACGAAATTTTGGACTTTAAAGCGCAAAAAACGCAGCCGCTTTTCCCAAAAATCGAAAAAGAGCTGATGGCGACTGCAGTGCCAAGCGTGAGCGAACCTGCCAAAACCGCCGCTGCGCCGCAAGAAAAATCGGACGCGAAAATAAAAATCGACGACTTTAAAAAATGCGTCATAAAAGTAGGCACGGTGCTTGAGTGCTCAAATATCGAAGGTAGCGAGAAGTTGCTTAAATTTAAGATTGATCTGGGCGAAAAGCAACCGCGTCAAATTTTATCGGGCATAGCCAAATTTTACGCTCCGGCGGACCTCGTCGGCAAGCAGGTCTGCGTGCTGGCAAACCTAAAACCCGCTAAAATTTTCGGTCACATATCAGAGGGTATGATCCTTAGCGCCGAGGATGGGTCGCTGTGCCTCATCGCACCGATGGCTGCGGTCAAAAACGGCTCGGAAATAGGCTAAAACCGCGTGAATATCGAAAACCTAAGGCGCCTCATCAACGGCGAAGCGCTAAATAAACCAAGCGTCAGCGCCGTGGAGGGCTTTGCGTTTGAGAGTAAAAACGTGCGTCAGGGCTACGCCTACATCGGGCTTGGCGCAGGCGCGGACGAGATAGCCGCGGCGGTCGCAAACGGCGCCTATGCCGTACTCGTCGAGCAAAGATGCGAGGTCATCGATCCCGAGGTAGCCTTTATCAAGGTCGATAGTCTGAGCGCCGCGCTGATGCGACTAATGCGCTTTGAGGCTAGTTATAAAAATCTCAAATTTTGCTCCGTTAATCCCGTACAAAAAGCCTTACTCGCGCGCATGAGCCTAGGCAAAAATGTCGCAGGCAACGCGGCTAGCTTGCTGCCTGAGGATGCGACACGGCTTTTTATAAAGATAATGAAAGCGGGCGCCGGCGATCTGTTTTTTACGGGCGATCTTAAAATTTTATCCAAGATCGCGCCACTATACGACACCGTTTTTAGCGACGTAGACGCGGTTTGCTCGCAGGGCGGCTCGCTGTTTGCCTCTAGCGTCGTTTGCGAGGGCGTTTACTATCCAAGCTTAAATTTTCCTAAAGTTTTCACGCACTACCTGTGTGGGCTCTTAAAGTATCTGATCCGAGCGGGCTTTTCTTTTAAGCTTGGCGATACGCGAAATTTAGGGCATTTTGAGCCCGTTTTCATAAATAAAAATTTTCGCGTCGTTCCTTTTGGCGCGAGCTCTCAGGCCTTTATTGCAGAGAGTGACGACGAGCTTTTTGATATGGAGGCGGCGTTTCTAGGGCGAAATTTTAGCGGCGGCATCGAGATATGCGTGCCTGAGGACTTTACGGGAAGCGCGGCTGCTACGATGAGATTTAAGGATCTTGCCGAGCTAAAAAATCTTTCAAATTTTCACTACGCTCTCGTTAAATGCCAAAAAGAGGAGCTTGAAGCGATGCTAAATTCGAGCTCGCCCGAGCCTGATTTGTTCGGCGAAATTTTATAAAAACTCAAATTTAGCGCGTATTTTTACCTTTATCTGCCGCAAATTTGCCGATAAATTTAAAGGAAAAATGCGTAAATCGGCAAAGCTTGCCTTGTGAGGCATGCCGCGGTCGCTTTGCATAGGTGGTTGGAGTGTCGGCACAGATGCGAGAGAATTTAAAGTAGGCGTTTTGTTTTTAGTTTTTAAAAGTGGATATTGCCAAATACTTACCGTCTAAAATCCGTAAAACCGCCGCCGCGATCAAATTTATCGAACAAAAACGGCGGTAGAGCGGTTGCCACGTTTTGGCGGATAAATTTGATTTCGGCTAAATTTGCTGGCAGAGCTGCACTCGGCCAAATTTCACTTCAAATTTACGTACTTTATCCTATCTTTTTCGCCCGCAAGCTCAAATCCTCGCAGTCTTAGGCGGCAGCTATCGCATTCGCCGCAGGCCTCATCCTCGCGCTCGTAGCAGCTCCAGGTTAGCTCTAGCGGCGAGCCAGCCTCCAGCGACTTTCGCACGATATCTGCCTTGCTTAAATTTACCAGCGGCGTGACGATTTGTAGGCTAAAATCCTTTGAGGTGCCGGCGTTTACGGCGGTTTCTATCTTGCCGATAAAATCCGCCGTGCAGTCAGGGTAGCCAGAGCCGTCCTCCTCGACGATGCCGATGTATAGCGCCTGCGCACCCTCTTTTTCGGCTAGTGCGGCGGCGATAGAGATAAAGATGCCGTTACGAAACGGAACATAGGTGCTAGGGGTGTCGGGCTTGGCGCCGTCTTTGCGGACGGCTAGGCTCTCGTCCGTTAGCGCGTTGCCGCCGATGTCTGCTATGAAACTAGCGTCTAAATTTACCTTTTTTAGCGCGCCGATACGCTCGCAGATCTGCTCAAAGGCTAGCTTTTCGCGCTTCATCGTGCGCTGTCCGTAGTCAAAATGTAGCGCGATGATCTCATAGCCTGCGCGCTTGGCGAGGACGGCGCAGAGGGTGCTGTCCATGCCGCCGCTCATTATACAAACCGCTTTCTTTACCATTTTTATCCTTTTCTTGCTTGCTCGTCTTTTTGCTTTATACTTCGTTGGATTTAAATTTTACTCGGTCACTACCGACGAGGTAGCTCCCGTCGTAAAATTTAAATTCGCCTCGTCTAAACGCAAAAATACTTCGCGTTTTACGTTAAATTTTGGAGCCAAATTTGTAAATTCTGGCTTTAAATTTTACTCACCGAGACCCGCATCTTGAAAATGCTAAATTTTGTCTCTAAAAAATTTTTAAAATTTTACGACCGAAAAGCTTTCGCCTCCAAATTTCGTGCTAAGCATTAGCGAAGCCGAAATTTGGTAGGTAACCGCTTTGAGCGAATGAAATTTTAAAAATTTGAGCATTAGAGTTTTTAAAATTTTATACAAAGCGAGTAAAATTTGACGCCGATGTCGTTTGTTACAAATTTGGCTTTATTAAATTTGACCAAAATTTTAGCTAAAATCATACTCAAATTTTACTAAAGGAAAGCCAAAAATGATACTTTGCGAGGACGATTATCCGAGGATTTTGGATCAAATTTGCGACTATTTGACCGTGGGCGAGGTGGAGCTAAGCTTTGTTGACGCCGAGGAGATGAAGGAGATAAACGTCCGCCAGCGCGGCATCTACGAGACTACGGACGTGCTGAGCTTCCCACTTGAGATGCAGCTGCACGCGCCGCTTGGCTGTATCGTGATAAACACTGAGCTAGTCGCTGCCAAAGCCGCCGAGCTAGGCCACAGCGAGGATGACGAGACGGCACTGCTTTTTACTCACGGACTGCTTCATGTGTTGGGCTACGATCACGAAAACGACGCGGGCGAAATGAGGGCCAAAGAGTGCGAAGTGATCGAGAAGTTTAGTCTACCAAAGAGCCTCATCGTGCGAACGCAGGACGCTGGCGAAGAATAAATCAAATTTCGTTAGCTTCGTAAAGGTGCGGGTTATGCCAAGCGTAAAGTAGCTACCAGCGGTAAAATTTAAATACACCGCTAAATTTAGCCTGCAAATAGCATATTGTTTAAAATTTACAAACCAAAACGCAAATGCGGCGCGAGTCAAATTTGATCCCGAGCAAGCGATCAAATTTACCACCCGCCTATCTATGCCGAGCTTGTTGCACAAAATGACGCTTCTAAAGCATACTTCGCCGCCGTGCTCAAATTTCCTTAAATTTGCCCCGCGCAGTGGTTAGATATTTAATAATTTTGGCTAAATTTACGAAATGTTTTATGTTCTATCGTCTTTAATCATCATTTTTATGAATTACGTTTCTTATCGCGGGCTTTTTGCAGATGCCGCGCTCAGGCCGCTTGCCACGCATAAAAGGGCGCTTGGGCTATTTTTCCTGACGCTTGCCATGGGCGGCGTCGCGCTGGCTTTTTCGCTGCGGTTTAACTTTTTGGGTCCTAGCTTTCGCATCGCCTGTTCGCTGATGCTGGCACTGACGTTTATCATCTTTTCGTTCGTGCTTTTTACGAACGTCGTCGCGCTCGCCGTCCGTCCCGTAACCAAGCGCGCGTTTAGCGAGAGTAGGCGTAAATTTTTGCGCCTTTACCTCGACGTCACGATACTTATTTTGGCGTTTAGTTACTTTTTTAAAGGTATCTTTAATGCCGTAAAATTGCCAGAAGTAAAAGTGCACGATATCGAGCTAAGGGGGCTAAATGGCGAGCTAAAGATCGCGGTTTTAACTGATATCCACCTGGGAGATTTTTTAGGAGCGGAGTTTGCGCGGGCGGTAACTAGGCGCGTAAACGAGCTTCGTGCCGATGCGGTCGCGATCGTGGGCGATATCGCGGATCTGCCGCCGCACCGTTTGGCCGAGTTTATCGCGCCATTTAACGAGCTAAAGAGTAAATACGGCACCTTTTACGTGCCGGGCAATCACGAGTACTATAACGGCATCGAGGGCACGCTAAAAGCGATCCGCGAGACGACGAATTTTAAAATTTTAGGCAACGAAAACGCGCGAGTCGGCGGGGTAAATTTAGCCGGCGTTTACGATCTCATCGGCTTGAGATTTAAAGCGTATGAGCCAGATCTAGTCGCGGCTCTAGGCGGTCGCGACGTAAATTTGCCTACCGTTTTGCTCGCTCATCAGCCTAAGTTTTTAAAATACATGGACGAAAGCGCGCCCGTGGATCTGGTCGTGAGCGGACACACGCATGGCGGGCAGATTTTCCCGTTTTCGTTGCTAGTAAGGCTCGATCAAAAATACGTCGCAGGGCTATACCGCGCGAACAAAAATACGCAAATTTACGTTAGCCGAGGTGCCGGATTTTGGGGGCCGCCGGTGCGCGTGATGGCGCCTAGCGAGATTTCGTTATTAAGACTAAAAGGAGAGGTATGAGGGGATTTATTTCTAGGATATTCGGGTTTGTGGCGGCGGTTAGATTTCCGAGATTTTTGCAAACGTTTATCAATGAAAAATACGTAAGCGGCTTTAAAATCGACATGAGCGAGTTTAAAGAGCCAAAGGAGTACGAGAGCCTCACGGCGCTTTTTACCCGCGAGCTACAGCGTCCGCGAAATTTTGACGTTTCGCCGCAGGCCTTTATCAGTCCTAGCGACGGCACGTGCCTGGAGCGCGGAGTTAGCAAGGAGCTAAAGGCAATCAGCGTCAAGGGGCATGAGTACGGTATCGCAGAGCTTCTGGGCGACAGTATGGATCGCAGGGAGCGAGACGCCGAGCTAGAGTACGTAAATATCTACCTAAGCCCGCGCGACTATCACCGCTACCACGCGCCTTGCTATATGAGGATTTTGTCCGCGCTTTATGTGCCGGGCGAGCTATACAGCGTGGCCGTCAGTGCGCTGCTAAAGGTGCCAAATCTATACGCCAAAAACGAGCGCGTGGTGCTAAAATGCGAGCTTGCAAACGGCAAAAAGATATGGCTGGTCTTCGTCGGCGCGCTAAACGTGGGCAAAATGAAATTTGACTTTGACGCGCGCATACAGACTAACGCCTGCGCCGGCAACGTCGCGCTTTATGAATACGAAAATTTAAGCGCGAAAAAGGGCGAGCAGCTGGGGATGTTTGAGCTGGGCTCTACGATCCTCATACTTAGCGAGCAGGGCGCGGTCAAATTTGATCTAGTAGCCGAGCAAAAGCTAAAATACGGCGACAAAATAGGAACTATCAACTAAGGAGGCCGCAATGGGAACGCAGCTAGTCGAACAAAACGAGCTAAAAGAGACGCTAGAACTAAAAGAGCGCATCGAAAACAACACCGTCGTCGAGCTCTGGGAAAACAGCGAGGACTACGAGCGCCTGGCTAACGCGACGCGCAAGACTATGCGCTACATCAACGACGAGCAGATAAAGAGCTTTGCCGATGCGCTAAATCAAACGAACGAAAAGATCTTAAATTTGACCTTTGA
>CAUSAR010000020.1:0-27086 GCA_963529735.1 uncultured Campylobacter sp.
GGCAACTGCTCCGAGGACTGCGGCTACTGCACGCAAAGTGCGGGCATAAATGCCGGCATCGAAAAATACAAAATGAAAAGCGTCGAGCAAGTCGTCACCGAGGCTAAGATCGCGGCGGCCAACCACGCGCTAGGCTTTTGCCTAGTCACCAGCGGCGCAAGGCTCACGGACAAAAAGACCGAGGAGATCGCCCGCCTCGCGCGCGCCGTAAACAAAGAAGTCCCAAACCTCATGCTGATCGCTTGCAACGGCATGGCGACGCTGCCGCAGCTAAAAGAGCTCAAAAGCGCGGGCGTGTTTAGCTACAACCACAATCTAGAAACCTCGCGCGAGTTTTTCCCGCAAATTTGCTCGACGCATAGCTGGGACGAGCGCTGGCAAACCAACATCGACGCCAAAGAAGCAGGACTGATGCTGTGCACGGGCGGCATTTACGGCCTTGGCGAGAGCGAGGCTGATCGCGCGAGCTTGCAAGCTAGCCTTGCAAAGCTTGATCCGTTTTCTAGTCCGATAAATTTCTTTATCCCAAACGACGCGCTACGCGTCAAACGGCCGCCCATGGGAGCGGACGAAGCCCTGCGGATCATCGACGACACCGTCCGCGCACTGCCTAACGCTCGCGTTATGATAGCAGGCGGTCGCGAGAAAATTTTAGGCGAACGCCAATACGAAATCTTTGATCACGGCGTCTCTGCCGTCGTCATCGGCGACTACCTCACGACCAAGGGCGAGGTCGCTAGCCGCGATATCGCCGAGTTTAAAGCGCGCGGATTTGGCTTCGCGACGCTTTGCCACTGATGCAAAATTTACTATTAATCGGGTGCGGCGGATTTTTGGGGTCGGTTTGTAGAGCTGTTTTGAGTGGTGCGGTCGCTAAATTTTGTCCCAATTTTCCGCTTGCTACTCTTTGCGTCAATGCTCTTGGTAGCTTTTTGATCGGCATACTACTCTCGTTAAATTTGAGCGAAAATTTAAGGCTCTTTCTGGCCGTCGGCACACTCGGCGGCTTTACGACGTTTTCAACGTTTAGCTATGAGACGATACGCTTATTTAACTCAGGGCAAAATTTAGCCGCATTTTTAAACGTGTTTTTTAGCGTTTTTGTTTGCCTCGGGTTTTGTTATCTAGGCACCGCTATTCGCTGAAATTCTAAATTTTACCCACCGAGACCCGCACCGCGAAAACGCTAAATTTGGTTTGGCTAAATTTAGCGTTGCGAGTTTGGCTTCCTTTAGTAAAAAACAACCGTTTGAGGTTGTTTTTTACTTTGTTGTAAAGGGGGCGGGGGCTTGAATTTTGCTTCGCCATGCTCGCAACTGCAAGCAGACGCGAAGTCGCTCCCCACCCCCTTTAATCCCTCTCCCCCCTACGACGCTTTTAATGTGGCGACACTGCTTTGCTGACGCAAAGCGTTGCTGGGTTTTATAAATTTTAGTGGAGTTAAATTTGCATTTTCAAGATACAGGTCTCGGCGACTCAAATTTATAAATTTGAACGTAAAACGATAAGGCGAAGTATCGTGAGATGATTTTTGGGGTTTTGAAGTTAAAATTTGACGAAGATAAGGCATATAGCCTATTGAGTCAAATTTTAACAAAATCCGCAAAAAGCACGCGCGAGACGAGCCCAAGCGGGTCAAATTTATCAAAGAATAAAAAACCTTAGGCTATAATCCCCCATTTACAAAGGACTTTCTTGCAGGCAAACGAGCTAAATATCCTCATCGCGCTAGCTTTTATCATCTTTACGTCGCCCTATTTTTCTAAAATTTTACGCATCCCTATCGCGCCCGTGGAGATTATTTTGGGTTCGCTAGCGGGGTATTTCGGCTTTATCGGGCACAACGAAATGTTTAAAATCGTGAGCGAAGTAGGCTTTTTCTACCTCATGTTTTTAGCCGGCACAGAGGTTGATCTCAAGCTATTTTTCACGATAGATAAAAAGATCCTAAAAACCGGCGTCATCTACCTGGCGATACTCTACCTACTCTCGGCGCTGCTGACGTTTTCGTTTGATCTAAACCGCCTTTTTATCCTCATCGTGCCGCTGATGGCCGTGGGTATGATATTTACGCTGTTTAAGGAGTATGGCAAAAACGAAGAGTGGCTAAATATCGGCATGCTCATCGCCTCGATCGGCGAAGTCGTGAGCATCACGCTGCTAACCTTCGTCGGCGCGTATATGAAATTTGGCGCGGGTAGCGAGCTCGCGTTTTCGATCATATATTTGAGCGGATTTTTAGCTGCGGCGGTGATCGGGTACAAGACGTTAAACGTGCTGTTTTGGTGGTATCCGCAACTGCGCGTCATCCTTATGCCCCACTACGACAACTCCGAAAAAGACATCCGCCTGTGTATGGCGCTGTTTTTTGGCATCATCGCGCTTATGCTTTATTTAAATTTAGAGATAGCTTTTGGTGCGTTTGTGGCGGGGACGTTTATCGCGACCTTTTTCGATCACAAAAAAGACCTCCCGCACAAGCTTGCTAGCTTTGGATTCGGCTTTTTGGTGCCGACATTTTTCGTGCATATCGGCTCGACGTTTAAGCTTAACGCCTTTATGATAGACGGGGTCGTGCGCGACGCGGCGCTGATAACGGGCGTCATGATAGGCTTTAGACTCGCTGCTAGCACGGTGTTTTTAAACATCTTGGGACTAAAAAACACCGTCCTTTTTGCGCTATCGCACTCGATGCCGCTGACGCTTCTCATCGCCGTTGCTACCATAGCCTACAAATCAGGCGGTATAAATGAAAATTTTTACTTCTCTTTCATACTAGCAAGCCTAACTCAAGCTATAATAGTCACGATATGTATTAAAATTTTAATGAGCGTAAAATCAAATTTACAAAGGAGCTAAGATGAGCGATACGGTTACGTTAACCGACAACAGAAACGGCAAAAGCTACGACTTTCCGATACTTCATGGCACCATGGGGCCCGACGTCATCGACATCTCGACCTTTTTTAGCGATACGGGGATGTTTACGTTTGACCGTGGCTACACCTCGACGGCGATGTGCAAGAGCACGATAACCTACATCGACGGACTAAAAGGCGAGCTGATGTACCGCGGCTACGACATCGCCTATCTCGCCGAGCACAAGACCTTTATCGACGTGGCGTATCTACTGCTAAACAAAGAGCTGCCGAACAAAAAGCAATACGACGAATTTAAACTTGAGCTTAAAAAACGCAGCTTCATCCACGAGGGCATGATGAAGCTCTTTGACGCATTCCCGGATAAGGCGCACCCGATGGCGATCTTGCAGGCGGCAGTAGCGGCACTCTCGGCCTTTTACTCCGACCACCTAAATATGGACAAGCCAGAGGAGTACCACGAGATGGCGATGCGAATAATCGCCAAGATCCCGACCATAGCAGCGTTTTCTTATAGATTTTCTCGCGGACTGCCGATCATTTATCCAAATTTAGACCGCGGCTTTACGGAAAATTTCCTCTACATGATGAGGAGCTACCCGTATGAGCACGTAAATTTGCGCCCGATCGAGGTTAAGGCTCTTGATACGGTCTTTATGCTGCACGCCGATCACGAGCAAAACGCCTCCACGACGACCGTGCGCACGGTGGGCTCGACGCACGCGCATCCGTATGCGTGTATAGCCGCGGGTATCGGAGCGCTATGGGGCTGGGCTCACGGAGGCGCAAACGAAGGCGTTATCCGCCAGCTAGAGCAGATCGGCTCGGTCGAAAACGTCGATAAATACATCGCCCGCGCCAAAGACAAAAACGATCCGTTTAGGCTGATGGGGTTCGGCCACCGCGTGTATAAAAACTTCGATCCGCGCGCAAAGGTGCTAAAATCTATGTGCGACCAGCTATTTGACGAGATCGGCATAAACAGCGAGCTTCTAAAAATCGCTAAAAGGATCGAGGAGATCGCGCTAAATGACGAGTATTTCATCTCGCGCAACCTCTACCCGAACGTCGATTTTTACTCGGGACTGATTTTAAAGGCGCTTAGCATACCAAATGATATGTTTGCGGTTATCTTCGTCATCGGTAGGATCCCGGGCTGGATCAGCCAATGGATAGAGCTAAAAGAGCAGGAGAGTATAAAGATCGTACGCCCTAGACAACTATACGTGGGCGAGACGAACAGGACGCCGAAATAATTTTAAATTTGGCGGCTTGTCTTTTTCCGTCATACGTCGTTAGCGGCTCGGTCGGCTTCGGTCACGTATTACATATACGCTCCCTCGCCTCGTTCGCCACTGCCTCGTCTGACGAAAAAATACGGTGCCTTAACTCTTTAAGCTAAGGTAAAATTTATATTTTCAAAGTGCGGGTCTGGGCGAGCGGAATTTGAAACCTAAATTTATAAATTTGACTTTAAATTTTAACACAAAACGACAAGGCGAAGTATTTTGAGATGATTTTTGGGGTTGTGCAGCGAAAATTTTGCGTAGGCTAGACATGTAGTCTGCCGAGCAAAATTTTAGCAAACTCCACAAAAAGCGCTCAAAAGACAAGCCTTTTTAAAAGAAACAAAAATGCAAAATTTACTAAACCTAGCCAAGCTTGCAGCTATCAAAGCAGGCGACGAGATAATGAAATTTTACGCCCACAAGGGCTTTGACGACGAGATTTTAGTAGCTCGTTCGACCTTGAGCGAAAGCGTATGCGGCAAAAACGGCCGGGATTTCGAGGTAAATTTAAAAACAGACAGCTCGCCAGTGACTTCGGCCGATCTTGCGGCAAATGCGGCGATATTTGAAACGCTAAAAAGCTCACAAATCCAAATTTGCTCAGAGGAAAAGATTTTGGGCGAGGGTGCGCGGACGTTTTGGCTCATCGACCCGCTAGACGGCACGAAGGATTTTATCGAAGGTAGCGGCGAGTTTTGCGTCTGCATCGCGCTCGTAGAGGACGGTCGCCCGGTTCTTGGCGTTATCTACGTGCCCGTTACCGGCGAAATTTATAGCGCGGCAAAGGGCGAGCCAACGCAAAAAGAGCTCTATAAAAACGGCGCATTTATCCCACAAACTTTAGCCGCAAAAGAGCGTGCGCCGCAAACGATAATCAGCGGCAAACGCGGCAAAAACGTAACGGCTGGCAAGCTCGCGACCGCCCTAAATTTGGACATCGCGCGGCTAAGCTCGGCGATCAAATACTGCCGCATCGCCGAAAATCTCGCGGGCGCTTATATGCGCTACTCGCCAAGCTCCATCTGGGACAACGCCGCTGGCGAGATGATCGCTGCGGGCACGGGAGCAAAGATGATCGATCTAGCGACGCTAAAAGCGCCGATCTACGACGCAGCCTCGCTAAAAAACAACGAATTTATCGTCATCGCAAAGGATTTTTTAGCTCGCGAGGATGAAATTTTACGAGCGATAAAAGAGCTAAATTTATAAACCAAAAGGCGACTCGTCGCATTGCAAATTTAAACGTCTCAAGTAAATACATTATATAGCAACACCGAATTTAAGACCCGCTAGACGAGAGTCGATAAATTTCATTTAAAATTTAGCTAAAATCGTAGTCAAATTTCAAGCCCTAAGTCACCAAACGTTTAAAGGAAACAATTGTTAAAAATCATAAAATCAGTTCTTAGCGTCATTTTCCAGGCTAGAATTTTATTTATCCTTTTTTACTTTTGCGCCTTCGTTACTTTTGCGCCCATGGCGTCTATCTTGGGTGCAGAGACGAACCAAATGACGCTTTCTGTGCTATTTAACCCGCTTATGATACTATCTTGCGCATTGCTTGCCGTTTATATCGGCTTTAGGGTCGCAGCATATAAAAATCACGGCATAGATTGCAAAATGGACGCCGTATTTTTCATCGCTTTGAGCTGGGTATTTTTTATGCTATTTTGCTTGGCGACGCTTCTTGCGACCATTTTATTTTTGGAGGATTTTAGAGGTTTGCCGTCGCGAGAATTTTGCTCGTTACTTTTGGTGATGGCGATTTTTGCGGCATGGCGCACGCTTAAGAGCTCAGAATACAAATTAAGCGTATTTTACGAGCAAAAAGCCAGCACAAAAACAAGCATAGTCAAAATCTTAATTTATTCAGTCTTAGCGTTTGCGGCGATTGTTGCGGTATTTTTTTAGCGAAACGATTTTAGATTCTATAAATTTGGCGCTTTTAACTCATCACGCCAAATTTAGATTTGCCGTGCTTTATACTCGCCCGCTTGCAACAGCGCCACAAAAAGCTAAATTTGGGGTAATAATTGCCGCATTTGAGCTAAAAAGCACATTTCAGCCAAAAGCCGAAACTAAATCCTCGTTAGCTCGCTTCTAGGGCTAGCCTGCAGATCAAGCTCAGCAAACTCGCCGCGCAGGTATTTTTCGCGTCCCGCGCGCGCGATCATCGCGGCGTTATCGGAGCAAAACTCCAGCGGCGCACAGATGAGCTCGCAGCCGTATTTCTCGCATAAAGCCTTTAGACGAGAGCGCAGATTTAGATTCGCGCTTGCTCCACCCACGACGCCGAAACGCTCGAATTTACACTGGGCAAATATCTTTTCTAGCTTGTTTAAGATGTGCTTGCAAGCCGTATTTTCAAAGGCAAAGCAGATGTCGGCAACGTCCTGCGCGCCGAGATTTCCGCTTTCGGCGAGCCTTTCGGTTTCGACGCGAACCTGATTTTTTAGCCCCGAGAAGCTATACGCCGTGCGCGCATCGCCCAGCAGCGGCACAGTAAATTTAAACCTCTCGCGCCCGCTTTTTGCCGCCTTTTCGACCGCTACGCCGCCCGGATACCCAAGCCCCAGCATCTTTGCGACCTTGTCAAAGCTCTCGCCGAAGCTATCGTCCATCGTGGCAGCCAGTACGCCGACAGCCCCGTCCGCGCCGATATCTAGCACCATCGTGTGCCCGCCGCTAACGAGCAGCACGCCCGCAGGCAGCCGCGCCTCCTGCGCCAAGAATAGCGAATACACGTGTCCGGCGAGGTGATTTACCGCGATCAGCGGCACGCGTAGCGACGAGGCGAGCGCCTTTGCCATCGCGACTCCGCCCACCAAGCTCACGGATAGGCCCGGTTCGTTCGTGACGGCGACGGCTTTTACGCGGGGTAGCTCTGGTTTGATCTGCTCTAAAATTTTAGGCAGCGCGGCGGTGTGAAGCCTGGCGGCCAGCTCCGGTACCACTCCGCCAAATGCGCAGTGCTCGGCATCTTGCGAGATTTTTTTGTGAAATTTTAGCTCCAGCGTTTCTATATCGAGCAGAGCAACCGAGCTGTCGTCGCAGCTGCTTTCTATACCCAAAATCAGCCAGCCAGCACTGCCATGTTGTAAATTTTCGCTCATTTTATTGATTTTCCTTTTTTAGCGCATTTTACCGCTTTTTGCTTTCGCGGTTATAAATTCGGCGCGGTTTTTGGAAATGGCAGCAAAATACGCGCGCAAATCGCTTGTTCTAAATTTGCAACAAAACCGATTTTGACCCACCGAGACCTGCACTTTTAAGGCGCCAAATTTGGTTTGATCAAATTTAGTCTTGCAAGCCGAGCTTCTTTGCGCAAAAAACAACCGTTTGAGGTTGTTTTTTACTTTATTGTAAAGGGGGTGGGGGCTTAAATTTTGCTTCGCCATGCTCGCAACTGCAAGCAGACGCGAAGTCGCTCCCTTCCCCCCTTAACGATCCCCTATCCCCTACGACGTGAGAGGTTGCTGCGCTATGCGCAGGTTAAATTTGACGCTATCGCGTCGCGGGTTTTAAATTTAAGTTTTCAAGGTGCGGGTCTCGGCGAATAAAATTTGTAAATTTGGAATTTGAGCATAAAAAACAATAAGGCGAAGTATTTTGAGATGATTTTTGGGGTTTTGAAGTTAAAATTTGGCGAAGATAAGGCATGTAGCTTACCTAGTCAAATTTTAACGAAATCCGCAAAAAGCGCTCAAAAGACAAGCCTAAACCTCAAAATTTCTCCTCTCTTATTATTTTCCCTCTCTCATCATACTCCCGCTCGATCTTATTTTCGTAGTCGTTAAGCGACTTTAGTCGGCCGTTTGGATAATACGTCTTTACCCAGATAAATACCGTGTCCTTTTGATAGCTCGTGTTTTCGATCGCACCGTTTTCGCCGTAGTTTTCGTAGTAATCCTCTTTAGGCCCCGAGCGCACCGTGATAAAGTGCTTTTGGCGAGGTTTACCGTCGCTGGTATAGGAGAAGTTGTTATTGTCAGAAAAGATACCCAGCATCACGTCGAATTTATTGCTCGATTTGTATAGCCCAGCGACGTTGCCTTCGTCAAAGGCCTCCTTGACTTCGACGTTTATGTCGTCCCACAAGCACAGCTGCAGCGTACCGCTATGCATGCCGTCTGCGTGATAAAAATCTATCTCGATCCAGCGCTCTTGGCCGCTTTTGATAAATTTGACGATCTGCTTTTGCGGGTGATGCAAGGGCGGCTTGATATAGCCGTGTAGCCTACCGTAAAACAGCGTCTCGCCCTCAGGCGTATAGATGCGCTCATAGACGTTGTTTAGCTCTAGGCGGCTCTCCGGATCGTACTCGCCCGTCTTTTCTACGTCGTAGCTAAACCTCATCTCCAGCTCGCCCGTTTGCTTGCCTTTTAGCTTTGGTCGCGGGGTAAATTTTAGCTCGCTCGGGGGTAAAATTTGAGCGTTTTGCTTCGCCGAGCTCGGTTTTTCGCCGCCAAATGCCTGCGACGAAGCGGCAAAGCTAAGCGCCAAAAATAGCGCGAGAAAATTTTTCATTTTTATCCTTTAAATTTGTGCGTTCTTAAAACGAGCGTGATTATAGCGTTAAATTCGGATAAATTTTAGAATTTTACTCGCCGAGATCTGTGTCTTTAAGGTGCTAAATTTGGTTTTTGCCAAATTTGGTGTTCTCTAAAAATTTTTAGTTTTTCTTTTTTCTTGGGGGGGGGCGGAAGGGGTTTCTACTTACGAAGCGTCGCCCCTTCCGCCCCCAAACCCCCACCAACCCCACTGCACGTGAGATGTTGCTGCACTTCGTGCAGGTTAAATTTGACGCTGCCGCGCCGTACATTTTAAATTTGCATTTTCAAAGTGCGGGTCTCGGTGAATCAAATTTGAACGTAAAAAGATAAGGCGAAGTATTTTTGCGTTTAGACGCGGCGGATTTGAAATTTTGCGACGGGAGCTACCTCGTCGGTAGTGACCGAGCAAAATTTAAATCCAACAACGTATAAACCAAAAAGACAAGCCGAAAAAGCTAAATTTTCAGCCCGTTTTCGTACCAGTCTATCTTCCTGGTCAAATACATCACCAGCGCTATCACCGCAAATATCATCACGCTGCCCATTAAAAGCGCGTAATCCTCGGACTGCAAGATACCATAGAGCAAGCAGTAGCTAACCCCGTGTACGAGCGCGATAAACACGCCCCATTTGCGAGCCCGAAAGATCGCCGAGCCGTAGAAAAGTATCGTCGCGCACACGGCTGCGGCCGCGACGAGATAGCTAGCTAAAAAGCTAATATGCTCGGAAAACGAGAGCACGAGCAGGTAAAATAGCACGTCGGCGGCTCCGATGAGTAGGTACTGGATCGGGTGTATGCGGGCGCGGCTGTAAATTTCGCACAAAAATATCGCCAAAAACGGCACCGCTAGAAACAAGATCGCGTAGGTCACGCAGCGCGCGATGAGCGAGTAGTTGTTTACGGGGCTGATGAAGCTAGCCTCGACGCCCTCCAGCCTCATCTCGCGCCCGCTATCCATGATCCACGCCTGCGGAACGCCGGTGCTAAGGCCCGAGATCTCCCACTGCGCGTTAAAGCCGCTGCTTGTAACTTCGCGTGATTTAGGCAGCCAGCCCCCGCTAAAAGACGGCGAGCTCCACGAGGATTTTACGTCAAATTTATTATCCTGCCCCACAGGAACGAAGCTCGCGCTCTGCCCGCCCTGCATAGATAGCGCGCCCGCTAGCTCAAAGCCGCCGTTTGCTAAATTTGCAGGTAGCTTGTAGTGGACGCTTTGGGTAAAGGGCGAGTATTTAGGAGGCGCAAAAGACTGCGCAAGGTCCTGCCCGTTTGCTTTTAGCGCGGGAAATGCGGTAAAGGCCTTTTTGCTACCCACGCCTAAAATCAGCGTCGCCTCGCTTAGCAAAACGTCGCTTTCTGCGATATTTAGCTGCTCGAAATTTAGCGGTGCAAATTTTGCTTTTAGCACGACGTCGCCGTTAAAAACGGGCACGCTAAAGATACCGCGCTTTAGATACTGCGGATTTAGCTGGGTCGATAGCTCGTATGACTGAGGCGCTATCATGATCTGCTCGGTTGTCTGCGATACCGCCGCTACGCCGTTTTCGTTGTAGACGGCCGCTTGTTTTTTGTACGGCACCGAGATCAAAACGCCCTCAATCCTAAGCTCCCCGCCGACCGGTTGCATGATAGACTCCTCGGCGGTGCGTTTGACGTAGGCGCGGTCAGAAATCATCGAGCTGATGAAACCTAGCGGGATAAGCAGCAGCAAAAGCAGGACGAAAATAATGACGGGCTTCGTCCAAAAGCCGCCCCTCACGCTATTTACGATTTTGTTTTCCATTGGATTTCCTTTTGATTTTTTTCACTGCAATTTTAACTAGAAATCGTAATAAATCGGTAAGAAAGGTTGTAAATTTAGAGCAAATTTGACGACAAATTTAACCACTCCGCAAACTGCGCTTTCTAAGATAGCTATAAATCCAAGCGCCAAGCAATAAAACCGCCGCGAGGCAATACATATAAATGGCCGCGCCGTTTTTCATACTCCACGTCCTGCGCGGTAAAGATCAGCTGCGACATTTCTGGGTTTCGCGCCGCCTCGTCCGCGATCTGCGCCATCACCTCATCATCATGCACGCCAAGCGTGATCTTTCGCAGATCGATGAAATTCGTCCGCTTATCCAGATGCCTGCCGCTGCGACCCGTGACGTAAACGCTATGCGAGTAAAAATTTAGATAGTAAAATCCCGCGTCGTCCTTAAAAAGCCTTTCCGAGATCTGCCGCACGGCGCCCTTAAACGGATTGTCGCCCGCCCTTTTTAGCGCGCTTAGCCGGCTGGCATCTGCGCCAAATTTATAATAAACGTACCAAAACGCGTCCTTGAGCCAGCCCTCGATACCGCTGCCACGCGGGCGATTTAAAATTTTATCTTTGCTTAGATAAAATATGCCGTTTTTACTCGCAAACAGCATGTATTCCTGATGCCCGCTCTGAAAATTTAGCGGCGTATAGGGCTCGTTTGCAGCCTCAAACCTCTCGCCGTTCATAAACACCGCGCCCGCGGCGGGATCATAAAGAAACTCTATACCGGCGTTTGGCTCCACGAGATACATCTGCTCGCTAGGCGTGAAATTTAGCCTCTCGCCGCCCTTATAAACGCTGCGTCCGTCGCTCAGCCACCGATCGATCAGGCGAAAGTGCGCGGGTAGCTCGGGGCCATCTTCGTATATGATTTTTCGCCTTATCTGTTTTAGATTTTTTGCGTCCGCGCCTGCTAAAATTTTACCCTCGTAAAATACCCGCTCGCCGTCGGTTGCGACATAAGGGCTCTCGGTCAGTGGCGAGATGGGCGCGCTAGTATCCAGCCTCGCGTATGGGTAGTTGTACTCCTGCGGCCACTTTGAGAGCCCAAAGGCGTGGAAAAATACCTTGTAAATGTAGCTTATCGCGCCGCCCGTGCGCTGCGTAACGTCCGAGCAGAAGTAGCTCACGCGCCCGTCGCTGTAGTATCGCGCGCCGATCTTTTGCGTGCGGGCGGGATCGAGCCCCGACATCTTGCGAGCGCCGCAAAATACGCGGCTAGCGTCCATGCCGACATTTGTGTAGGAGTATCTGCCGGTATCAAGCGCGCGAAAGCTCGCCGCGTCCGCGTCGCCCTCTAGCTCGTAGGGAGCGAGGTTCCAAGAGCGTAGGTAAATTTTGCCGCCGATATTATAATAATCGCTGCTGCCGATCTTTTGCGCGTCCGCGGGCAACTCGCGCGAGCGGTCATACACCGATAGCTCATAGATAAAAACGAGCGAGACGAAGAACGGCACGAAAAGTACCGCAAAGAGCAGCCTCAGCGCCTTTTTATCAAATTTGCTTAAGTTATTTGCCTTTTTCATAAGGCAATTATATATCTTGCTAGTTTAAAACGTTAGAAATTTAAAAGCGTTTGCGGGGAAATTTTAAAATTTAGGCTGCGGTAAATTTGGCGCTGAAAGCTACGGGTAAATTTGACGACTAGCCTAAGCTCAAATTTATCCGCAATCGCGCGAAACTACGCAAGCTCCGCGCAAATTTAACTTAGTACCCGTCAAAATGCTTGGTCTTTGGCAGTACCAAATTTAGCGTAATACCGATAATCGCGCCAAGCCCCACGCCGCTAAAGCTCATCGCACCGAAGTCAAGCACCATGCCGCCGATCGCGCAGACGAAGATGAGCGCGACGATGATCATATTGCGCGGCTCGGCTAGATCCACGCTGTTTTTTATGAGCGTTTCCATGCCCACGCTAGCGATGATACCGAAAAGCAGCAGCATGATGCCGCCGATGACGGGGGCGGGGATCGTGGAGAGCGCGGCGCCGAGCTTGCCTACGAAGGCGAGCAGTATCGCCGCAAGCGCGGCAAAGGTCATGATGGCGGGGTTGTAGGCTTTCGTGATGCTAACCGCGCCCGTGACTTCGGAGTAGGTGGTGTTTGGCGGCCCACCGAAGCATCCTGCTAGCGACGTCGCGAGTCCGTCGCCAAGCAGCGTGCTTTTAAGCCCCGGATTTTTGAGGAAATTTTCCTTCGTGACGTTGCTGATCGCGAGCATATCGCCGATATGCTCGATCGCGGGCGCGATAGCGATAGGCACCATGTAGATCACGGCTTCGAGCTTAAAAACCGGTGCGGTGAAATTTGGCAGCGCAAACCACGGCGCGTTTAGAATCGGCGTAAAATCCACTATCCCTACAAACAGCGACGCGCAGTATCCAGCCGCGATGCCGCAAAGTATCGGCACTAGGCGCAGCATACCGCGGCCAAACATCATAACGACGATAACCGCTGAGAGCGAGATGAGCGCGATGGTAAGCGACTGCCCCTGCGTATAGAGCGCCTCCTTGCCCTTGCCCATGACCATATTTACGGCTGCTGGCGAGAGGATGAGACCGATCGTCATGATGACGGGGCCCACGACCACGGGCGGTAAAATTTTATGCAAAAATCCCTCGCCTTTGAGCCTAATGAGCAGGCTTAGAACCACGTAAAATAGCCCAGCCGCAATCACTCCGCCCATCGTTGCGGCGATGCCCCACTCCTTGACGCCAAAGCTAAGCGGCGCGATGAACGCAAAGCTAGACGCGAGAAAGATCGGCGGGACGTTTTTGTGCGTGATGAGTTGAAACAGCAGCGTGCCAATACCCGCCGTAAACAGCGCCACGGACGTATCAAGCCCCGTCAAAATCGGCACCAGCACAAGCGCGCCAAACGCGACGAATAAAAACTGAACGCCGACCAGAGCGTCTTTTGGTCTAAGATTATAGCCTTCGTATTTTTCCATTTTCTCCTCTTTTTATTTTGCGACTTATTTTTTGACTCTTGAAATTTGTAGCATTTGTCTTGTTTTTACAGCCAAATTTAAACTCAGCGCGATTTTAAAATTCGTGAAATTATAACATATCGGCGACGATTACGGCGACGAAAATGCACCGTTTTAAGGAAATATTTCGAGCGAATTTTAAATTTACGCACCGAGACCCACACCCTGAAAATGCTAAATTTGGTTTGGTTAAATTTGGCGTTGTGTATTAAATTTAATCTTTCTTGTTAAGGAGGAAGGGGCTTGAATTACGCTCTGCTTTGCAGTTGCGAGGCAAAACCGAAGCAAAAGAGCTTCCTTTTGTATCCACCTTTCTCTTTTTCCTGGGAGGCGGAAGGGGTTTCTACTTACGGTCTGCTTGCAGCTACGAGCAAAGCGGTCTCAAGCCCATAGGGCGACGGTAGCGAACGTAGTGAAGCTAAGTAGAGCGCCCTTTTCCTTTGCGTCGCGCTATGCACTCGCAACTGCCAAAGGCAGACCCACCCCCACCAACCCCACTGCACGTGAGAGGTTGCTGCACTGCGTGCAGGTTTAAATTTGACGCTTTTGCGTCGCAAATTTAAATTTAGTATTTTCAAGGTGCAGGTCTCGGTGAGTAAAATTTGAAGCTAAAATTTGTAAATTTGACTTCAAATTTGAACATAAAGTAATAAAGCGTAGGATTTTTCTACTTCGCTACACTCGTAGCTTTTCAAGAAGTTCTAGACGAGGCGGATTTAAATTTTACGACGGGAGCTACCTCGTCGGTAGTGACCGAGTAAAATTTAAATCCAACGAAGTATAGAGCAAAAAGACGAGCCGCTATTTCAGCGACTTTTCCGCCCACTTTCTTACTTCTAAATCCAATTCAAAGATCCTACTCTCGCTCTCAATCTTCTCGTTTTCAAACCTCTTTGCAGCGGCTAAAACCGTTCGCGAGATATCCAAAAATCCGCACTCGCCGCGCAAAAATTTATACACGGCGACTTCGTTTGCGGCATTTATCGCAACGCCAAGATCCGGGTTTTGCAAAGCTTGGTCTTTTAGCGAAAAGATAGGATATTTTTTCAAATTTATCTCGCCGAATTTTATATTTTTTAATGTTTTTAGGTCTAAATTCGGCACGATTTGCCCGTTTTTCGCATCGACCGCGCTCAAATTTAGCGCTCCGTCCTCGCCCAAAATCGCATGCGCGATGGCCAAAATCATATCGGTTTTAGATAGATGCGCCGTAGTCGAGCCGTCGGCAAACTCCACCAGCGCGTGCACCGTGGACGTGCGCTCGATGAGCGCCTCGATATCCCGCACGCCGTAGAGCCAAAAGGCTTCCAGCACCTCAAAAAGCTTGTTCGCCATCGTCGCGCTGTCGATCGTGATCTTTGCGCCCATGCTCCAGTTCGGGTGCTTTAGCGCGTCTGCGGCACGGGCGTCTTTTAGGGCTTTTAGCGGTGTTTTGTAAAAGGCGCCGCCCGAGGCCGTGATGACGAGCCTAGCGACCGGGGTTTTGTTCGCGAGCAAGAATTTAAGCCCGAAATGCTCGCTATCTACCGGATTTATCGCGCCCCTATCTAAAAATTTGCCGCCCGCGACGAGGCTTTCTTTATTGGCAAGCGCTAGCTTTTTGCCTAGCTTTTGCGCGCTTAGGCTCGGAGCCAGCCCTGCAAAGCCGACTAGAGAGTTTACGACGCGCTCGCTCTCGCACTCTTTTAGCATATCGCGGATGCCCTGCGCGCCCGCAAAAACGCGTTTGTGCTTTACGAATTTTGCAAATTTAGGCTCGGCGATACAGACGAATTTGGGCTTAAATTCAGCGATTTGCTCGTTTAAAAGCTCGTAGTTTGACGCGCAGCTCAGCGCCTCGACGCTAAGGCCGAATTTGCGGGCTAGATTTAGGGTATTTGTCCCGATCGAGCCCGTCGAGCCCAGCACTACCACGATAGCGTCCAGAGCATCGCCGCGACGCCGAAAAGATACCCGTCGACGCGGTCAAGCATACCGCCGTGGCCCGGTAGCAGCGTACCGCTATCTTTGACGCCCGCGCGGCGCTTTAAGTAGCTCTCGAAAAGATCGCCCCAAACGCCGAAAACCGCAACTAAAAACGCCGTGATGAGGCTATGCCAAAAGCTATCGGTTAGCACCCAGCCAAAGCCCGCGCCAAAGACCGTAGCCACGGCGATACCGCCAGCCACACCTTCCCAGGTTTTATTAGGCGAAGTCTCGCTAAAGGCGTGTTTGCCGCAAAATTTGCCGACGAAAAACGCCCCGCTATCGCACGCCACGACCGTTAAAATCAGCCACGCCAAGTAGCCCACGCCGTACTGCGAGTAAAGCATCCAGATGAGAAAAATCGGCGTCATCGGATACAAAAAAGGCAGCACGGGCGTTAGATTTTCGCTCTTAAAATGCGCGAGAAAACTAACCACGAGCAAAACCGCTAAAATAGCGATAAATACGGGGTTTGAAAAAGGTGTAAGCAGGTAAAAAATGACTGCTATGAGCGCAAGAGAGCCGCCTTGCAGGCCGTAGAGCTTTTGCGCTTCACCAAACGAAGTGTAAAGCACGAAGCCCAAAATGGCGAAATTTAACAGATAGCTATCGACTAAAAAGATGAGCAAAACCGCCGCAAATAGCGCGACGCCGGTGATTATACGCGTTTTCATGTTTTTTCCTTTTTTGAGTAATAATTGTATAAAATTTTCGCTTAAAAGCGCCGAAATTTGAGGCAAATTTGCGTTTACTAGCTTGCTTTAGACGGCGGTTAAATTTGATAATTTATTTTTGCTTGAAGCGAGCAACAAATTTGACGATTTTTGACAAATTTTACCGAGCTAGGCGGTAAATTTGGCACGCATTTGACGAGCTGCGCTAGATTTTGCTTTTGCTAAAAATGGCGGCTTAAATTCACTCAAATTTGATCTAGATCGAGCCAAATCTGACCGCCGAGCAGCAAAAAAAGCCCAGTCAAATTTGAGCGGAAAAGATTAAATTTTAAGATCAAGATGCTGAAATACGGGCGATGCCTGCGGAAAGTCGTTAGCCGCGACGTGCTCCTCGGAGTCTTCGTCGTCAGAATTTTCGCCTTTTTGCTCCGAGGCGAGCTCGCCCTGCTCCTGCTTGCCCTTTTGCTTTTCGTGCTCGTTTTCGGGGTCGATTTTGTAGGTTTCCTCGGTCGGTCGCACCTCGGAGACCTCTTGTTTTTCGTCGCTTGCTAGCGATGCGGCGGCGAGATTTTGCAGGTCAAATCTATTTTGGACGTCGGCGACCTTGTTTGAGACCATATTTACGTTTTGATTGATAAAAATCGTGTTGCCAAGGGGTGTTACAGCCATTTTCGCCTCCTTTTAGTCGTGCTTTGTTACTAATATCGTCTTAAAATTAATATAATTTACATTTGCGCCGCTCGTAATTTTGACGTTGTTACGTTTGGTAAAATCAACCTCGTACGTCCCGCCGCCTTTGACGCTAAAATTTACGCAAATTTTTGCCGCAAATCTCAAAATTTCCTCGCTGTGAGCGCTTTTTGCGGTTTTGATAATGACGTGCGCGGACGGCAGGTCTTTTAGGTGCATCCAGACGTCGTCTTTTTTCGAGTTTTTTAGTAGCCAGACGTTGCCTTTTTCGTTGCGTCCGATGCTGATTTTATAGCCTTCGATATAGAAATCCTCGACGTTTTGATTTTGCTCTTTTTGCTTTGCGGCGCGGGCTTTTTTAGGCGCTAGGATCTCTAGCTCTTCGGCGCTTTTAGCTTCGTTTACGAGCGTTTGTAAATTTGATAAAAACTCCAGCTTTTCGGTCAAATTTTGCCGCTCGATGATTAGACCCGCAGCCTTTTGCTTTAGCCTTTTTGCTTTGGCAAACATCGCGTTTGCGGCGATTTTGGGGCTGTCGTCTAGTACGAGCCTCACCTCGCCTCGCTCGAAATCATTTAGCGTTACCTCGCGCTCGTAGTCCCTTAACGCGTGTAAATTTGAGAGGATCAGCCCCGCGTTTTTGCTTAAAATTTCGCTTTGCGCATTTAGATCCGCTTCGTTTTCAAGCCCCGATAAAATCTCGCTTAAATTTTGTATTTTTCGCTCTATCGCGGCCGATTTTACGGCGCGCAGATTTTCTAGCTTTGCGTTATTTACGCGCTTAAATTCCTCGCTAAAATACCGCGCAAAATCGGTTATCGGCGGCGTCTCTCGCTCTTTTATAGTTGCTGGCGGCAGCTCAAGCAGCTCGCGTCCCGGTTTTATCACGCGAAAATTATTATCTATATGGCGCAAAGCCTCGACGATGACGCCTTTTTCGTCCGTGATGATCGCGTTGGTAAAGCGCCCCGTAAACTCCAAAAACAGGCTTGAGGCCAGGCTCTTATACGAGCCTTGAAATTCGCACTCCAGCTTTAAAATTCTATTTCCCTCGGGCACGCTCAAATTTAAAATTTTAGCTCCCCAGAACCTCTTTTTAAGCGCGACGTCAAAGGGCGCTTTGTACTCTTTGACGTTTAGAAAATCGGGGTTTGCATAGATCGCGGAGTCGGCTTTGCTAAGGTCGAAAAACAGCCCGAGCTCGCCGTTAAATTCGATAAATATCGCCATATCGCCCGCGCGTCTGATTGCGGTTATTTTTTTAAATTTGCCTAGAAAAGATTGTATTTGTTTTAAATTTGCGTATTTCATAGCCGAGATTATAGCCTAAAATACGACCGAAATTTAAGCATAAGAATAATATAATGATAATGCATTTTAAAACGGAGAAAAATAAATGAACAAATTTAGCCTAAGTTTAGCGGCCTCGTCGCTGCTTTTAACTCAAATTTTCGCCGCCGACGTAGCACTGCAAGGCGTCGAGATTAGCGAGAGCGCAGACGACGGATACCGCGCCAAAACCAGCGAAGTAGGCAAAACAAATACGCCTATTTTAGAGATCCCACAAACGGTAAACGTCGTAACCCAGCAGCAACTAAAAGATAAAAAACCAGAGACTCTAGCCGAGAGCCTTCAAAACGTGAGCGGAGTTAGCTACGGAAACACCACGGGCGGCATCTTTGACTCGATCATAAAAAGGGGATTTGGCGGCGGACGCGACGGCTCGATCATGCGAAACGGCGTACCCGCTAGCGTCATGCATAGCTTTAATAAAACCGTAGAAAGCGTCGAGGTGCTAAAAGGCCCGGCTAGCTTGCTCTACGGCGCGCAAGAGCCCGGCGGCATCATAAATATGGTAACTAAAAAACCAAAATACGACTTCTCAAATGAAATTTGGGCCGGTATCGGCAACCGCAACTACTGGAACGCGGGCTTTGACACCACGGGACCGATCGCCGATAGCGGCTTTGCGTATAGATTTATATTTGACGCCATGCAAAAAGACTACTGGAGGGAGTTTGGCGAATACAAAAACCTCCTCTTTGCACCATCTCTTTCTTATAAAGGCGATGATTACCGCATAAATTTAGCCTATACGCACACGCGCTCGACCGATCCGATCGATCGCGGTATGTATCTAGTGCCAAGCACGGGCAAGCTACTGCCGATAGATAAGAAAAGGCGCCTTGACGAGCCGTTTAACAGGCTAAAAACCAGACTCGACACGGTGGACGTAAATTTTGAAAAAAATATCGGCGAGGACTGGCTACTGCGCGGCGCTTACGCGTATTCGCGCTCCAAGCACGAGTACGGTCACATCAGACTAATGAACGTAAATTTAAACACGGGCGTTGCGGCTAGACGAAACGAGGCGTATGACGGATTTATCCACCGCACGCACGCCGGATCGTTAAATTTAAACGGTTACGTGCAAACGGGCGAGATAGAGCATAACTTGCTATTTGGTATCGACGCAAAGGAGTACTACCGCTATAGACCCGGCGCGCTAAACAGCTACAGCTCCGGCACTACGCACAGAAACTTCCCGATAAATATCTACAATCCAATCTACGGCACGGTCGCCTATCCGTCCGACCGAGCCTCCGGTATCCAGTATCAAAAGCTAAGAACGATCGGATTTTACGCGCAAGATAGTATAAATTTGACCGAAAATTTGATCTACTCTCTGGGCGTTAGATACGAATACTACGACCAAGTCGCTCGCGGCACGACTAGCGGACCAAACACCACCGATCAGCAAGACGGCAAATTTACGTGGCAGACGGGGCTTTTATACCTGCTAACGCCTGAGTGGTCCGTTTATACCAACTACGCGCAAAGCTTTAGCCCGCAAATGGCGATCAGCGGCGACGACATCGGCGACATAAAGCCCGAAGAAGGCAAAAGCATAGAGCTGGGAACTAAATTTCAAAACGATAGCATAACGGCTAGCGCGGCGGTCTTTAATATCGATAAGAAAAACATCATGCGCACCGTAAATAGCGTAAGTACGCCCGTGGGCGAGGCGCGCTCTAGAGGCTTTGAGTTTGACTTTAACGGCCGCGTGACACAAGGGCTAAGCGTGGGCGCTAGCTACGCATATACCAAAACCGAGGTGCGAAAAGATAGCAGCGCGTTTGCCGTGCTAGTAGGCAAACCGCTAGAAGCCACGCCTAAGCACCAAGCCAGCCTCTTTGCTAACTACGACTTTAGCCACCTAGGCGCAAAAGGCCTAAGGATCGGCGGTGCGGCGAGGTATTTTGGCTCATGGTACACCTACTATATGAGGACGAATCTACCGGCCGTGCCTGCAGGAACGGGCTTTAAGATGGACGACGCGGTCGTTTACGACGCCTTTATCAGCTACGATACCAAGATCGCGGGCTACGAGACGAATTTCTCGTTTAACGTCAAAAATTTAACCGATAAGCTCTACTATACATCCTCGTCGACGGGCACGCAGGCTAATATCATACCGATACAGCCGGGGTATGCGAGGCAGTTTATGCTGACCGCTAGCGTTAAATTTTAAAATTTAACGCGTTATCTCGCCCGACTATACGTCGCTTTGCTTTCCTCTGGTCGCAACTGCGAGCAGAGGGTTTTAAAATTTGGCGCTCCGCAGGCTATGTGCCTAGCGCACGCTCAATTTTGCTTCAAAACTCGAAAAACCATCTCGCGATACCTTCGCCTTATTGTTTTACGCTCGAATTTGAAGTCAAATTTAATCAAATTTGCAAATTTACGCTTCAAATTTTACTCGCCCGAACCCGCATCCTAAAAGCGTCAAATTTGATTTAAATCAGCGACGTATTATGCTATTTTAGCCAAGCCAAATTTGTATTTGCAACACTCAAATTTTAATCTCAATCTCTTTTTTATCCATTTTTCGCTAAAATCGCTAAATTTTAAAAACGCGCGGCATCCGCAAAAAAAGGAAATTTATGCAAAACTCAAAGCAAACCATCACCGAAAAGATTTTCAGCGAACACGTAGGACGCGAGGTTTTCGCGGGCGAGATCATCGAGAGCGACATCGATATGGTCATCGGCAACGACATCACGACTCCGATCTCCATCAAGCAGTTTGAGCGAAGCGGCGCGACGAAGCTCGCCAACCCGGACGGCTTTAGCGTCGTAATGGACCACTACATCCCGGCAAAAGACATCCTAAGCGCCAACCAAGCCAAAATCAGCCGCGATTTTGCGTATAAGCACGATTTGAAAAATTATTTCGACGAGAAGGACATGGGCATCGAGCACGCGCTTTTGCCGGAAAAGGGGCTCGTAGTGCCGGGCGACGTCATCATCGGCGCAGATAGCCACACCTGTACCCACGGCGCGCTGGGGGCGTTTGCTACTGGCATGGGTAGCACCGACCTAGCCTACGCGATGATAACGGGCAAAAACTGGTTCAAAGTGCCGCCGACTATCAAAGTGATCTTTCGCGGCAAACTTGACCGCCACGTCTACGGCAAGGACCTCATCCTAGAGATCATCCGCCGCATCGGCGTGGACGGCGCGCTGTATAAGGCGCTGGAGTTTACCGGCGAGACGATAGAGAGCCTCGATATGGATGGACGCTTTAGCATGTGCAACATGGCGATCGAGGCCGGCGGCAAAAGCGGCATCATCGCGGTCGATGAAACAACAAAAGAGTTTTTAAAAGGTAAAAACTTACGCGCCGAGCCGAAGCTGCACTACTCCGACGAGGGCGCGAACTACGAGCAAATTTTAGAGATCGACGTCACTAATCTCGATCCCGTGATCGCCTATCCGTTCCTACCTAGCAACGGCAAGAGCGTGCGCGAAGCGGTCAGGGACGATATCGCTATCGATCAGGCCTTTATCGGCAGCTGCACGAACGGCCGCCTAAGCGATCTGCGCATCGCAGCTGAGATCCTAAAAGGTCGCAAGGTAGCGCGCAAAACCCGCCTCATCATCACGCCGGCGACGCAAAAGATCGCCCTGCAAGCGCAAAAAGAGGGGCTGATGGATATTTTCGCGGAAGCGGGTGCGGTCGTGAGCAACCCAACCTGCGGCGCATGCTTGGGCGGATATATGGGGATTTTGGGCGTTGGGGAACGCTGCGTGAGCACGACCAATAGAAACTTCGTCGGCCGCATGGGCGATCGCACAAGCGAGGTGTATCTGGCAAACTCGGCTGTAGCCGCAGCTAGTGCCGTCGCAGGCAAGATCGCCGATCCTCGCGATCTTTAAAATTTAGCGGCTTGTCTCGCGAGCGTCTTTAACGGAGCTAGTAAAAATTTAGCTCGATAGACTACGTGTCTTATCTTCGCTAAATTTTTACGTCGCTTCTGCTTGCAGTTGCTACCGCAAAGGAAGCAAAGCCCTTAAATCCATCTCGCGATACTTCGCCTTATCATTGTTGCGTTCAAATTTGAAGCTAAATTTGCAAATTTCAGCTTCAAATTTTACCCACCCAGACCCGCATCTTGAAAATGACAAATTTACATTTTCGGCGTGACGGCGCCAAATAAACCTTGCACGCAGTGCAGCAACCTCTCACGTGCAGTGGGGTTAGAGAGGGCTTGGGAGAGGAAGGGCGACGCTTCGTAAGTAGACCCCCCTCCTCTCCCGAAAAAAAGAAAAAGAGAACTCTTTTGCTTCGGCTTTGCCTCGTAATTGCAAGCAGAGCGCAATTCAAGCCCCTTTCCCCTTAACAAGAAAATCAAGATATTAAAAATGCAGTAAAGCGGTGCAGAAAATTTGCATTCAAATTTGAAGTCAAATTTCCAAATTTGAGCCACCGAAACTCGCGTCAAAAAATATCAAATTTAACTTCGCCGTATCGGCAAATTTAACAGTCTTTATGTAAATTATCGTATGAAATGAGAATTTTAGGTCAAAGGAAAAAGAGCGAGATAAGTGCGTAGTGGTGGGGGTTTGAGATAAGATTTTTCTCATTTCAATGAAATTGACAAAGTGTTGAAAAGGGTTGCGAACAGTTGACAAAAATCATACACTTTGGCGACAGCGGTTAGAAAAGCGTAAAAAAGTGTTTAGAGCAGCGATAGAATGGGCGTTATGTCGCTTAAACAAAAAAAGCGCGAAAACGGTTAAATTTTTAGCCCTCGCCCCAAATACGCCATTATGAGCCATTGTATCCGCACCGCAAAATTCGGAGTGTCTTTTTTAAATTTTTGGCATTAAGACACATTAAGACACAAAAATGTGTCTTAATTAAAAAAGCATGTGTCTTAATGGATTTTTTGGATTAATCATCATTTTTCGGTTAAAAATGATGATTAATCAAGCTTAATGATGTTTAATGCCTTACAATAACGTTTTTTAGGGCTTTTATTAATCATCATTGTAGAAATATCTTAAATGATACATTTTATCACCTTGCCGACAATTTGGCAAGATCCGCAAGTATCTTCGTCCAACTCAAAACTCTCATAGTCTTTGTTTGTGCTTTTGATATATAGATTTCCGCGCGGCGTTTTTTGAAGTATTTTAACCATAAGATTGTCGTTATACATGATCACATACAGCCCGTCGCCCTTAAATTCTTTCATTTTTTCAAAAATAACCCAGTTGTCGGGATGAAGCATCGGCACCATCGAATAGCCGTCTACTTGCGCCATACGTAGTTTTTCATTTTTCATTATAGTTTTAAAGAAAGTGGCGGGAACAAAAAACCTCTCATCCTCGTCTATAACGTCGACTTCCGTTATGTCTACGCTTGTGCCCGCGCCGACCTTTTGATTTAGTTTTTTTATCCAGTATCCATTTACCACTTCATCGGCATTATATTCGTTTTTACGAATACCATCCAACAGGAAATCCATAGAAGTATCATATTCGTCGGCTATTTTATACAAAATATCCATAGGCACCTTATCTCTCTCAATCCAACCTGCAATTGTAGACGGCGTTTTACCTATTTTTTGCGATAGCTGATTTCTGTTTTTTACACCTACAATCTCATAAATCCTATCCAATATTTCCCCTGCTGCCATGCGCTCACCTCTATATTTTGATAAAATATTCGTATTTTAAGAATATTTTTATTGACTTATTCGTAAAAAGCGAATATAATACTTTCAAACATTCGAAAAATTATATCTCATTTGAGATTAAAACTTTCAAAGGTTTGAAAAATAGTTCTTTAAATTTTCATTGTTAAGTCGGCAGAAAGGTCAAATATGAAAGTGGCATTTTATAGCGCCGAACCGAGCGAGTCTAGCTTTGGCGTTAGACAACAACTCGGCAAAGGCGTAGAGAGGCTGCTCGCGGTTTTGAGCCAAGGCGGATATTCAAGGCGTTTAGTAAGATATTGCGATAGGGTTTTATATAAACATATAGACTCGATCAATACTCAAGACAAGCAAACGTGCGATGAGTATGCGAAAAGGCTCTCAGATATGCGTTGTAAAGTCTCGTGTAGTGGATCAAATCGGCGTAATCAAGCAGATATAGCCCGAGAAATTCGCGGTCTTTTTCGCTAGGTATGTCCTTGTGCGATGCTTTTAGATACGGCTCATCCATAACTTCGCTAAATTTATACGAAAACTGATAACAAGCAGGTATAGAATAGTCTTTTGGATGGGCTATGCTATCGTCGTGTAAGAGCATTCTAGCACTAGTGTCTATACACTTAAACTGATAGGCCAGTATCTCGAATCTCGGCGGATAGACGAATACGTCTTTATCTTTAAAGCTTTTAAGCTCGTCAAAGAAAAATTGCCTGCCATCGTCTATCTCTTGGAAGTCTCTTTCAAACTCTATCCTAGTATAAAAGTATACGTTGGCGTGTTTTTTAAAAAGCCTTTGCGCTTCTTTGCTGAGCTTGTAGGCAAGCTTAGGCAATGCGCCCGCATAGAGTCTCTCTTTGCAATGATAGCACTCAAAGGTATCTAGCTTTAACGTGGTTATGGATATCGCCGTAGCTTGCTTGCACTTAGGACAAGCGAAGTTCATTTTAGCTTCGTGCATATAAATCCTTATTTATGGTCTTAAAACGAGATTATAACTAAAAATTTAATAAGCCGACTTAACAATGAAAATCAAGGAGAAAGGAGCGCGAATGATAAAGCAGTATTTCAAAGACAACTGCATAAGCATAAGGCAGTGGGCCAAAAAACACGATCTCAGCGAGCGCACTACCTATATGGTAATAAACGGCGAGGTGCTAGGCGAGAAAAACCATGCGACTTCAAGAAAGGTGTTTGAGGCGCTTTTGTCTGAGGGTATAATCGAAGAGCTTCCGAGTGCCCTAAAAAGCGAGCGAGAAGAGAGTAAGGCCAGCTAAGTGATATACGTCGAGACTGCTACGGCTGCTGAGATTTTTTGCGTCTCTTTGAGCGCTCTCAAAGAAGCCACCAGGCGTAATTCTACCAAATACCCATTCGTCCGTATAGAGAGCGCGGGTGCTAGAAGCCGCGGGGGCGTAAAACTGCTGTTTGCGGTGGAGATCGCCGGTGTCGATGCGGCGATAAATAGCGGAAAAATAGATAAAGATATAGACGTATACTTGCAAGATAGCGCGCAAGAGTGCGGATATAGAGCCGTGAAATTTAGCGAATTTTCACGGGCGGATGAGGCCTTTAGGGTAAATTTGGGAAATAACGCATCCGTCCGTCCGTTAAAGTTCGCTACAGGAGATAACGATGGAAATAATGCAATTGACGCTGGCGATAGTATTGATGCTCGCGGCGATGACGGTGGCGTTTTTGGCGCTGGCCTCGCTAATACAGACGATCGACGAGATCAAGCAAAGGCGCAGATAAACGCCGTTTATACAGTCTCTAACAGCAAAACCCTCGATAAATCAGAAGTCCTAGGCTACGCCAAGCTATACGGCGTAAAGGCTGCGGCGCAGGCTTACGGAGCAAAAGAAAAGAGCATATACCGCTGGCAAAAAGATTTTGCCCAAAAAGGCGGCGAGGCCCTGGAGGATAAAAGAGGCGGGACGTCGAAAGCTAACGTAAAAATGATAAAGGACGCAATACTATCCATCGGAACGGCGCAAAAGACTAGCTGGTGGATGGAATACTGCCGCAGATACGCGCTATCTAAGGGATTAAATTTCGATATGTTCGCGCCCCTTAGCGCCGATATTAGCCGCTCGACCTTTTTGCGCCACGCCTCAAAGATAGCTAGCGAGGACTACGACGTGAGAGCCTACCTGCGCGGAGGCCTTGATGTGGTAGCTACCAATATCGCTATGAGTAGAGACTACCTAAAAACAAACGAAGAGTGGCAGGTGGACGCTACGAATTTCGACTTTATGTGTCTTGACGAAAACGGCGAGCAAAAAAGATATACGGCCGTGGGCTTTGTCGATACCGCAAGCGGCAGGATGGTGTACGACCTGTGCGACAGTCCTAACGGATACGCCAACGTGCGCCTGCTAAAGCGGGCTCTGGAAAAAATGGGCAGACCGGGCTACGTAAAAGGTGACAATGGCAAAGACTACGTAGGCGAGCATTTTCAGGGCGTGCTAAAACGCCTTGGGATCGTTTACGTAAGATCGCCTAAATACGAGGGGCGAGCAAAAGGCAAGATAGAACGCGCTCACGGAGTGATGCAAAATTTCTTCGAGGGCTTGCCCGGCTTTTTGGGTCACGATGCGGGTCAAAGGATACAAAGAGAAGATCAGGCTCTAGAAAAGTCAAAAAGGCTAAGCGGAGTAAAGACTAATATCTCAAATCTGCTAACCAGAGAACAGATGCAGGCCACTATAGAGGAATACTGCGAGAGGATGTTTGACTGGAGTGCGGAGTTTGAGCCGTTTATATTCGACGAGAGGACGTTTGGCGCTAGCGTGATCAGGACGCTGCAAGCCGAGGGCTTTAGCGTATGCGGCGTCAAGTATGTGAGCCTAGAGGTCTTTAGTCATATAAAAATAGGCGAAAAATGCGAGCTCATCGAGGATATCGACGATGCGAGCAAATTTTACGTCTACAAAGACGGACGGTATCTGTGCGAAGTCGTAAACGAAGAGATAGCAAGCTACACCGCCGAAGAGGTGCGTACGGCTAGAAAAGAATACGTGCGTAAATTTATAAATCCTACCAAGGCTTATATCAAGTCTCTAACGGACGAAATGGACGGCTACCAAAAAGCTATGGCGCAAGCAAGATTGGCCGAGCGGCAAAAAGGCAAGGCCGAGGTCATCAAAAAAGACGAGGCCAAGGTGGTGAGCAAGATAGAGCAAGAAGCCTCCGTAGGCAATAACGTCATCTACCTACCCGATCCCGCAGACGCGATCAAGA
>CAUSAR010000021.1:0-26726 GCA_963529735.1 uncultured Campylobacter sp.
CTCACGCCCTTGCTCGCGGCGATCTGTTCGGCAAGATCCGCGTAGCCGTTTAGCACGGCGGCATTAAAGATATCTTTGCTGTTTTTGGACGCTAGTATCGGCAAAATAGAGCCCGAGCTTGGATAGGGGCTTAAAATTTTCTCTTTATCAAAAAGCTTTAGCGTCTGGGCGTCGGCAAAAATTTCCACCTTATGCTCCGCTTTAGCAAGCATCAAAAGCGCGTAAGGCGGGGTCAAATTTAGCTGCGCGGCAGCTTCTTTTAGCGTTTTGCCCCCTAGGCTCTCATAAACGGCAACCCCGGCAAATACGCCGCTTTTGCTTGCTAACTCCTCGCCTAAAACCGCGATTTTCTCGCTCACGGCGGGGCTTAAGATGTTTTGATTTACCAAAACTATCTCGCGAGGTAAATTTGAGCCCTGCAAAGTCGCCACACCGTAAAAAATAAAAAGCAAAAAGATAAAAAATGCGCGGGTCAAATTTGCAAATATAAGCGCGAGAAAGCAAAAAAGGATAGTTAAATTTGAGCGAGCGTAATTTATAAATTTCATCGGCCAAGTCGCGTATTTTCGCGCAAAAAGTAAAGCGAGCCGCTAGGATTTAAGCGTAAAATTTGAAAAAGAGCGGCAGAGTCTGCGCTCTTTGATTTATCAAATTTCATCCGACGAAAAGGTGATTTGGCGTTAGCACCGCCCACGCCGTAAATGCTGCCGCCGCGATGAGTCCCGCGACGATAAATTTCTCCAAAATCGCTTGCATATTTACTCCTTTACGCGCACTTGTTTGGCGTTATCCGCGCTTTTCATCTTTAGCTCGGAGGCGTTTAGCGAGTAGGGTTTTTGCGCTACTTCTTGCTGCAGCTTGATCGCGTAGTACGTGAGCGCCGCTAGGATCGCTAACAGTAGCCCGGTCGCGATAAGTAGCCCCGTCACGCCGTGTAGGCCGAAAACGTTTCGATTCGTGTTTTCCATTTATTCTCCTTTAGAAAGCGAGATGACGTACTCGCCGACGGCTTTTTGCTGCAAGGCGTTTAATCTGCCGTCGCTAAATTTAGGCATCGTACCGATAGCGCCCTTTTTACCGCGCTGCAACACGTCCTCGACAAACTCGGCCGTGCCGTATTTAGATAGATCGGGAGAGTTGCCCTCCATGCCTTTGCCGTCCTCGCCGTGGCAGGCTGCGCAGGTCGCAAAAAGCTCCTTACCCGTTTCTACCAAATTTTCGTTTTTAGTCTTTTTTATACCCGAAATTTCCTTAGCGATGTAGGCCGCGATCGCCTTTGCGCCATCTTCGTCCGCCATACCCGCAGGCATCTCGCCCATCGGGTACTCAAGGCCTTTTGAGCCGTTCATTATCGTATCAAATATCCCCTCTTCGCTACCCCATTTAGAAAGGTCTGCCGCCTTGCCGTTTATACCGTCGCCGGTTATGCCGTGGCAGGAGGAACACTGCACCAAAAATAGACTCTCGCCCATAGCGTGAAGCGTCTTGGCGTCCACGTTTGCGAAGCGTTTTTCAAATTTAGCGTTTGCGGCGGCGACTTCTTCGTTGTATTCGCCGATCTGCGAGTAGGAGTTTACCGGATAGCCGGCGATCATATACCACAAGGCCCAGACGATGCATATCGCATAAACTATCGCCCAGCCCAGCGGTACGGGATTTTTGTACTCGCCTATGCCGTCCCAGCTATGCTCGCTTAGCTCAGCCTTAGGTTTTGCTACCTTCATCTGCCCGACCAAGCGACTCACGACGAAAACCGTGGCTAAAACGATGGCAATAGCTCCGATAAGCCCCAGTAAATTTACGTTATCTTCTAAATTAAACCATTGCATTATTTTTCCTTTTTAGCGTTTTGCTCTATGGACGCAGACTCTAAAATTTCCTCGTCGATGCCGTCTTTTAGGGCGAGGTCGGAGTATCTTTCGTAGTTTCGCCTGCCGCTCTTTTCGGATCTATAAAGATGAAAATAGTACCCGTAAAGAAGCGCGGCGCACACGGCTAGAAAGATAAAAGCTCCGTATCCTTGGATATCTCTTAGAGTCTGCGCATCCATAAATTTGCCTATTTTAAGCTATTTAGATAGGCGATGAGCGCCACTATCTCGCGGATCTCTCCGCGCTCAAAGGCCTTTTTGACCTCTTCATCCTTCATCTCTTCAACTATAGCGGCGGCTTCTTCTTTGGCGGCTGCTTGCGCCTCCTCGTAGGTGCCTAGTCTTGGCATACCCTCTACGTCGTACGGTACGCCAAATACCTTTTTCGTCGTCACTGCTTCGCCGTATGCCGTCTCGATGTCGGCGTTGTTGCTAAAGTGATGCTTGTAAGCAGGCATTATAGAACCAGGCACTACGGAGGTCGGCTCTTTCATGTGATTTTCATGCCAGTCGGTGGTACGGTAGTTACCCACGCGCCAAAGGTCGGGGCCGGTCCTCTTTGAACCCCAAAGATGCGGGCGGTCAAACGCATACTCGCCGCTAAGCGAATACATGCCGTATCTATCGGTCTCGGCCTTAAAAGGGCGAATTTGCTGCGTATGGCAGGCGTTACAGCTATCTTTCATATATACGTGTTTGCCCGCAAGCTGTAAAACCGTCGGCGGCTTGGTTCCCTCAAGCGGTCTAGCTCTGTTGGCAAAATCAGGCAAAATCTCAATCACGCCCGCATAGGCGATAAATATAAAAACCATAACCGCGAAAAAGAAGGGATTTTTTTCTAACCAACTAAACATTAGCAACCTCCTTTACGCCCGCAGGACTCGCGCTTAACGGCTCTTTTTCGAGCGATTTGGCGCCAAAACTCTTGTAAATATTATAAACAAAGATAAAAAATCCAAGCAGATATAGCAGTCCGCCCACGGCTCTGATCCAGTAGTACGGCACGATGTTTATTACCGTATCGATAAACGAATAGGCCAAATTTCCGTATTCGTCGGTCGCGCGCCACATCATACCCTGAGTGATGCCAGCGATCCACATCGACGAAAAGTAAAGCACGATGCCGATAGTCTGTATCCAAAACTGAGTTTCCATCAAGGATTTCGAGTAAATTTCGCGTTTAAACACGCGAGGCGTCATGTGATAAAGCGCCGCCATCGTCATAAAGCCGACCCAGCCTAGCGTACCGTCGTGCACGTGGCCCGGCACCCAGTCGGTAAAGTGGGCTAAGGCGTTTACGGACTTGATCGCTAAAATCGGTCCTTCAAGAGTCGAAAACATATAAAACGTCGAGCCTAAAATCATAAATTTGATAAGAGGGTTTTCTCTAAGCTGCTGCCACTCGCCGCGCATCGTTAGAAGCATATTTATCGCAGACCCCCAAGACGGTAGTATCAAAACCACCGAAAACACAGAACCCATCGTCTGCATCCAGTCAGGCACCGCAGAGTAGATCAGATGGTGTCCGCCCGCCCAAAGATAAAGGAACATGAGGCTCCAAAACGAGAAAATAGAAAGCTTGTAGGAAAATATCGGCTGACCGCTCTCTTTAGGGAGGAAGTAGTAAATTTGAGCGATTATCGGCACTGTAAACACGAACGCCACGGCGTTATGCCCGTACCACCACTGCACTAGCGCGTCGTTGGCTCCGGCGTACATCGAGACCGAGTGCCACCAGTTGCCATATCCTGAAACCAGCTTGGTCGGCACGGCCATGTTGTTAAACAGATAAAGCATCGCGATACCCAGAAACGTCGCGATAAAATACCAAACCGAGATATAAAGCGTCCTCTCGCGGCGGATACCGATAAGACCGAATATACTAACGCCCCAAAGCACCCAAAGCACGACCACGCCGATATCTAGCGGCCACTCTAGCTCGGCGTACTCTTTTGACGTGCTAACGCCGGCAAGTAGGCTAAATACGCCGCCTGCCATAACCAGCATATATATCCAAAAGTGCAGCTTGCCTACCGCCATCAAAAACGGCGACTCGCTCATCGATACCTTCAAAACCCTCTGTCCGATATAGTACCACGTCGCAAATACGCCCGAAAGCATAAATCCAAATATCACGCCCGCCGTGTGTAGCGGTCTTAGGCGGCTAAAGGTGCCGTATTCGCCCGCGAGATAGTTTAAGTCCGGGTACGCCATCTGAAACGCTATGAAAACGCCGACGCTCATACCGACTATCCCAAACAGTATCGTCGCGAACATAAAATACTTGGCGACCGTGTAGTCGTAGCTTAGCGCCCTGTCTAGTCGCATCGATATCCTCCTTTGTTTATTTTGTTATTAGATTGTTATTTTATTAGATTTTTAGTGTAAAATCGCTTAACCGACCTAAATTTGCGTTTCAAATTTTACTTTTTCAGCTCGATTTTATAGCCAAGACCCGGCGAGTTTTTGATAAGACCTGCGCCCACTTTATCGCGTATTCGCTTGATAAATGTTCTAACGGCCGGATCGTTTACCTTTTCGCCAAACCACACCACGTTTCTGATCTCCTCGGTTAAAACAAGCGTGCCGATACGCTTAACCAAAAGCGAGATAAAGGCCAGCTCTTTTTTGGTTAGCGCGATCTCGACGCCGTTTTTTACGAGCACTTTTTTGGTTTGATTAAACGAATATCCGCCCGAAATCTCGATGATATCGGCGCCTATGATTTTGGTTTTTACGATCTGCTCTAGCAGGGCAAAAAGCTCGTCCATGTCGATAGGCTTGATCACGTATTTATCGATGCCCACGTCGATAGCTTTTAGTAGTTTTTCCTTTTCGCTATACGCGCTTAGGATCACTACCGGCGTATTTTTTGAGAACTCTTTTATCTGCCTTGACATCTCAAGTCCGTCCATGATAGGCATCATGATATCGGCTATCACGATATCGGGGCTAAATTTTTTAAATTTCTTAAGACCTTCGTCGCCGTTTGATGCCGAAATGATCTTTTGAAATACGCCCCCGAAAACCTCTTGCATCGACTCTCTTATGCTATCCTCGTCCTCGACTAGCAGTAGCGTTAGCTCTTTAAAATTTTTCATTTTTCATCCTTTAGCGGCAGCTTTATCTCAAATTCCGCTCCAAATTTTACGTTTTTAGCGCCGGCGCTTCCGCCGTGATTTTTGGCTATGCTTTTTAGCATATATAATCCGATGCCCGTACCTAAGCTTGGGTGCTTGGTAGTAAAATAAGGCTCAAAAATCTTGTCCATTATCTCCTCTTTTATGCCGCCTGCATTATCCGTTACTCTTATGATAACAAATTTATCCTTTGTTTCTAAGCTTAGCGTTACTTTTTTATCGCTTTTTTTATTTGCCAGCGCATCTTTGGCGTTAGAAAGCAGTATGATCACGGCCTGACAAAGCTGCGACTCAAAACCGTAAATTCGCCCCTCGCTTCTTAGCTCCAAATTTACGTCTATGCCCTCTTTTTCGTAGGTTCCCTGCACCATCTTTAGCGCGTTTTCTATCGCGGCCGAGGGCAAGAAAGTCTCCTTCTCGCGCTCGACGTTAAAAAAGTTCCTAAAATCCTCGATCGTCTGCGACATGCCCTTTATCACGCGCTTTGCGTGCTCGTAGCCGGCCTCGAATTTCTCGTTTGCTTTGACGCCCTCTTTTAGCTTAAAAAGCGTAATGCTAAGCTCGTTTAGCGGTTGGCGCCACTGGTGAGCGATATTTGCGATCATATCGCCCATCGAGGCTAGACGCGACTGCAAAAAGAGCATTTTGGTTTTTTCCTCATTTTTCTTAATCTCGGCTTTTACCAAATTTTCTAGATTTTGGTTTAAATTTACGAGCTTGGCCGTCTGCTCGGCGACTCTGTTCTCCAGATTTTCGTTTAAATTTAGCAGCTCTTTTTTCGTCTTTTCAAGCTCGTTGTTTAGGTTTATCACGTCCGTCACGTCATGCCTGATCGCAAGAAACTCCTCGATCTGTCCGCTTAAATTTAAAATCGGGATAATGGTCGTGTTTAGATAGACGTCGCGGCCGTCTTTGGTGCGGTTTCTTATCGTACCTTTGTGCACTTTTTTGGCCAAAATAGTATCCCAAAGCCGCGCAAAAACCTCTTTTGGCACCTCGGGATGGCGTACGATGTTGTGATTTGCGCCGATTAGCTCCTCGCGCGTAAAGCCCGACATCTTACAAAACTCGTCGTTTACGAAGGTGATAGTGCCGTTGGTGTCGGTCTTTGAGACGATGTTACTAGCCTCGATAGCCTCTTGATACTGTCTGAATCTTGCTTTGATGTTATCCATTGCTCGCCGTAAATCCTATAAAAGATAGATAAATTCCGTAAATTATTATCGCCGCGCCGCTTAAATTTAGCGCATGTTTTTTAAATTTTTCGCTCGCAGCCTTTAAAACCAGCGCGTAAAAACTCATCGCAAAAAAGCTAACCGCGCCAAACGTAGCCGCGATCACCGCGCCCTTTACCCCGCTGCCGCTAGCTACGGCCAAAGCTAAAAAATAATAAACCACTCCGCACGGCAGCAGCCCGTTTAAAAACCCGAGCGCTAAAAACCCCGGCACGCTATTTTTAGCGATCGCAGCTTTCATTTTTTCGTTTAAAATTTTGGATAAAAATGCGTTTTTCTCGATGAAATTAAGTAGCGTCCCGCGTCTAATGAGCGCCACACCCAAAACCGCCATAAAAACGCCGACGGCAAAAAACAAGTAGCCGCGCGCCGCAAGAGATAGCGTAAATACGCCGCCAAACGACCCGAAAATAAAGCCAAGTAGCATATAAGCGCAAATTCTAGCCAGGTTATATCCCGCTATCATCGCCGCGCTAAAAATTTTACCTTTGCCGCTCAAAAACCGCGCGAGCAATATAGCAAAACCGCCGCACATACCCGCGCAGTGGCCCACCGAGCTAAGCGCCGCGACGCTCAAAATCGAAACAAACTCCGCGCCGCTCATCAAATTTGACCGTCAAATTTCATTTGCGAATTTTAGCCGCGCTAGAGTTAAATTTGACACGCAAATTTAACTCTAGATTTTGCTCAAATTTGACCGCGACTAGCAACTATAAAATTTCTAAAAATTGCTTAAAGATATATTTGCTCTCGCTCGGTCCGCCGCTAGCCTCGGGGTGATGCTGCACCGAAAATACCGGGTAATCCTTGTATTTCACGCCCTCGATCGTGCCGTCGAAAAGATTTCTATGCGTGATCTCGGCGACCTGCGCGATCTCCTCGGGAACGTTGTAGTTGTGGTTTTGCGCCGTTATCTCGACTGCTTTGGTTTGCAAATTTAAAACCGGGTGATTTGCGCCGTGCTGACCGAATTTTAGCTTGTACGTCTCAAAGCCAAATGCATTGCTAAGCAGCTGATGTCCAAGGCAAATGCCAAAAATCGGCATCCTAACCTCGATCAGCTTTTTTATCTGCGCGATCTCGTTTTTTAGGGCTTTGGGTTCGCCCGGGCCATTTGAGAGAAACACGCCGTTTATCTCGCCTTTGTTAAATTTAGCGATGAGCTCGTCTGCCTGCACGTCGTGCGGATAAATTTGCGTCTCAAGGCCGGTTTCGCAAAGCTCGTTTAGGATGTTTCGCTTCACGCCGTAGTCGATGACGGCGACCTTTTTGCCGTTTGCTTTTAGCGCGGAGTAGGATTTGCTCGCGTGATCCCAGGCGCCCTTTTCGTGAGCGTAAATTTGCTCCGTGCTTACCTTTGCGACGTAGTTTATCTCTGAGATTCTAGGCGAGTTTTCGAGCAGCTTTTTTAGCTCTTTTTCGTCTGAAATTTCAGTCGAGATCACAGCGTGAAGCGCGCCGTTATCGCGTAGCATCTTGGTTAAAAATCTCGTATCGATATCATAAACGCCAAATTTGCCTTGCTCTTTGAAAAACTCTTCCAAGCTTTTTTGCGAGCGGAAATTTGACGGCGTAGAGTTAAAATCCCTCATCAAAACGCCGCTAGCATGGATTTTGGCGCTCTCCATATCGTCTTCGTTTACGCCTACTATGCCGATTTCTGGCATCGTAAAGACGATAAACTGCCCCGCGTAGCTAGGATCGCTCATGATCTCCTGATAGCCCGTTAGACTCGTGTTAAAGACCATTTCGCCGCTAGTCGTACCGCTCGCGCCAAAGGCCTTAGCCTGCAAAAAAACGCCGTTTTCAAGGTAGATATAAGCTCTCACAGCATGCCTCGTTTTCTTAGCTCGTCCTCATAGAGCCGCTCAAATACGATGTCGTACTCCTCGGTGCCTGGGATCAACTTGCGCTTGTAGCCGTCGATCTTGTCGATAACTACGTCTTGTAAAATTTCATACGTTTTTAGATACTCTTCGATCGAGCCGTAGATGATGTTTTTGATACGGTTTTCGGAGACCGAGTAGTCGATGAGCCCCTTTTTCCAAGCGTTTTGTAGCACGAGATGAGCGACGTTGCTAAAGCGGTCTTCGTAAGAAAGGATGACGCCGTACTCTTTGGCCAGCTTCTTTTTTACGAGCCAAAACATATTTTTTCTATCGACTTGCATGCTCTCCATATCGTCTTCGTTCTCGGCGAGCACCTCGTTTACGCGCTCTTCAAGAGCTTTTTCTTTTTGTAAATCTTCATCTAAAACTTCTTTCGCGCATGCCGCTACCGGCTCCACTCCGCGCGTTAAATTTACGAATCCGGACTTTAATAAATCAATAGCGATTTTGTGCGCGATGTAGGGTGTGTGTGGGAGTTTTATACGCATTTTTACCTCTCTTTTTGGGCTTGATTTTAACCAAAATTTGGTAAGAAATACCTAAAATCTCACGGAGTTTTTGTTTTGACGGGCGTTTGTTTTTAGTAAAATTTGAAGCAAAATTTGACGCGCTGGCAAAAATGCTTTTGGGTCCGAGCGATAGTTAAATTTGACGGCAGTAAAATTTAACCTTTGGAGTCAAATTTGACCGCCAAAGGCAAATTTGGCTCTCGCGTTATCCGCGCAAATTTGAGCTCAAATTTAGACGCGAGCCAAGATAAATTTAGAGCGTTATAGCCCCAAATTTACAAATTTAGCAGATTTCCCGCAGGGCCGTCGGGCGAAGTCGGAGAGACTTCCTGTGTTACGTTTTTTTCGGCCTTTATAAATGGCGGGCCTTGCTTGATTAAAAGCGTGATTTCAGACGCTGCGGTAGGCTCCATTTTTGCCATTATCGCGGAGATTTTTTTAGGGCTTAGCGAGTACATGATGCTAGCCGCATCCGCCCTATCCATCGCGCTTAGCACGTCAGCGGCGGCTTGGTCCTTCATCTTGCCGTAAGCCTCGCCGACCTTGTCGCTAGTCATCGCTTTTAGCTCTTTTACGATTTCCTCGTTTTTCTTTAGCAGCTGCTCGGTTTGTTTTTTTTCCTCTTGCGCGCGGGCTAGAGTCGCGTTTAGCTCAGCCTCTTTGACGGCTAGCTTGGCGTTTCGCTCCTCAAAAAGCGCCGCCGAGCTCGCTCTAAAAGCCTCCAAGCTCTGCCTTGCTTCATCTATTTTGGCAAGCTCTCTTTTTAGCTCGTCTTTTCTAGTTTCAAATATCGAAACGCAGTCCACCGGGATCTTAAAGCCGCTTTGACTCGCGCTTTGAGCGTTTACGTCGTTTGCGCCCCAAACGCATAAATTTAAAGTTAGTAAAATCAAAATTTTTTTCAAGCTTTCGCCTCTTTTTGCCTAGTAAAATTCATCGTCGCAAACTCGTCCAGAGCCGCTGCTTCGGCCTTTTTTATCTTTTCTATTTGCACGCTAAAGTCCTGCGTTTGCAGGTATTTCATCTTTTCATACTCCAAATTTGCCGCCTTGTACTGCCGCTCGAGGTGCGCGATGTTTTTTTTCATTAGCTCGAGCCGCTCGGTTAGCAGATTTTTTTCTCGCCGCATCGCACCCAGAAGCTCGAGCGATCCGCGCAAATCGGTCGCAGAGCCGCTGGAGGGCATTTCAAATTTTGAAATTTGCTCGGCGGCCTGCGCTATGAAGCCCTCTATCATCGCAGCTTCGTTTCTGGTTCTTGCTAAATTTAGCTCGATTTTGTCTAAATTTCGCTTTTTTATATTTACGATTTGCGTAAATTTGCTTTTCATCTTAACGAACTATCGTGTCTTCGCGCTCCGGGCTCGTTGAAACGATGCCGATCTTTACGCCCGTGATCTCCTCGATGCGCTTAATAAAGGCTTTTGCATTTGCAGGCAAGTCCTCAAATTTACGCGCTCCTTCTACCTTATCCCAGCCCTCAAGCTCCTCGTAGACCGGTTTTACGCCCTCTAAGTCGCTTGGGAAATACTCGATTATCTTACCGTTTTTCTCGTAGGCTTTGCAGATTTTTACCTTTTTAAAGCCGTCTAAAACGTCAAGCTTCATCAGCGCAAATTTATCCACGCCGTCAAGTCTCGCCGCGTATCTCACGCCGACTGCGTCAAACCAGCCCGTGCGGCGCGGCCTGCCCGTAGTAGCGCCGTATTCGCGTCCGATATCGCGTATCTTTTCGCCGTCCTCGCCCATATCCTCGGTCGGGAAAGCGCCGTTGCCGACTCTAGTCGTGTAGGCCTTGATGATACCGATCACCTCGCCGACGTTTTTAGGGCTTAGTCCGATGCCGCTGCAGCTGCCTGCGGTTACGGTGTTTGAGCTGGTTACAAAAGGATACGTTCCGTGATCGATGTCTAGCAGCGTACCCTGCGCGCCTTCTAGCAAGATTTTCTTATCCGCGTCTATCGCCTCCCAAACCATGTGCGTGGTATCAACGATAAATTTACCCAGTGCGACCTCATAGCTCTTTAGCTCGCCCAAAAGCTCCTCGCGAGCGGGCGCTTTAACGCCCAAAACGTCTAAAAACGCTTTATTTGCCGCAAAATCGGCCAGAATCGCGTCGCAAAGCTTTTCGGGATTTTTTAGCTCCCCGACTCGGTGTCCGCTGCGGCTGATTTTGTCGCTATATGCAGGCCCTATGCCCTTGCCCGTCGTGCCGATAGCGTGCGCGCCTTTGGCCTTTTCTTTGGCTTGGTCGATTTGCGCGTGATATGGCAAATTTAAATGCGCCTTATCGCTGATAAATAGCCGTCCCGAGACGTCTCCAAACTGCTTTAACTCCTCGATTATCGCGGCCGGGCAGAGCACGACGCCGTTGCCGATGATGTTGATTATATTTTTATGAAGTATACCCGATGGAACCTGATGCAGCGCGATTTTCTTGCCCTCTACGACGATCGTGTGGCCCGCGTTGTGTCCGCCCTGACACCTGCACACCATATCGTAGCCGCCGCTTAGTAGATCTACGATCTTGCCCTTGCCTTCGTCTCCCCACTGTACGCCCACTATCACGTCAGCCTTGCTCATACTCTCTCCTTTTGATCTAAATTTTCGATTAACGCGTCGGTATATACGCCAAATCCGCTGCTTTTGATGGCCTCTATCTCGTAGTTGCCGCCGCCGCTTAGCACGGCGTTGCCGCCTAAAAATCTAAAAAACAGCTTGTCATAATACCTCATCTTTGAATAATATAACGGAACAATTCTTAAATTTTCATATTTTACCGCTTGGGCTAGCTCTTTTATCTCAAGCAGCGCGGTTTTTATCTCGTTCGGCACTAGCGGCAAAATCTCGTTGATGTCACCCACCGTATTTACGAAGGCCAGCCTTTTTAGCCACTCTTCGTTTTGATTTAGGATTTTTTCGATCTCGCCGTGCTCAAATATCGAAATAGGCAAATTTAAGAGCCTGCACACGATCTGCGGGATCGCGATGTGGCTGATTTGCAGCACGGGCGCGAGGTCAAACGACTCAAAAAGCTCCTTTGCGATCTTGACGCTGGTAGCCAGATCGCTCTCGCCGATTAGCTCGGCACCGATTTGATAGATTTCGGTGCTAGGATACTTAAAAACCGGCTGGATGTAAAACCAGCGTTTAGGTTCGGTATCTTTTAGGCGTCTAAGCACGATGCGCACGACGTCCACGGTGCTATCGGCGCGCAGGCTGATTTGGTGATTTTCGTGATCGCTAAAGCGCACCAGAACCGTGGGCTGCACGCTTAGGTGCTGATGATATGAAAAAAAAGGCGTCACGATCTCGTGAAATCCATTTTTCTCCAAAATTTCGCTCGCCGCGCGCTCGATCTTTCTTTTTAGTTTCGCGCTTTGTCCAAAATACAGTCTCGTGCCGCTTGGTATTTCGTGCTCGTAAACGCTCGCGTCAAATTCGCTCACTCTTGCTCCTTTGCTTTTGATTCATTTTGTTTTATCTCAGGCTCTACCCACGGCAACTCGTGAAACGCCGCCACGAAGTAGCTAGGCTTTGAGCCGCTATAAACGGTCGCGATACTAAGCTGCTCGAGATAAATTTCGCCGCTTTTACGCTTATTATAAATTTCGCCGCTATAAAAGCCTTTTTTCAACAACCTCTTCCACATGTGTTCGTAAAAATTATCATCATGCACGCCTGATTTTAGTAAATTCGACGGCTTGCCGATGGCTTCTTCTTTGGAATAGCCGCTTATCTTGCAAAAGGCTTTGTTAGCGTCTAAAAATACTCCGTCTAACCCGACTACGGCGACGGCTTCTTGCGCGTTTGCAAATAGGCTTAAAATCGTATTTTTATATGCGCCCTCTTTGTCGTCGTTTAGACGCGCTATCTCCATGCCGGTTTTTGCGGTCAAATTTGCCGCCAGCTTGCTCTCGATAAAGTATCCGATCACCTCATCCACGGTTCTGCCGTCTTTTGAGATAAATTTGATAAATACGCTGCAGTCTATGACCTCTAAATTTTTCCTTATCAGCCTGCAAGATTGTAGCGACTCGTTCTCTTTTTTGAGAGAAGCCGCGTTAAATAGGCTAAATTTGATGTTAAATTCATTCGCGAGCCTATCTCGGTCATCTGGATGGATGATGTTTTTAAACTCAAATTCGTTTGAGAGTATTTCGCTTTTTTTGTATCCCAATGCGCGCTCGATATTATCCGAAACGCTTGATATATCGCCTATAAAGCGGTCCTTCCAAACTACGCTAAATAGCGGCGAGTGAGCGTCTATCTCGCTTTGTTTTTGCGCGTTTTTCTTTAGAGCGTTGCTCTTCGTAACGTCTTTTACGACGCAAAAGCCGATCTTTTCGCCGCCGGGTAACTCGTAGTTTTGCTTGTAGATGCGCACCTGTTTTATCTCGCCGCCCGCGGCAAAATGGTTCGTTTCGTAAATTTCGCCTTCGTCTTCTTGCAGCGTTTTCATATCGGTCAAATTTGACGCATTTAGCTCGGCTAAATTTTTGCTTTTTATCGCTTCCTCGCTAAATCCGTAAAACTCGCACGCCCTCGCGCTTGCCTCAACGATCCTGCCGCTTTTTGCGTCGATTAGTAGCAAGATAAAAGGTCCTTTTTCAAACAAAAATCCGAATTTGCGCGAGTACTCTTCAAATTTCGCCTTTTTCTCGCCGAAATCTCCGTAAAATTTGACGATCTCGTCCGAGATTTGATCAAATTCTTCTACTGAGCCAAATTTCGCGTAGGTCTTGATCTCCTGGCCATTGCCGGCTTTTGCGACTAAATTTTTGATAGATAAAACTGGCTTTATGACGGAGTTTTTGACAAATTTGGTGTAAGAAAAGGTAAAAAATCCGCCTACGGCTAAAAATGCGACGCAGATTAGCAAAAATAGTAAATTTTCTTTTATAAATTTATCCACAGGATAGCTTGAAACCACGGCCAAACCGATCCTTGGGATACTTTGAATATAATAAATTTCGCTGTTTAGCGAGCCTAAATTTGCAAATTTTACTTCGTCGCTGTTTAGGTAGTCCGCACTCACATCGTAAAGATCAAAGATGTTTTTGCGCTCTAAAACCAGCTCGGGGTCTTGGTGAAATACGATCCTACCGCTTTTATCTATCGCGAACGAATTTACGCCGATCCTCTCGTATCCGCGCACAAACTCCTCGTAAATCGCCGTAAAGCGTATGAGCGTAGCCACCATTTTGCCGTTTTTCATCTTTTTTGCGGCGAGTCTTGTCGGTACGTCGCTTTTATCAAACATAAACTCTGATCTTAAAATTTTATCCTCAGGCTCGTTTTCCCAGGGCTTTGAGAGAAAAAACGTAGAGTACGTATCGCGTAATTTTTCATCGCTAACAAACTCTATCTCGCCGCGTTCGTTTACGATAAAAAAGGCCATGTATTCGTTATTGTTTTTTACGGCAAAGTCAAAGATCGCTTTTGAGTCAAAATCGGGTGCTTCAATATATCTTTCGATAAGTTTAAGTTCGTTATCTATATTTACGGCGCGTTCTTTGATGAAAGTTTTAAAGTTAGAATTTGCAGCGTAAATATCCTCTTTTACGCCTTCAAATTTTAAATTTAACCCAAAGCTAGCCGCGCATATCAGAAATATGGCGGTAGCAAAAAGCACCACGTATATCCTGCCTAAAACGGCGCGGGCAAGAGGAAATTTAGAGGCGGATGAACTAGCCAAAAGAAAAACCTTAAATTAATTTAATATAAGCGGCTTATTGTAGCTGAATTTTGCTTGTTTTAAGATAATAAATGTAGAAGTTTGGCGAGAGGATGAGAGAATCGAACTCCCCGCGAAGCGGTCAACCGCCCCGCCATCGGATTTGAAGTCCGCGAGCGCCACCAGATCGCTTTATCCTCCGCGTCTTTAGATGATGAGCGCGATTATAGCCAAATTTATATAAATTTTAGTTTGATTTCTATAGTATTTGGAGAAAATTTTATGGGTCGGCGATGAAAAAGCTATTTGCGCGATTTTCTTTAAAAAATATTCTTATTTTTTCGCCGATTTTTTTCCTCGGCGGTTGTCTTGAGCTCTTTACGACCGTTACGCCGCTAACGGGCATAAACGTCTACGACGCCTACCAGATCAGCAAAGACGAGCGCGGTATATATTCGATAACGAAAGATAAATTTATAAAAACAAAAATCCAGACTAAAATTTTAGCCTCAAGCGGACTTAGCAACCTAAACATGGACGTCGAGAGCTTTTACGGCGATGTGTATCTCATCGGCGTGGTGCCTGACGCCGAGCATAAAACCAAGCTCGTAGAGCTAGCTAAAAACACCGACGGCGTGAGTAAAATTTATACGTATATTCGCCTCCCTAGCGACGGCGGCGAATGCGAAAGCAACCTCGCCATAATGCTAAATTTAAAAAACAATTTTTTTAAAGATAGCATAATCAGCGGCACAAGCGTGAGAGTGAGCGTAGTGCAATGCAACGTCGTATTTACCGGCATCATCACCGATATCGAGCAGGAAAAACACGCGATCTGGTACGCCAAACACATCGAAGGCGTGCGGGATGTTTACTCTTTTCTTAAAGTTATGAAAGAGTAGTTTTTCCTTCAAATTTGAGTTAAATTTAAAGATTTTATACTTCAAGGCACACACTGCACGTTGTAAATTTAAGAAGCTAAATTTACAAATTTAGCAGAACAAGAGACGAATATTCCAGACGGAATAGGCGTAGTTTAAATAGTTTTTGATTAGGCGTGACGGGAGCATACATGTAGTATGTGACCGAGCGCCTTAGTCAAAAACTACTTTTGAAATCCGTCGTTTATGGGGGAATTTTTAACGCGGTAAAAGGTTTTGATTAGTGTTGGCAGTAGCACTAGCGCCCCCAACAACATCATTATCATAACAAGATCGGTCAAAAGTCCGAAATATATCGTCGGGATAAAGTTGCTCGTTACCATGATGCTAAAGCCAAGGATGATCGCAAACGATGTGTAGTACATCGCATAGCCGATGCTAGCGTGCGAGGCCTTGATCGACTCGGCGACATTTTTGCTGCGAAGCTCGATTTTTAGGCGATGGATGTAGTGGATGATGTCGTCCACGCCGATGCCTATGCTGATAGCCGCTATCGTAATACTCATGATGTCAAGCGGGATACCCATCACGCCCATGACGCCAAATACCGCACAAAGCGGGATCAAATTTGACGTGATGGCGATGGCGGCGAGCTTTATGCTTTTAAAAATAATGCAAAAAACGACAAAAAGCGACAAGATCACGAAACCGAAAGAATCCACCTGCGAGGCGATGAGGCTTTGAAGGAGGTTGTTATAAAGCACCATCGCGCCGCTAACTTGGACGCTCGCGTTGTCGTTTGCGATCAAATTTGCGATATCGGTTTTAAGCTCGTGCAAAAACTCGTCCCTGCGTAGCGCATCGTCGCTATCTAGGGTGCGCGCGGTAAAGCGTAGCTCGTTGTCCTTTATGCTCACGTAGGGGCTTAGGATGATGTCTTTGTACTTTTGCGGGATCTGTTCGTATAGGATCGAGAGCATGAGGCCGTCGGCTGGCTTTTGGGTGATACGCTCGACGATCTTTACGACCGTGTTTAGGCTGCTCGCATGCCCGACAAAGCGCTTGTTTTCTAGATAGTTGTGCACCTTTTTCGCGACGTCGATTTTATGCTGATTGAACCAGTATTTATCCTCGTTCGCGCTAGCGGCAAACTCGTCGTCAAATTCGTCTTTAGGCTCGTTTTTGGCAGCCTTTTCGTCAAATTTGGGCTTGTTAAATTTGATCAATATATCAACCGGCACCGTACCGCCTAGCTTCGTATCGATCACCTGCATGCCTTTATGGATTTCGGTCGTATCTTTAAAATAGCTTATAAAGCTGTTTTCGACCTTTAGCTTTGAAATACCATAAAGCCCAAAAATAAGCACTGCAAGACTGATGGCGTAAACAGCGCGGCTATGATTTAGCGCGAACGCGGCGCAGTGCTTGGTAAAGCTAAATTTATCCTCAAACGTCCTAACCGGAGCGAGCTTTGGCATCAGCGCTGTCGCGGAGCCAAATAACAAAAACGCAAGTACGAGCGAGATAGAGATCGACGCGCTCATCATGATGCCGAGCATTATGATGGGTTTGATATCCGAAAGCGCAAGCGATAAAAAGCCAATAACGGTCGTAAATATCGCAAAAAACGACGGACTGGCCTTATCGCGTAGCGTGAGATATACGAGCTGACGGTTGTTAAGGTGCGGCTTGGTAAGGCAAAACTCCCGGTAGCTCACGATCAGGTGAATGACGACCGAGATCGTGATGATAAGCTGAAGGGCGATGTAGTTTGAGCTGATCACCGTGATCTCCCAGCCAAAAAATCCAAACAGCCCGCTCGCCCAAATAACGCTAATCACGCAGATAAAAATCGGCATAACGATGTAGCGAATCTGCCTAAAAAACAGCCAAAGGCAAAAGACCAAAAGCAGCGTCACGCTGATACCGTATGTCGCAAGATCGGAGCGCACGAAGCTCACCATATCATCGGCGATCATATTTGCCCCGCCTAAAAACAGGCTCTCGCCGCCGCCAAATTTCGCTATCGTCTCGCGGATCTGCTCGATCGCGGCGTGCTCTTTTATACGCGCTTCGTCGCGGTGAGCTTTAAACTGCGCATTTACCGCATTTAGACGCTGTTTTTGCTCGCTTGTGATATTGCCGTCTAGTTTGGCGTTTAGCAGCGCGTTTCGCTCGTTTAGTATGCTTTGATATTTTTCGTCGGTCTTTAAATTTAGCACGATCGCCGTAGTTTTTAGGTCGCGGCTAACGAGATTGTTTGTGTATAGCGGGCTATCCGCAAACTCGCGGCGTACTAGAGTTTTGTTTATATCGGCGTCGGCGAGGCTCGGTACATGCTTAACTAGCTCGCTAAGATCGCTAGTTCCGCTTTGAAGCAGCGGGATATTTAATATGGAAATGACGCTTGATACAAGCTCGTTTTTTTCTAGTTCGCGGCTTAAATTTTCTATCTTTTCAAGCGTAGAGGGTGCGAGCAGATCGTCTTTTGGCGTGTAGGCGATGACTAGGTAGTTTGGGCTAACGTAGCGTTTAGAAACGTCTCTAAAGACGGCTAAATCTTTATCGTTTTCAAGTAGCAACGTCTCAGTAGACGCATCAACCTCGAGCTTGGCGCTAAAATATCCAAAAAAGAGCGTCGCGGCTAGTACGCCGGCGATAACGCTTTTTGGAAAGTTGACGATAAATTTAAAAATCCGCTTCATCAACGCCTTATTGCGGAGCTTGGACGGAGTTTAGCTTGCTAAGCAAATTTTCAAAACTCTCGTTTTCCATCAGGCTATCAAACTGGCTGCGGTAGGTCTGGATGATACTAACGCCTAAAATTTCGACGTCGTAGATGAGCCAGCCGCGATCTTTGGCGTTGTAAAATTTATACGTAAAGCCGTAGTTTTTGCCGTCCTCGCCGACCAAATCTGCGTTTAGAAAGTAGCGATTTTCGTTTGGTTTGGTCACATCTTTAAAATTTATAGTTTGGTTTTTGTAGCTTAAGAGCTTATCGACGTAGCTTAATTTTAACCTCTCTTCAAAGGCTTTGTTAAATTTAGCCTTTTGCTCGGCGCTTAGGTTGTTGTAGCGCTTGCTTAGAGCGATCTTGGACATCTGTTCGTAGTCGAAATACGGATCAAAAACGGCGAAAATTTTACTTATTTTCTCGTCTTTGCTTAAATTTGCGTTTTTTAGCACCTCGATAGCGTCTTGCGTCGCTTTTTGCATCGTAGGTTTTATCTGCTCCTCGCTGATCGCAAAGAGGCTAACCGCGCAAAAAAGCGCAAGTAGGATGATTTTTAAAAACTTCATTTTATTCCTTTATTAAATGATTTCGGCGCTGTTCGTATGCGTCGCGTAGAAACGGATACAGATCGATCGCGTCTTTTTTAAGCTCGTCGTAAGCGTTTGGATGCAAAGACAAAAGATTGCCTTGCCGAAAAGACTTTATCGCGAACGAATCTAGCATCGGTTTTACGTAGCTGACGGGATCTAGGTAATAATCCCCGACCATGCCTGCCATATCGCGTAAATTTGATGGTCCGATAAACGGCAGCACCACGTGAAATCCGCTACCTACACCCCAGTAGCCTAGCGTCTGGCCGAAGTCCTCGTCATGGCGTTGCAGATTGTAGTATTTCGCGCCGTCGGTTAGCCCGCCAAAACCGATAATCGTATTTGCCAAAAATCTCAGCGTCTCCTCGCCCGCCTCGCTAAATTTAAGCTGCAAGACGTTATTTACGAATCGGACGGGGTATAAAAGGTTGTCAAAAAAATTTCCCGCGGCGGTTCTTGCGGCCTCAGGCACCACGTAGTTGTATCCTTTTACCGCGGGATGGATGGCGTTTACATACATAAAATCATTAAAACCGGTCATCATTCTATTATAACCGCTAAGCGGATCAAAAATCTCGCTAGGCTGCGTAAATTCGTCGTCAAATTCGCCCTTTTCCTGCGTTTGTTCGGCAAAAACGCAACTAAAAACGAGCAAAAAAGAGAGTAAAATTTTTCTCATCGAATCTCCGAATTTCAAGTCTGCAAAGGCAGTAATCTAGGATTTTATCTCAATGTAGCTTTTAAATTTATAAATTTCAAAAAGCCCGGTATTACGAAGTTTATTTAAGTTATTTTTCATATATATTTAAATATACTTCCTAGCAAATTATTTTTTTATATTTATAAAATTTGGGAGTTTTTCATGAAAGCAGACGTTAGTTTAGAGCTATTTTTAGACGGCGGAGCATCGGTGCTGGCTAAACATATAGAGCTTTTAAAGGCCGTCGAGCACACCAAAAGCATAACAAAAGCCGCCGAGTACGTCGGCATCTCGTACAAAAACGCATGGGACAGCCTGGACGCGCTAAATAACCGCTCGGACGAACCGTTAATCGCAAGAGCCGAAGGCAACAAGAAAAACAGCGGCTCAGAGCTCACGCCATACGGCAAAAAGATGATCGCGCTATACGACGCGATGTTAGAGAGCCAAAAGATATTTTTAGAAAAAGTTTGTTCAAATATAAACGTCGATACGAACGAAATTTTAAATTTACAGCGCATGAGCATGAGCCTAAGCGCCAGAAACCAACTAAGCTGCGAGATCACGGACGTAAAAACGGGCGCGGTAAATTCGCAAATAAGCGCCAAACTCTCAAACGGCGAAATTCTACGCGCTAACGTCACGGTCGAGTCTGAAAAAAATCTAAATTTAAAAGTCGGCAAAAAGGTCGTATTTATCTTTAAAGCTCCAAGCGTGATGCTCGCAAAAGAGGAAAATCTAAAACTAAGCGCCGCAAATTTACTAAAAGGACGCGTTATCGAGGCTAAAATCGGCTCCGTAAACGCCGAAATCGTACTAGAAATCAGCAATCATCAGACGATAACCTCTATCATCACCAAAGAAAGCGCGATGCAAATGCGCATAGGCGTGGGCGACGAGCTCACCGCTATAATCAAAGCAAGTCAAATCATAATAGGAGTATAAAAATGAAAAAAACATTTTTTTCGTTAGTCGTCGCGGCTCTCGCGGCTTTTCATCTAAACGCGGGCGAGATCAACGTATTTGCCGCAGCAAACGTCACTTACGCGTTTGATGAGCTAAAAGCGGAGTTTGCTAAATCAAACCCGGACACCAAAGTAACCGTCACTCTAGGAGCTAGCGGCGCGCTATCTACCCAGGTCAAAAACGGCGCTCCGGCCGATGTTTTCATGGCTGCAAATATGAAATTCGTAGAGGATCTATACGACACTAAATTTGCCGTAACCAAGCCCGTAGTATACGCTCAGGGCGCGCTTGCGCTATTTACGATCAGAGATATCGATCTAGCTAAGGGCATAAACGCGGTAGAAGGCCTAAAAGCCATCGCGATCGCAAATCCTGAGACCGCTCCGTACGGTAAAGCTAGCATCGAAGCTCTAAAAAAAGCAGGCATCTACGATAAAGTCGAGAAAAACATCATCCTAGCAAAATCTATCGGCGAAGCTCTAAGCCAAGCTCTAAGCGCTGCCGATGTAGGATTTATCGCGGCTTCTGCGATGTACGATAAAAAAATGGCCGAGTACAAAGAGGGTAAAAACTTCATCCTTATAGATCCCGCGCTTTACACCCCGATCGACCAAGGCATGGTTATCCTAAAACACGGCGAAAACAATCCTGAAGCCAAGGCTTTCTACGACTTTATCAGAAGCGACCGCGCGAAGGAAATCTTTAGAAAATTCGGATACAACATCTAAATGATAAAGGCTAAAATTTCGGCGATAGAGCAAAACGACGGCGTTAGCGTTTTTGAGTTTAGCGCCGAAAATTTAAGCCTAAAAATGCTATCCTTGGAAAATCTGCAAAATTTAAAAATCGGCGACGAGGTTCGACTAAGCTTTAAAAGCTCGGACGTCTTCGTCGCTACTTCCCCGCTTTTAGACTGCTCGGTCTCAAACGAGATAAAAGCGCAAATTTCAGATATCCAAAAAGGCGAGATCACAAGCTCGCTGCATCTAAACGCGGGCGAATTCGAGTTTGAAAGCATCATCTCCACGGCATCGCTAAGGCGGCTAAATTTAGCGCCGGGCGATCAAATTTACGCCTACGTCAAGGCAACCTCGCTCTACATCGCATGATAGAACTTAACTGCATAAAAAGCCTAAACGGCGCAAACGGGAAATTTGATCTAGACGTAAATTTGAACGTAAAAAAGGGCGAGTTTGTCGCTCTCTACGGCAAAAGCGGCAGCGGTAAAACTACGCTACTGCGCCTGATCGCGGGCTTTGAAACGCCTGATAGCGGAACGATAAAAGCAGGCGGCCAGACGCTTTTTGACGGCAAAAACTTCACACCGCCGCAAAACCGAAATATCGGGTTTTTATTTCAAGACTACGCGCTTTTTCCAAATATGAACGTGATGAAAAATCTGCTTTTTGCAAATAACGACCAAAATTTAGCGCGCAAACTTCTAGAACTAGTCGAGATGAGCTCGCTAGAAAACGCCGCCATCTCGCAGCTCTCGGGCGGTCAAAAGCAGCGCGCCGCCCTAGCCCGCGCTCTCATGCGAAAGCCAGAAATTTTGCTACTCGACGAACCTCTTTCGGCGCTTGATAACGCCATGCGCGAAAAGCTGCAAGACTACCTTGCCAAGGTGCACGCCGAGTTTGATATGACGACGATTTTGGTTAGTCACGACGTCGCGGAGATCTATAAACTCGCGTCCAAAGTCTTCGTGCTTGAAAACGGCAAAATAGCTCAAGAAGGCGGTCCGGGCGAGATATTTTTGAGACACAGAGGCTCGCAGAAATTTAGCCTGCCGGCAAAAATTTTAGAGATATCAAAGCGCGACGCCATCTACGTAGCCGTAGTCTCCGTCGGTCAGCAGCTTTGCGAAGTGGCTCTAAGCGCGGCAGAAGCCGCAAATTTAAAATCAGGCGACGAAGCGTCAATAAGCGCCAAGGCGTTTGGGCTAAATTTACAAAAAAACGGTAGCGAAAACGACAAATTTGACGAGCGAAACACCGAAATTTACGCACAAAGCGAGCCGAGATGAATATCGATTTTACGCCCTTTTACCTATCACTAAAGCTTGCTTTTATCTCGACTGCGATCTTGTTTTTTCTCGTGTTGCCGGTTGCGTTTTGGCTTAGCCGCGCGAGTTTTAAATTTAAACCCGTGCTAGAAGCCGTGATCTCGCTACCGCTCGTGCTACCGCCTTCGGTGCTCGGATTTTACATGCTGGTTTTTCTCTCGCCTTACAACTTTTTGGGCAAATTTTTTGAAGAAACCTTTGATATCCGCTTGGTTTTTAACTTCTCAGGCCTCATCATCGCTAGCTGCATCTACTCTCTGCCGTTTATGTTTCAGCCGCTTCAGGCGGGCTTTGCGAGCCTACCAAAGAGCCTTTTTGAAGCGAGCTACTCGCTAGGCAAAGGCAAATGGGAGACGCTTTTTAGAGTCGCTCTGCCAAATATCAAACCATCGCTTCTAACCGCTCTCATAGTGAGTTTCGCGCACACTTTGGGCGAATTTGGCGTCGTGCTGATGATAGGCGGCAGCGTCGGGGATAAGACTAAAGTCGCCAGCATCGCCATCTACGAGGCCGTCGAGCTCATGGACTATACTAAGGCGCACGTTTATTCGGCGATTATGCTGTTTATAAGCTTTGCGGTGCTATTTTTAGTCTATTTTTTCAACAATTCACACTCAAAGAGGACGCAATGAAAGATATAAACGCAAATTCGGTCAAATTTAGCGAGCTAATAGGCGGCAAAAACTGCATAGTTTTTACCTATCCGAAAATGGGCGAAAGCGGGAAGTTTTTGCCTGAAAATTTAAAGGATTTAAAGGGGCTAACGGGCTGCACGCTTCAGTGCAAAGCCTACCAAGAAAACCTTACAAAGCTAGAATCTTTGGGCTTTACGCTAATAGCCGTCGATTCTCAAAGCGTAGAAAAGATGAACGAATTTAAACAAAGCGTAGGGGCAAATTTTATATTTTTGAGCGATGAGAACTTCGAGCTAGAATCCCCGCTAAATTTGCAAACTTTTACCACAAACGACGGCAAGAAATTTTACCGCCGCCAAACCCTGATCATAAAAAACGGCGAAGTCGTAAAAAGATTTAACGACGTAGCCGAGCCCGCAAACGACGCTACAAATGTACTTGCAGCCATAGAGCGGCTTTAAATTTCCGTCAAATTTACGCAAGACTGCTAGCGGCTTTACGGCTCAAATTTAAAATGCACTCAAGCAAAACTCCAAGTCAAATTTTAAATTCCCGTCAAATGTAAATTTAACCTAACCCAAAATAATTTTTTTATATAATTACGCAAAAATTTAGGCGGGATATGAATCTTTTTTCCATAGAATTTGGCTTGTGCTTTTTTATTTTTTGGCCGATTTATTATTTTTTAAACGCTCGCCCACACCTACAAAAAGTCATTTTACTCGCCTTTTCTTATCTGTTTTTAGCCTCGTTCGGGCTTAAATTTCTAATCATAAATTTTATCTTTAGCACGGCGATTTTTCTTTTCGCAAGGGCGGCTCAGAGCAAGGACTCAGTGACTCCGTTTGCTGCGGGCGTTATTTTCGTGCTTTGCGCGCTTGCGTTTTTTAAATACGGCGGCTATTTTACGATCAAATTTGGCGTCATGAGGCTTGAAACCATCGCGCTTCCGCTTGGTATTTCGTTTTATTCGTTTATGAGCATTTTGCTACTAAAAGCCGTGCGAGAGGGCGAGCTAGAGGCGCCTAGCTACCTTGATACGCTGATTTTTCTTAGCTTTTTTGCCGCGATTATTTCAGGCCCGATTTTACGGCCAAAGCCATTTTTCGAGGCGCTAAATTCGCCCAAGGTTTTTCGCACTAGTCCCGTCATTTTCGCGCTTTTGTGCTCCGCGCTTTTTAAAAAACTCATCGTCGCAAACCATCTTTTCGAGATAGTTAATCCTGTTTTCGCCGCACCCACCCTACCCGCTTCGCAGCTTCTTGGCGCGCTTTTTGGCTACAGCGTGCTGCTTTACGCCGATTTTAGCGGCTACGTGGACTTCGTGACGGCGCTAGGACTCATGTGCGGCTTTATTTTGCCGCAAAACTTCAACCGCCCTTTTACGACGCGAAATTTAAAAATTTTCTGGCAAAATTGGCACATCAGCCTCATGAATTTTTTCAAAGAGTGCGTCTATTTTCCGCTCGGAGGCAGTCGCGGCACGGCGGCGCAGACGCAGCTAAACGTTATGCTGGTTTTTGCGATATCTGGCATCTGGCACGGCGCGGGGCTGGGATTTTTGCTCTGGGGGCTCATCCACGGTCTTGGCGTCGTGTTTTTAAATTTAACCAGCGAGCGCAAATGGCTAAACTCGGCTATGCTTGGACGATATTTTACGTTTATTTTCGTGAGTATGGTTTGGGTGTTTTTCACGATGGATTTTGAGGGAGCGGTGCGCTACATCGGAGCTATTTTTAGAAACTCTAGCGGCGAGCTTCTTGCTATTTGCGCGCTATTTGCAGGCGTTTTCGTGTTCGTATTTTTATACGCCGCGCTTGACGTTTATCCGCTTTTGGTCAAATTTTTTGAAAATATAAACGTTATTTTTTCAGCCGTTTTTTTGGCGATTTTTGGGATAATTATTTACTTTTTGATGCCGTCCGGTATGCCTAACTTTATATATCAAGGATTTTAATGAGAGCGTTTTTTGGGGTATTTCTCGCGTTTTTTACGCTGATTGCGCTATTTTTGCGACCGCTGTCAAACTACTACGAAGCCAAATATCAAAAGGATTTTTTCATCACGGACGAGCGAGCAATGGCGCTGAGCGATAAATTTATAAGCGCGGCCGAGGATGGCTTGCAGAGCGCAAAATCGACTATCGATAAATTTACGGATATTTTTTCGGGCGACAAAAAACAGGTCGCGACTAGCACTAAAACAGAGCAAAATTTAACCGTCTCGCAAATCGAACCTGCAAATTTAAACGCTCAAAATACGCTAAATTTAACGCCTAGTATCGGCGCGGTAAAAGAGGCGAATTTGACTGCGCAAACCGCTCAAATTTCTCCCGCTAAAACCGCTTTAAATTTAGATAAAAACGGCTCGATAGCGTCAAATTTAACGCCGAGCGCTCCAAATAAAACAAACAAATCCGTAACTTTTGATATCGAGCTAAATGAAAATTTAGGCGTCATTTTGATAGGCGACTCCATAATGCAAGGCTTTGGCTGGGGGTTTGAAAACGCACTAAAAACGAGCAAAATCTCAATCAAAAATATGGCAAAAGCAAGCACGGGGCTAACAAATAAGAAATTTTACGACTGGAGTGAGGAGCTAAAGGCGGCGCTAGCAGGCTTAGAAAATCGCCCGCAAAATCTGCTGATCTTCGCACTTTTTGGCGCAAACGACGCTTATAGCTACACCTTTGACGAGCAGGCGCTGGACTTTGGCACCGACGCGTGGCGCGAGGCGTATGAGGGCAGGATCGCCGAGATCTACGAGATCGCCACAGAGCACGGCGCGCAGGTCGTATGGCTGGGAGTACCGTGCATGAAGAGCGAGAAATTCGACAAAAAAATGAAGGCGCTAAACCTGATCTACAAGGACTCGGCGCAAAAATACGGCGCGCGCTACATCGATATCAGCGGCGCGATCTGCGATAACGGCAAGTATATAAAAGAGGGTGCCGACAAAAAGCCGCTGCGCAAGGACGACGGCATGCACATCAGCATGAACGGCGCTAAAAAGATCGCAGTCTACGTCGTGGATAAGCTGCTAAACGGGCAGAGCAATAATTTTTAGTCAAATTTGAGTTTGGCTAAATTTACGCAACCTCACCCCTTAAAGAACATCTGATTTGATTCATCTTTTGGAAATTTACATACAAAGCGGCATAAGGCGGCATTTTGTATAGTTTAAATTTAGCTACGAAGCTTAAATTTAGCCGCCGCGGTATTTTAGTAGCCGCCTAAAGGATACGGCATGACTTTTTATCTGGCGCCAAAGCTTTGCTAAAGTTTTTAGCCTAGCAACTTTTGCAGCAAAACCATACACGGCTTTAAAGATGAACGAATTTGGATTGTTTTTGATTTTACAGGCGGATTTAAAGAGACTTGCGGGACGTTAAATTTAGTCCCGCAGGTTAAAAGGAGCGATTTTGCTCCTTTAAATTTAGATTAAGAGTTGGTTATCTCTAGTAGTTTTGTTACGCCGTCGGTATCGGTTATGACGTTTCCGTTTAGTATGTCGTAGTTTGACAGTCCCGCTAGTTTTACTAGATTATCTCCTGCGCTTAGAGTTTTGCTAGCGTCGGCGTCTCTTATTAGGTATGTCTCGTTACCGTAATACACGGCATATATATTATTTGCCGTAGTCGTACCCTGGCTAGCCAGAGCTGCATTTACAGCGTCTTTTAGGTCGGTTTGACCGCTGGTAGCATTTTTATTTGTTTTCACGAAACCCGTTACAGAGTTGCCAAGGCCTATCTTGTCGCCTCTGCTTGCGTCGGTTATGGTTACGTATTTGCTAGCGGTATTATCGGTAGTCGTAGATGCGGCTAATTTAAATTTATC
>CAUSAR010000022.1:0-26567 GCA_963529735.1 uncultured Campylobacter sp.
GCGTCTTTTTTGAATGAAAAAACGATAAATTTGCCGCCGTCTAAGGACTGTTTTACCTTTAGCGCGCCATCTTCTAGCCAAAACTCGCCGATAGGACCCAGCGCGTATTTGCCAGCACCTATGCTTTTAAAGGCGTAGCTTGCCGCGCCGCTTTTGCACGCGCCGTCCTCGCCTACGGAGCTAAGGCCTAGCTTTGCCTCGCGGCCACTAACCTCGAAAAACGAATCCTCAAAGCACTTCTGCCCCGCCGTTTGCACCTCCTGCCCGTCTATGTTTGCCGAGACGATGCTCCACCTACCCTCCAGCTCGCTAGCACTTAAATTTAGTCCAAAGCAAAGCGCCGTAAGAGCGGCAAAAAATTTAAATTTGGCCATATTTTTCCTTTTCGGTAAAATTTATGAAAAAACGGTGGCTGATTTTAGCATCTAAGGATAAATCTACGAGAATTTAATCAATGAAAAACGAAAACAAGCTCGGCTTTTTGCGGCAAATTTATCGTTTTGCGCCTATTTTAATCTCGCGGTTGTCGTAAATCGGCGCAAAAGCGTTTTGTAAAGCGGGCGTAGCGTACGCGTTTAAATTTATATTTCGCAAGGTCTTGGTACCTAGGCTAACTGAAGCCTTTACGGGGCGATATAAATTTGAGCTAAAACGCGCGGCGAGATATTTTTAATCGGCGCTAAATTTAGCGGCTAAAGCGCTTTTTAAAGTCTAAAAATACGCCTGTAAATCGCGTTATCGATATCGCCGTCGTCCAAAAACTCCAAATAATCATTTCGCATCTCCTCGCTCATAGCGTAAAAAGGCGAAACGGGTAGCAGGCACTCAAACAGCGATGCGCCGCCGCAAAACGCGCTGCCGCCGTCGCCGCCTTTAAAGTATATCGGCGCGCTAACAAGCTCGACCGGGTAAGGATCAAAGGCGATGAACAGCCCGAATAAATTCGGATCAAATAGCGAAAATTCCGGACTTTCGGGCTGATTAACGTGCGGTAGCGCTACCTTGTCGGGATCAGGCTCGTCGCCAAAACGCCAAAGCGTGCGCGCCCCGCATCCGGCTAGGTATTCCCACTCGTCCTGGCTGGGTAGGCTAAAGCCGTTCTTGCGTAAATTTGCTTCAAGCTCCTCGTGCGCGACATCGTCAAACAAAAACGCGCGAATTTTGCCGCCTTCGCGAACTAATTTTATCGCGCTGCAAACCGTCATTTCAGAAATATCTTTGTCTTTACCGCGCGAAAAATTCTCTATCTCGTTTGCGTAAATTTTAAGCCTTTCGTCGCTTAAATCCACCTCGTACCAGCTAAGCTCGGCGGGTTTTCTTTCGGCTAGCATAGCGGGGATTTTGGTGCGGCGAAGCGGAGAGGTTTGTTCTGCTACGAATTCGCGCAGACTTTGATCCTCGGGGCAGTAGTCGCATTGTTCTTTAATCTCTTTTGCCGAAATTTCATCTAAAACGGCAAAATCATCCCAGCCAAGCTCGGGCTCGTCCCCCGGGATAAAAACGAACTCGCTCCCATCAAAATCAAAAACGCCCGTCTCAAAGCTATGCTCGCCGCACGTAAATTTGCTTAGATTTAGAAATTTAAATTGCGGATATGCGGCGGATATTTTTAGCATCGCGTCTTGCTTTTCGCTAGAATTTAGCTTTTGGAATTCTACTTTGTTCATCTTTTTTCCTTTTAAAATTTAACGCATTTTAGCGGACTAATCTAAAAAGCGTTTAAATTTGGGCGAGCGGCGCGGCTAAATTCGGCTTTGAGCTAGGCGACAAGCGATCAAATAGGCTAAAAACTATTTGCGAGTTAAAAATGGGGCAAATTTAAAAATCAAAAAGAAGGAATCGAAGCGGTAAATTTAAAAAGAGCCCGAAGAACGGGCTCATATTTTAATGCAGTTTAGACCAGACTTTGCGTTTCCAAAGCCATCCGAAAATGCCGAAAATCAAAAAGTAGATCATCGCATTTATGCCTAGGCTTTCGCGCTCGGCCTTTTTAGCGTCGCCGGCTTTTTGCATGTAGGCTACGATTTGATCCTCGCTAGCCTTGCTTAGCCCTACGCGAGGCATCGCTGTGCCGGGTAGCATCTTTTGCGTATCGTTTATAAATTTATGCAGATAATCATTGCCCTTTGAGCGAATCATCATCGATAAATCAGGCGGGTTTGAGCCCATATATGCAGCTAAATTTACGCGGTTGCTTAGCGCGTATTTGTTTTCGTATTTCATGTCGTGGCATCTTTGGCATGCGTCGCGAAATACCTGCTCGTCGCTGACTTCTTTAGGCGCGATAGACTTTAGATACGCGACTATATCGGCGATCTCGGCATTTGGATCTTCTCCGCCCGCTCCGAAAAAGGCCGGCATAGGATAAGGCTTTTCGTCGTTAAATTTATGCGTTAGCTTTAGCGCCTTGGTCGGGTCTTTTATAAGAGCTGCTAGGAAATGCTCGTCGTATATCGCTCCTGCGGTGCTAAGATCGGGCGGTACGACGCCGTGAGCTTCGCTAAGCTCGGCGGCGCTTAGAGCGTTTGGCATACCTGCGGCCTCTACGCCGTGACAGCCCGTGCAGCCCGCGTTAGCAAAAGTTTCCGCGCCTTTAGCGGCGTCTCCTTTGGCTAAATTTATAGTTTTTACTTCTTTCCAAAACGCCGTGTAATCCTCAAGAGATTTTTTTGCCTCTTCTAGATCTTTTTTCGCTCCAGCGATTTTCTTTTCGTCGTTTAGAGCTTGCGCGGCTTCGAGAGCTTTTTGTCTGGCTTCTACTACGGATTTAGCTTGAGCTACGTCCTCTGCGCCCAGGTCGTAGTCAGCTGCGGCTACGTGCGGATGCATGACGCTATGCGCGTAGGGCTCTATGCCCCAGTACGCTACGCCGGCAAGCGCGACTACGATTATAAAAATTTTTAGTTCTTTCATTTCATCGCTCCTTTTTTCTCAAGCGTCGTTATGATAGGCAAGACTACGAAAAGTAGGATAAAAAACGCTATCGTCGAGAAAAAGCCTATCCAAGCGTTTGAAATGCCTAGCGTTACGCCGTCGGCAGGCAATTTGCCAAAAATCGTGAGGATAATCATATCGACGATTAATAGCCAAAACCATACGAAAAAGCCCTTTCTCTCGTGAGCCGGAGCCACGACGTCGCTTCTGTCGTAAAGAGGCATGAAAAATAGCGCCACGCCCGCGATCGCAAATGCGATAAGACCGATATTGTAGGCTTTAAATCCGAGAATATCGAAGAAAAATCCGCGTAAAATCTCGTACTGCCACAAGAAGTACCACTCAGGATAGATATGCGGAGGCGTTTTTAGCGGGTTGCCCGGCTCGAAATTTATCGGATCCATCGCAAAGTCGAAATGAAAGCACACGAGATAGAAAAAGAAAATCATGAAAAAGCCGATGTACATGAAGTCTTTAGACAGAAAGCCCGGCCAAAACGGAATGACTTTCGCGTTTTTCGTATCGCCGCTTAGGTATTTTTCGGCTTCTACTTCAAAATCTATCTCCTCACCCGTTTCGTTATTTACATGCGGAACTCGAAGCGTGTAAAAGTGTATTGCGACGACTGCTATAAGCACGATCGGCAGCAAGCAGACGTGAAGCATGAAAAATCTCGTCAAAGTCGGATCGCTAACTGCGTAGTCGCCTCTGATCCACTCGACTACCGCGTCGCCGATAACCGGGATGCCGCCGAATAAATTCGTAATAACCATCGCCGCCCAGTAGCTCATCTGTCCCCAAGGCAGCATGTATCCGCTAAACGCTTCGGCGGAGAACAAAATGAAGAGCAGCATACCGCTGACCCAAATCATCTCGCGGCCTTTTTTATAAGAGCCGTAGTAAATCGCCGTAAAGGTGTGGATATAGATTATGAGAAATACGACCGAAGCCGCAACCGCGTGGATATGGCGCCATAGCCAGCCGTACTCGACCTCTTTCATTATAGTCAAATTTACGCTGTCAAAGGCTAAATTTATATCCGGTTTATAGTACATAACTAGCATAAATCCGGTAAAAATAAGCAACGCAAAAAGCGTCGTGAGTATAACGCCCATCGCCCAGAGGAAATTTATATTTTTCGGTATCCAGTATTCGCTGACGAGGACTTTCATTAGCTTGTTTAGGGCGATCCTTTGATCTAGCCAGTCTAAAACGCCCGTTGATTTTCTGATGTGCATCTTCCCCTCCTTACGCTTGAGCCGTTAGTTTTTCGTATTCGGGGCTGGTCTCGCCCAAAACGAGTTTTGTGCCGTCTATCTTAAACGGCGGTATGTCTAGCGGGCGTGGAGGAGGGCCGAAGGTATTTACGCCGTCTGCGTTAAATTCGCCTCCGTGACAGGCGCAAACGAAAAGTTGCTTGCCCGGTTTCCACTCCGGGATACAGCCAAGATGCGTGCAAAGCCCGATCGCCACCATATATCTAGCGCCGTCTACCACGACGTCGCGCTTGTCGTTAGGCGCCATCGAAGCGTCTTTTTTTAGGATAAATATCGGCTTTTTGCGCCACTCTATTTGGCGCATCTCGCCCTCTTTCATCGGGCTGAGATCTACGGTCGTAAATCCCGCCGCCTTAACGCTAGGAAGCGGATCCCAGGTCTTTTTGACGGCTACGAGGGTCGCCGCGCCGCCGACTGCAGCCACCGCCCCGAACGCCAAACCGATAAAATCTCGTCTTTCTTGTTTTACGGACATTACTTTCCTTTCAACGGTTTTTGAAGAATAATTGAGATTATACTCTTATGAAAATTAAACTTTTATTTTTCTGGCAAATAGTTTAAATGTTTAAATTATTTTTAAATCATCATTTACTATTTCGTTTTTTAAGGCTTTCGGGAGTAAAATTTGAATGTAAATTTGGTTTAGTCGGTTAAATTTGACGACCTATAAATAGACGTAAATTTAAATTATATTTTAGTTTGCGCGTTTTATCCGCACCGCAAAAATTTGACGCCGAGCGACTTTAAATTTACGTCGTCAAATTTGCCGTTTTTAGCGGGAAATGCTTGGTTAAATTTGATTTAAAAGGAGAATATATGCGTATCGCTTCGATCGATCACATCGTTTTAACGGTGGCAAATTTGCAACGGACGCTTGATTTTTACGTGCGCGTGCTGGGTATGCGGGAGATTGATTTTTCAAGCGGACGCAAGGCTCTGGCCTTTGGCTCGCAAAAGATAAATTTGCACGTAAAAGGCGAGGAGATTTTGCCTAACGCGCGAAACGCAAACGTGGGAACGGCCGATATTTGCTTACTTACCGATACGCCGCTTGAGCTAGTTTTAGAGGAGCTAGAGGTTGCCGGTATCGCCGCAGAGCAGGGTATCGTGCCGCGAACCGGCGCGCTTGGAGCGATAAGCTCAATCTACGTGCGTGACCCGGACGGAAATTTGATAGAGATTAGTAGATACGTTTAAATTTGACGGGTTTGGAAATTTAACGCCAAAGAGGCGAGGCGTTAAATTTAACCTCAAATTTAATGCCCGTCCTTGTTAAATAGCATTTTATCGCGGCTTACCGCGACTCCCTCGCGTTCATCTTTATATAAATATGTAAAATATCTATCGCCGCAGGAGTCACGCCGCTGATCTCGCTAGCCGCAAATAGCGTCGGCGGGGCGAATCTCTCGAGCTTTTCGACCACTTCGTTGCTAAGTCCGCTGATACCGCGGAAGCTAAAGCCCTCGGGGATTTTCACGCTCATCATATCTTTCATGCGGTCGATCTGCTTTTTTTGCTCGGCGATGTAGTGTTGGTATTTGGCCTCGGTTAAAATTTGCTCCAAGCTAGCTTCGTCGAGCACCTCAAAAAACGGATCTAGCTTGCGCAGTTTTTCGCCCGTGAAGCTTTTTCTGGCGACGATTTTTTGCAGGGTTAAATTTTGGCTGATTATCTCCTCGTCAAGACTAGCTAAAAGCTCCAAATTTCGCTTCGTCGGCGTGATCTCGGTGCCGTTTAGCAGCTCTAGCCCGCGAGTCAAATTTGACCTTATGGCTTCTATTTTCTCAAACGTCGCTTCGTCTAGCAAGCCAAGCTCGCGGCCGTATCCGCCTAGGCGCAGCACGGCGTTATCCTCGCGCAAAAGCAGCCTGTACTCGGCGCGAGAGGTAAACATGCGGTAGGGCTCCTTTGTGCCTTTGGTTACTAGATCGTCAATGAGAACGCCGATGTAGGCCTCGTCGCGGCGCAGGACGAACGGCTCTTTGCCATCAAGCGCAAGCGCTGCGTTTATGCCGGCCATCAGCCCTTGTGCGCTCGCCTCCTCGTAGCCCGTGGTGCCGTTTATTTGGCCTGCGAGATAGAGTCCGCGCGCCTTTTTGGTCTCTAGGGTGTGTTTTAGCTCGGTGGGCTGGACGTAGTCATACTCGATCGCGTAGCCGTGACGCACGATGCGAGCGTTTTCAAAGCCCTTGACCGAGCGCAGCATCGCGACCTGCACTTCGTACGGCAGGCTCGTAGAAAAGCCGTTGATATAGTACTCCGTGGCCTCTAGGGTTTGCGGCTCGACGAAAAGATGGTGTCTGTCGCGGTCGCCGAATCTGTTTATCTTATCCTCGATGCTTGGGCAGTAGCGCGGACCCACGCCCTCTATCTGACCCGTAAATAGCGGCGCTTTGTCGAAATTTGAGCGGATAATGTCGTGAGTGGTCTCGTTCGTGTAGGCGATGTAGCAGGGCAGCTGCGTAGGCGCGAAGTCCCGCGTGCGGAAGCTAAATGGTCTTGGATCCTCGTCGCCGCCTTGGATCTCAAGCACGCTAAAGTCTATGCTTTTAGCGTCCACGCGCGGGCAGGTGCCGGTCTTTAGTCGGCCGACCTCTAGGCCTAGTTCGCGCAGGCTATCGCTTAGATTTTTAGCGCTTAGCTCGCCCACGCGGCCGGCTTCTAGTTTGTTAAATCCAACGTGTATCAGCCCGTTTAAAAACGTACCCGTCGTGATGATGAGCTTGCTGGTTTTATACTCGTTGCCTAGGTGGGTTTTAACGCCCGTGATTTCGCCGTCCGAGCTTAAAATTTGCGTTGCGATCTCTTGGCTGATTTCAAGATTTGGCGTATTTAGCAGCAAATTTCGCATATAGACGCGGTAGCGGTCCATATCGATCTGAGCGCGGCTGCCTCGCACGGCCGGACCCTTGCTCTCGTTTAGCACGCGAAACTGTATGCCCACGGCATCGGTCGTTAGCCCCATCTGCCCGCCTAGAGCGTCGATCTCTTTTACGAGGTGGCCTTTTGCTAGGCCCCCTATTGCCGGGTTGCAGCTGGCGGCGCCGATTTGCTCGGCTAGGATGGTGATTAGCAACGTTTTTTTGCCCATTCTTGCGGCGGCGAGGCTGGCTTCGATGCCCGCGTGACCGCCTCCGACGACGATAATATCATAGTTCATATTCAAATTTTCCTTATCCTTAAAATTCGCGATTCTATCAAAAAACAGATAAAATATACAAAAATTTAAGAAAAGACAGCTGAGAAATTTGCCTTAAATTTGACTCTCTATGAGCTGGTGCGCGTAGTTTGTCGATTTGGCTTAAATTTATTTGTAGCAATCTTTAATAGAGTATTTTTTGAGAGATCGGGCGGAAATTTAACCCCGCTCAAATTTCCCTCGCGATTTTGTTCATCTTGGCAAAAATTCCCGCTCGCTCGCCGTCTTTTAGGTTGCCCATCTCTAGCTTCGTCATCATCTGCATAAAATCAAATTTCTTAAACATTTTTGTGGCTTCTTTGGCTTCGCGTTCTAGTTTGGCGTAGATTTGCGCTTCGTTTTCGTCGCGGGCTAAATTTCGTAAAAACGAGCCGGCCTCGCCGCCGTGAAATTTATCCGTGCCGATTTTGTCTGCCGCGTCGTTTAAATTTGCTTTTTCGTTAAATTTATCTAGCATCTGGGCAAAACCGGTCAAATTTGCCGCCGCGAGAGTAGAGCCGGCTAAAAATTTATCGCCCTTTTGGCTTTGACCGACTCGGTTTGCCAAGGTCTTTAAAGTCTCGTTTGAAGCGCTGTTTTTGATCTGCATTTTTATCCTTTTTATATTACTAACGGTGAGTTCTAGCAAAAAGTATTCCGTCAAATTTTTAAAGGCTGCGATTAAATTTTGGCTTAAGCTTTTTGAAGTATTATAGGACTAAAATACTCTTTTTAGTGCATTAGATGGTCTATGCGTAATATTTTTATATTCGTATAAGTTTAAAAGGGTGCCTATTTTACCGCAAATTTAAAAATAAACTTAAAGATAAATAATTCATAAAAATTAATCTAAAAAATACAAAATTCGTCAGCCAAATGACGGAAATAAATTTCTAAAAGTAATACAATTAGCTCAAGATTTAAGAGAAATCAAGAATCGTAAAACAAGTAGAAAGGAGAATTTATGAAACAACATAAATTTGTGATCGCCGATTACAAACGTTGTATCGGTTGCGCTACTTGCATGGCGGCCTGTTTTCGTAGCGCTTATGAGCGCGGTAAGCTTTCAAAAGCTAGACTAACAGTGCTCCGTCAAGCAAAGGGCGTCATGCCGACGCAGTGTCGCCAGTGCGATGACGGTCCTTGCGCGAACGTATGTCCTACCGGGGCGCTAAGGTTTGACGATAACTACATCGAGCTTCACGAGGAGATATGTATAGGCTGCAAACTCTGCACTATCGCTTGCCCTTACGGCGCGATAAGCTCAAGCGCCGAGCTCATGCCGTCCGTTAATTACGCGGTAGAGCCGAAATACTACCTCGAAATCGAAAGTCAAGCCGGCGCGAAAAACACTGCGATAAAGTGCGATATGTGCTTCGGGCGCGAAAACGGCCCTGCGTGCGTCGAGGTTTGTCCGACCAGCGCGATCATCATGGTCGATCCTTTGCACAGCCATCACAAGCTTGGCAACAAGATCGAGCAAGAAGCCGCTCAGGCTTTCGTCGATAAAATTTTACGCGGAAGCGGAAATTTAAAAGAACCTCACGTTTTAGCCGATATCGGCGCTCAGGACGTGGACGGCGAGGGCGACGTCATCGTTATCAAGGAGCTTGACAAAACTCCTAGCGAGCAGGCAAGAGAGCAAGCGGCGTCAAATTCGCGCGCTATAAACGACGAAAATAGCGGCGCAAAAGGGGGTGCGAGATGGTAGGCGTGTATCTGCTTTTCTTAGTTAGCGCCGCCGTTAGCATCCTGCTCTACGGCGCTCAAAAATCAGCCGTCAAAATCGGCTTTGGACTAAGCGCGATCAGCTGTTTTTACGCGCTTTGCTACTTTGTGGCGCATATGGGGACGATACAGGGCTTTGCTCTTGGCGGAGACTTTTTATACGCGCCGAAATTCGAGCTAACTCCGCTTGGAAATTTCTTTAGCTTCGTAGTCGTCTTTATCGGCTTTGCCAGCAGCGTCTATGGTATGAGCTACGCGGAGGAATACATAAAAAAAGCAAGCGTAGGCGTTTTCGCCTGTTTGTTTAACCTTTTCATCCTTTCGATGCTTCTAGTCATCAGCGCAAATAACGTATTTTGCTTCGTCGTTTTGTGGGAGCTTATGACGCTTATTTCGTCTTTCCTTATCCTCGTAAACGACGGCAAAGGCACGCTAAAAGCGGTGATGGTGTATCTTGGCATCGCTCAGGTCGGTGCATTTTGCATCACGTGCGGACTGCTAATAATGGCTCACTATGCCGGCAGCGCCGAGTTTAGTAAATTTGCCCATCTAAATATGCCGACTGCGGCTAGCGTCGTGGTGTTTATACTATTCCTAGTAGGATTTGGTAGTAAAGCGGGTATGTGGCCTTTCCACGTCTGGCTACCGCAAGCTCACCCTGCAGCTCCGTCAAACGTATCTGCGCTGATGAGCGGCGTTATGATTAAAGTAGCGCTCTTTACGCTCGTTAAATTTACGCTATTTTTACCGCTTAGCATCTATTTCGGACTTGCAATTTTAATCCTTGGAGCCGCAAGCTCGCTTTTCGGCGTTTTATACGCTTTGTGCCAGCACGACTTCAAAGCGCTTCTTGCGTACCACTCAGTTGAAAATATCGGAATTATCTTGCTTGGTCTTGGTACCGGTTTGTACGGTCTAGCTGCGGGAAATAACACTCTTGCTGCGATCGGATTTTTAGCTGGATGCTACCACGTAGTTAACCACGCGATATTCAAAGGTCTTTTATTCCTATGCGCAGGCTCGGTAATTCACGCCACCCATACGCAGAATATGGACATTTTAGGCGGTCTAGCTAAAAAAATGCCTTGGACGTCTGTGGGTATGTTTATCGGTATCATGGGTATCGCAGCGCTTCCTCCGGTTAACGGCTTCGTATCAGAGTGGTTTACATATCAAGGCATGCTTCAAGGCGCGCTAGAGCAGGGCATCTTTACTAGATACGCCTTTACGCTTTCAGTTGTCGCGCTAGCTCTTACGGGCGTGTTAGTCGGCATGCATCTTAAGCTTTACGCAGTAATCTTTGCGGGAACTCCAAGAGATCAGAAAATTTGGGAAAACGCAAAAGAAAGCCCGATATTTATGGTGCTTGGCATGATCGTGCTAATGATCGGCTGCGTGGGCTTTGGTATAGGAGCTAACGTGGTCGTCGGCTACATCCAAACGGCCGTAAATTCTATAGGCGGCGCAGGCGGTTACGTAGCTAGTCAGGGTATAAATTTGACCTCAAATTTAGGCAGCATCGTTTCTACTCCGCTTATAGCCATTATCTTGTGTTCTACTATGGTTTTGCCTTTTGCGATTTTAGCTTTCATGAAAGCAAACCGCGAGAAACCTCGCGAGACAGATCCTTGGGCTTGCGGATTTAAGTACAGCTCTCGCATGCAAATGACGGGCGGCCCTTTTACGGGCGATCTAAGGCGCATAATGAACTGGCTGTTTAAAGGCGAGAGAAAAGTCGTGACTAAAGGCTATTTTAACCCGGTCGAGTATCACAACCATCCAAAAGATATCTGGTGGGGACTATTTTACGAGCCGGTGATTAAATTTACCGAAAAGGTCGCCGATAAAATAGGCATAATGCAAAGCGGCTACACCAACGTTTACGCGCTATATATCCTCGTATATCTTTGCGCGATACTAGCGGTTAGCTACTTTTTGATATAGGGGGCGTGAGATGGAAATTTTACAGACTATACTTTTGATGATATTTCAAGTAGTCGTCATCGTCTTGGTTGCGCCCTTGTTTGACGGTATGGCCAGAAAACTAAGAGCCAAACTACAATCAAAACAAGGTAGCGATTTCTTCCAAACGTATCGCGACATCATAAAGCTATTTAGACGCGGTAGAACCGTGCCTGAGTGCTCTCACTGGGTATTTAGGCAGGCTCCGTTTTTCTTGTTTGCTACTTCGGCGGCGATACTAGCGGCTATTCCTATTACCTATAGTAAAAGCACGATTTTTGGAGCATACTCCGATATTTTCGTGATTCTTTACCTAGGCGCGCTACTTCGCTTTGTTTTCGGCGCTGCGTCTATGGATAGCGGCAACCCGTTTGCGGCTACCGGCGGCGGACGCGAGCAGATGCTAGCCGTCTACGTAGAGCCGGTGATGATAATGTGCCTAATCGTCGTTATGCTTGCAGCCGGAACGTCAAATTTAGTAGAAATCCAATCAATGGTAAAAAGCGGACAGATCGGATATCAGATCCCAAGCTTTGCGGTTGCTTCGATCGCGTTTTTGTGGTGCATATACGTTGAAACCGGTAGAAAGCCTTTTGACCTCGCAGAAGCCGAGCAAGAGTTGCAAGAAGGCTTGCTAGGCGAATACGCCGGCTCTGACCTAGGCCTAGTTCAAGCTTCGCTTATCTTAAAACAATTTGCGATGATCGGGCTTTTCCTTTCGATTTTCGAGCCGTGGAATTTTAGCAATCCGTTTTTAGCGGTGATAATTTTCGTCTTAAAAACGGGAGTGTTTTACGTAGCGGCCGTGTTTATAGATAACTTCGGACCTAGGTTTCAGATGACTTCGTCCTTGCGTAAAAACGCGGTAGCCGCTCTAGCCATATCTTTCGTGGCTTTGACGCTTTACGTCGTGGGGGTGTGAGATGAATATTTTAGATACTTTAGCTATCTGTATGATGGTAACGTCTTTGGCGGTTTTCGGGCTAAGAAGCCTAAAGCTATCCGTCATCGTTTACGGAGTCCAGACGCTACTATTAGTCGGGATATTTTTTACGTTGTCGTCTAAATTTAACGCCGAGCAACTATCTACGTGGGCGGTCGTGGCGTTTTTTACGAAGGTTTTATTTGTGCCTGCGATCTTGCTTTGGCTTATTAAAAATCTTGGCGTCGTGCACGAAGACGAGCCTGTAGGCGGCTTTTTCGTTAGCCCCGTTATAGCGATGGGTTTTAGTTTGGCTTTAGCGATGAGTATTAATCCGATATTTTTGGAGTTTTCGCTAATCCAAGAGAAAATAATGTTACTAGCCGCGGTTTGCGTGTTTATGATGGGGGTTTTCGGCTTTATGCTTAGAAACTCTTTTATCAAGCAAATTTTAGCTTATTGCCTTTTTGAAAACGGCATACATCTAAGCCTAGCGCTCATGGCTTACAACTCAAACGAGCTTGTCGAGCTTGGAATTTTAACCGACGCGATTTTTGCGGTTATCATTATGAGCGTTTTAGCGATTAGATTTTATAAAGCATACGGCAGCCTTGATACGTCTAAGGCTACGAATTTAAGGGGATAGAGATGGATAGTTTAACTTTGATATTAATTTTACCGCTTCTTGGAGCGATACTGCTATTTTTCTCTCCGAAAAATTACGCTTTTTTGAGTTTGCTTCACGTTGCGGTTAGCGCGGTTACGTCTTTAGCCTTGCTATTTAACGTAAGCAAGGTTTTAACGGGCGGCACGTTTTACGCGCACGATAAATTTTTGTTTTTAGACAGCCTTGGCTGCGTATTTTTGATACTTATCGCAGTTACGGGCCTACTAGTAAATTTATACGCGACTCACTATATGAGATGGGAGCTTGAAGAGGGACATATAAATTTAAGCGCGCTTAAGAAATACTACGCGCTTAGCCACGTGTTTATCTTTACGATGAGCTTAAGCGTCATCTGTAACAACGTCGCGTTTATGTGGGCTGCGATCGAGGCTACTACGCTTTCATCAGTGTTTCTAGTAGCGATCTTAAAAGATCAAAAATCAACCGAGAGCGGCTATAAATACATAGTCCTTTGCTCTATCGGCCTAGCGTTTGCGCTTTATGCGACCGTGCTTCTTTACTCTGCGACCTTTGCGGAGATAAAAGACGGCGAGGCAGCGATGCTATGGACCGGCATAATGGCAAATGCTAAAAATTTAAGCCCTGACGTTGCAAAGCTAATCTTTGTCTTTGCGCTTATCGGATTTGGCACCAAAGCCGGCCTTGCTCCTACGCACACCTGGCTTCCCGACGTTCACGCCCAAGGTCCTGCGCCGATTTCGGCTCTGCTTTCAGGCGTTTTGCTAAAGTGCGCGATGTTAGCTTTATTTAGATACTACGCTATCGCGGCTCAAGCTACCGGTATGGAGTTTGTTCAAAGCGTGATGATAGTTTCCGGTCTTATTACGCTATTTGTGGGCGGAATTTTCCTAATCAGACAACACGACGTAAAAAGGATGTTTGCCTACCACTCTATCGTGCATATGGGCGTTATAGCTTTTGCTTTGGGAGTCGGCGGATTTTTCGGGCTATTTGCGGCTATTTTTCACTGCCTAGCTCACAGCTTTACAAAAGCTCTTGCGTTTTGTTCAACCGGCAATATCGCTAGAATTTACGGACACAAAGATATGAGCAAAATGGGCGGTATGATAAAGATAGCTCCCGTAACTACGATGATGTTTGGCGCAGCGGTTTGCTCGCTGGTAGGCGTACCTGCGTTTGCGATATTCGTTAGCGAATTTAACGTCTTCGTCGGCGCCGTAAATAGCGGTCAATACTTTAGCGTCGCTTTATTTGCGATAGCTCTTGCCATCATCTTTATCGCGGACTTCTCGCACTTTAACTTAGCAAGTTTTGGCGAACCTAAAGCCGCGGTCGTTCACAATAAAGAGATGAGTATATTAGAAAATTTACCGCTTATCCTGCTTTGCGCTTTGATTATAATCTTTGGCGTTTGGTACGTGGATAACTTTTATACGCTGGTTGAAAACGGCGTTAAGATAATAACTGGAGAACTATTATGAGAGGCGATAAATTCGTTGAAATTTTAAAAACAAAGGTAAAGGTTCTAGAAGTAACCCGCCAAGCCGACGATCAAATCACCGTCCTAGTGGACAGAAACGACCTTCCGCTTGCGGTTAAGACCCTTTACTACGATATCGGCGGTTTCATCTCTACGATGATACCTAGCGACGAGAGGACTATAAACGGCTGTTTTGCGCTTTACTACGCTTTGTCTATGGAGGGCGGCAAGATGACGGAAGAAGACGACTTCGCCGCCGAGGATAAGTGCTTTATCACCGTTAAAACGCTAATTCCCGGCGTCGATCCGACTTTTCCGTCCGTTACGCCGTTAGTGCCTGCTTGCGTTTGGTACGAAAGAGAAGCCTACGATATGTTCGGCCTAGTAGCCGAGGGCTTGCCCGATAAGCGTAGATTGGTGCTAAGCGATGATTGGCCCGACGGCCTTTATCCGCTTAGAAAAGATGCTATGGACTACCGCTACCGCCCAGATCCAGTCGCTCACCAAGATGAGCCCGACACCGAGTTTTTATTTCCAAAAGGCGATAGCGTCATCGACGTACCGCTTGGGCCTTTGCACGTAACCAGCGACGAACCGGGACACTTTAGGTTATTTTGCGACGGCGACGAGATCATAGACGCGGACTACCGCCTCTTTTATCAGCACCGCGGTATGGAAAAGCTAGCCGAAAACCGTATGAACTACGATCAGATGGGCTATCTTGCAGAGCGCGTCTGCGGAATTTGCGGCTACGCCCACGCGATTGCATGTATAGAAGCGGCCGAAAAAGCTATAAAGCTAGAAATCCCGCTAAGAGCGCAGGCTATCCGCGTCATCTGCCTTGAGATCGAGCGCCTTCACAGCCATCTTTTAAACATCGGTCTAGCTTGCGAGGTAACGGGTAACTATAACGCCTTTATGCATATCTTTAGGGTACGCGAGTACTCTATGGAGTTAGCCCAGCTAGTAACGGGCGGCCGCAAAACCTACGGCAACGTCATCATGGGCGGACTTCGCCGCGATATGACCGATAACGAGATAAAAAAGGGCATCGAGATGATAAACAAGCTTGACGTTCAAATTTCTGAAATTTGGGATGCGGTTATGGACGATAAGCGCCAAATCGCGCGCTGGAAAGGCGTGGGCGTGCTAGATAAGCAAGTAGCAAGAGACTTTAGCCCCGTGGGCCCTAATATGCGAGGCTCTGGTCTAAAGCGCGACAACCGCTACGACCACCCTTACGATTTCTTTAAAAATATCGAATTTAAAGTCTACGTAGAGCGCGGCGGAGACGTATTTAGCCGCGAAGTCGTTAGATATAACGAGCTAAAAGAGTCCATACATATCATCAGGCAGTGTTTGGAGCTAATGCCTCAAACGCCGATATCAATCGACCCAAAAACGATGATAAAGCCTGAGAATTTTGCCCTCGGACACGTAGAAGCTCCCCGCGGCGAAAACGTCCACTGGATCATGCAAGGCAGCGCGCAAAAGGTTTTCCGCTGGAGATGCCGCGCGGCTACTTATAACAACTGGCCTAGCCTTCGCTATCAGTTCCGCGGAAACAACATTTCAGACGCAGCGCTTATCGTTTGCTCGCTAGATCCGTGCTACTCCTGCACTGACCGCGTTACCGTAGTGGACGTAAATACCAAAAAGAGCAAAATTTTAACCGAAAAAGACCTTAAGAAATTTTGCCAAACGGGCAAAATTAGCAAAAAGGATTTAAGATGATGAAGTTATTTGACGTAACCGAAAAATACGGAAAGGCGACCTACGCCTATCCGTTTGAGCCTTATAAGGTACCCGAAAATTTCCGCGGGCAGCCATTTTACACCTACGAGCTTTGTATAGGCTGCGCGGCGTGCGGCGTAGCGTGCCCTAGCAACGCCATAGAGCTAAAGATGAACGAAAAGCAAGACAAGCTCGTTTGGCAGTTTGACTGCGGACGATGCATATTTTGCGGACGCTGCGACGAGGTTTGTCCAACCGGCGGCGTGCGCCTAAGCCAGGGTTTCGAGCTAGCGGTTAAATTTGACAAAAGCGCGCTAATCCAGCGCGGCGAGCTAGAGATGCAAAAGTGCAAATGCTGCGGCAAGCCGTATACGCCGGTTCGCCTCATCAACTATACTTTTTCAAAGCTTAGCACGGCAAATTTGCTCCCGGGCAGACTAGAAGAAGCCAAAGACTATCTATATATCTGCCCCGAGTGCAAAAAAGCCCAAGCCGTAGAGCGCATAACTAAAGACGTAGAGGAGGGGATAAAATGAGCCTTTATCAAGTTCCCGAAAATATAAAAACGGCAAACGACCTAACCGCAAAGTTAGAACATCTAAAAAATATCAAACGAAGCTTTAGCGTCTACCGCATCGACTGCGGCAGCTGCAACGGCTGCGAGATAGAAATTTTCGCCGCTATCACACCGATGTGGGATCCGGAGCGCTTCGGCTTTAAGCTAGTAGCCAATCCTCGCCACGCAGACATTTTGCTCTGCACCGGCCCGGTTACGCGCCAGATGTATTATCCGCTGCTTCGCGCTTACGAGGCCGCACCAGATCCAAAGATCGTGGTGGCCTTTGGCGCGTGCGGCAGCACAGGCGGTATCTTTTACGACGCTTATAGCGTTTGGGGCGGTATAGATAAGATTATCCCCGTAGACGTCTATATCCCGGGCTGTCCTCCGCATCCTGCTAGCGTCATATACGGCCTTGGTATGGCTCTTGGCATCATAGATCAAAAGCTACAAAAAAGAAGCTTTGAACAAGACGACTGTAAAGCTCCCGCCGTAAAAGAGTCTATCATAGGCGATATACTTTTCGAGCGCGATTTGGAAGCCGAGGCAAAGAGGCTAATGAGCTATATCTTCGGCAGGACGCTGTTTGCTAAATATATGGACGCAGCCAAAACTTCTCCTAATATCCACGACGTAGCGGCTACTAAAAAAGCGATGCTAGAGGCTATCCATAAAGAAGAAGACCCTAGATACGCCGAGTGTATGGGACTGCTTTACAACGACGTCTATCTAAAATACGCCAAAGCAAAACGCGATACGCAAAACGCCATCGACATCAAAAAAGAAATTTGGGATAAACGATGATAAGAGTCTATAAACTCGCCCGCCGCCACATGGACGAAAACGAAAAGATGCCAAAAGAGCTAAAAGATATCAAGCTATTTTCCGTCTGCGTCGGACACGGCGTGGGGACGGTGGACTTTAGCGAAAAATCGCTCGAAATACCGGACGAGGAGTTTGAGCGCATCGTCGCTAGCGGCGGCGAATACGTCAAATTTAAGCTGGGAAATTTAAGCAAGTATTTTGAAGTGGAGATATTTAGGGAGCATGCGGCAAGGCTCATCCCCGAGCTTTGCGAATGCGAGCTAAAGACCGAGCTTGAAAATTTACGCGAGGGATATCTGGTGCTTAGGAAGGATTTTTGATGAAAAAAGCTTTGCTTTGCATCGGCAATCCCATGCGCGGCGACGACGACGTAGGCAACGAAACCGGGCGAATCGTCGAGGCAAATTTGAAAGATTGGCGGATATTTTACGGACAGGACGTGCCTGAAAACGAGTTTGGTGCGCTTAGAGAATTTGGGCCTGATATCATCGTCGTGGTAGATGCTATGAGCGGGTTTAAAGACGGCGCGATCGAGTTTTTCGATCTTAGCAACGAGCGCGACTATATCTACTCGACGCATAACTTGCCTACGCCCGTACTTTTAAGCTACCTGCGTAAAATTTGCCCAAAGACACTCTTTCTAGGCATTAGCGTTTTGCTTGAAAACGTGCTTGATTTTAAAGAGGGCTTAAGCGAAAACGCAAAAAAAAGCGCGCAAAAAGCCTTTGAACGTATCTTAGAGATAGATAAAAATTTAAAATAGGAGAAGGATATGTTAAATCCTGCAGAAACCGCGCAAGCGGTGTCAAATTCGATGGAGCACAAGGCGCATACTCCGTTAGTAAGCATTATTTTTCTAGCCATCATGGCGGGCGCGGCGATTGCTATGGGCGATATTTTCTGGGCGCACTCGACCGTGGGCATGGCTGAAAAGCAGTCTATAGGACTGGCAAATTTTATCGGCGGCATCACATTTAGCTGCGGTCTCATGATGGTCGTTTTCTACGGCGGGCATTTATTTACGAGCTCGGTTTTAAGCGGCGTTAGCGCGTATGAAGGCAAGCTAAATTTAGGCAAAACCTTTAGCTACTGGGCGATCGTTTGGTTTTTTAACTTCGTCGGCGGCGCGCTTATCGCCTATATGTACTACTACTCGGGCTTACCGCTAAAATACGACGGCTACATCTTGCAGCACTTCGTACCGGCAGGTATCGGCAAGATCACTGCTCCGTTTCACGAGCTATTTATCCGCGGTATCTTTTGTAACGTGTTTGTTTGTATGTCTATCTGGACTGCGACCAGCGAAAGCAACCTTGCGGGTAAATTCTTTGCCATCATGTGGATGATCGGCGCGTTTGTCGCATGCTCTATGGAGCACTGCGTGGCAAATATGTTCATCATAACCGAAGCCATCATCTCAAAAGCTCACTACATAGCAGCAAGCGGCGGCGACGTCAATGCTGCGGCAGCGTTGCTCCACACCACGGCTGATAAGCTAGACGTGCTAAACTGGGGAAATTTCATCGTTAAAAACCTGGTTCCCGTTACGCTAGGCAATATCTGCGGCGGTCTTTTCTTTGTGGGACTAGTTGGGTTTATGGCGAATAAATTTGATATGAAAAAGAAATAATTCCTCATAAGTGAACGGTTTTCAAGCTTTAAAATTTTAAACCCGTTTTGGTTACGGACGACGAGTCCGCTCCCTCACGGGTTAAAATTTTAAAGTTAAACTATGCCTATTCTGTCTTGAATATTTATTACATAGCTTACTAAATTTACAAATTTAACTACATTAAATTTAAAAACTCAAATTTAGCGTTTTGCCGTGCGAGTCTGGGTTTGTAAATTTAAAATTTAATTCGTATAGCTTTGCAGCTTTTCATAATCCACTATCAAAAACTCATGCGGCGTTATGCGTCTGATGATGTCGTCTTTGATTAGCTCGTTAAAGGCTGTGCTTGCGCTTTGGCGTTTTAGTCCGACGAAGCTTGAAAGCACCTTTAGCGAAAATGGCAAAAAGACGTAGTGATAGCCGTTTTGCGTCAAATTTTGCTCGGCGGCGAGCTCGACGAGGAAGTTTGCTATGCGTCCCTTCGCGCTTTCAAACAGTATCGATTTTATGATTTGGCGCTGCAGCAAGGAGATGTTTACGAGCGTGTCGGCATAGGCTTTGGCAAATCTCTCGTTTTTTAGCAGCTCGCCCATATCGCCCGCGTCGATCGAGTAGACCTCGCTGTCCTCTAGGATCTCCAGCACGCACACGTCGTCTATGATCGAGATGTTGTCTTTTTGGAGGTGATAGACGATAAACTCTTCGCCGTCCTCGAAAAACGAGAGCTTGCCCGAGCCGCTTTTAAATATCACGACTTTGATTGATTCGGCGTAGATCGCGGCGCCTTTGGCCAGAAACTCGCGGTTAAATTTAGCAAGCTCGTTTTGATCCAAAACGTCTAAAATATCGGTCTCAAGTAGGCCTAGTCGTGATTTTTTCAAGTTTATCGTTTCTTATGGTTTAAGATTAAGTTCCTATTTTATCTTAATATTTTTAAAGTGTATTAAATTTTGATCAAGCCTCGGTCGATTACTCTGCCCGTTTTGCATATTTACGCTGCGGCAAGAATCGTGCTGTTAAAATTTGGTCGGCAAATTTAGCCCGTTCTGAGGCTAAATTTTATAAAATAGCTCAAAATTTAAGGACGAAAAATGTTTAACGGACTGATTAGAGAGATCGCGCAGGTTGCGAGCTATTCGCAAAACATCCTGCGACTAAAAGCCGTATACCGCCCGAATTTAGGCGATAGCGTCGCGGTAAACGGCGCTTGTCTTAGCGTGACGCAGCTGCACTCGGACGGCTTTAGCGTGGAGCTTAGCGCCGAAACCAGAGCCCACATCGCGACGGAAAATTTGCGCAGACGCGTGCACATCGAGCCTGCGATGCGGCTAGGAGAGCGCGTAGACGGGCATCTATTGCAAGGCCACGTAGACGCTATCGGCGAGGTCGCGCGTATCGAGCGGCGCGAAAACGGGGTCGATTTTTATATAAATTTGCCCTCTAGCGTTATGCCTCTGATGGCGAATAAGGGCAGCATCGCGGTCGAGGGCGTGAGCCTCACGATCAACGAAGTTTTGCCCGCCGGCGTGCGTCTAACGATCATCCCGATCACGTTTCGAGAGAGCTTATTTGGCGAGTTTAAGCCGGGACGCCGCGTAAACGTAGAAAGCGACCTGCTAGCGCGCTACGTGGCTAGACAGCTGGAGTTTGGTCGCAGCGCCCAAAGCGGCGGCAAAAACGAGATCAGCTGGGACGAGTCGCAGCACATCGCGAGTCTTTATTAGGTTTGGTGGGTTAAATTTGACGAAAATGAAGCGGGAAATTTTAGACGTAGTTTTTGAAAGCGAGCGCTTGAAGCTTGGTTTTACGACGCGTTTTGGCGGAGTAAGCGATGGCGCGTACGAGGGTTTAAATTTGGGTGATCACGTCGGCGACCTGCCCGCAAACGTCGCGAAAAATCGCGAAATTTTAGCCGAGCAAATCGGCGTTGCGCCCGACAATCTAAAATTTATGCGTCAAATTCACTCAAACCGCGTGGAAATTTTGCGAAATCCTGATGATGAGCTACCGCCTTGCGACGGCGTGATAACGGCGCTTAGAGGCGTAGCGCTTTGTGTTTTGGTTGCCGACTGCTCGCCCGTTTTGATAGCGGACGAGCGGCGCGGCGTGGTTGCCGCAGTGCATGCTGGCAGAGCGGGCGTGACGGGTAAAATTTGCACGAACGCGGTAAATTTGATGGCGAGCGAGTTTGGCTGCGAGGCGGGCGATCTGCGCGTGTTTGTCGGCGCAAATATCAAGGTGCGAAACTACGAGGTGGGCGAGCTTGATTTGGGCGCGTTTAACCGCTATAAAAATGGCGGCAAATTTGACATGGAGGCAGCCTTGCGGGACGAATTTACCGCGCTTGGCGTAGGGCGAGTGGAGTTTGATCCGCGCTGCACGTTTGAGACGAAGGAGCTGTTTTCCTACCGCAGAGATGGCGTCACGGGGCGATTTTGCGGCTTTGCGATGAATAAAATCTCGCCAAAATAACCATACATGGCCTAAATTTGGGTGTAGACGAGAGTGAGGCCGGGCGAGTTTAGTTAAAATTTCATTTATGTTTATTAAAAAGGGCTAAAATTTAAATCGGAACCTCATAAAAAGGAGTCAGTATGAGAAAAATTTTACTTTGTTTGATTGTTGCGGCGAGCGCGCTTTTGGCGGCGCAAACGAGATCCTCAAACGAGATGGCAAGCGCCCCTGCGAGCGCGCCTACAAATTTGGCAAACAAGCAGTTTGAAGACGCGCTAGCGATGTACCGAGTTTCGGACTTTAGCGAGGCGGCGAGACTGTTTAATCTAGCGTGCGAAGGCGGACACGCGCGTGCTTGCTACGATCTGGGCGCAATGATCGCTAGCGGGAAAGTCGCGGCAAAGCAGCCTGGGACGGCGGCTAAATTTTACGAGCGAGCGTGCAAAATGGGTGATAAGCTAGGCTGCTACGCGCTAGCGTACGCGTGCCAGACGGGTACTGGCATAGCAAAAGATGAAGCTCGAGCATACGAACTCTATAAAAACTCATGCGAGCTTGGACTAGCTAAGGGCTGCAATGAGGCGGGTTTTATGAGCGAGCGCGGCATGGGCGTAAACGTGGACGTCAAAGCTGCGGTTAAATTTTACGAAAAAGCGTGCAAGATGGGGCTAGAGGTCGGCTGCGAAAACGCTAAAATCTTAAAGCATTAAGCCAGGCTAGAGCCTTAAATTTAACTCGGTTGCGCGTTTTTGCGTCTTGCAAGGTGCGCGCCGAGTTTAAATTTGAGCTAAAATTTACTGCAAATTTTTTATAATAACCCTAAAAATCCACTAAAAATCGAGAAAAATGCCATACGAAAATTTTAAATCAAAAAATCCTCTCGCGGCAAAAATCGCCGCAAATGCGAGAAAATTTGACGTCCAGACGCTGCAAAACGAGCAGCTCGTAAATTTGCTTTTAAATGAGAAAAGGATCAAAATCTCGGACGAGCAAAAAGAGGCCGTAGAGCGCGTATTTACGGGGCTAATGAAGATAGAAGAAAGCGTGCAACTAAGCGGATAGTCGACTAAATTTGACTCCCCGCTAAATCTACAAAAATAAATCTTAAGCAGCGCCCAAGTTGTAGCTTCTCTGGCCAAAGCCGAAATATCTGCTTTTTATCAAATTTGATGTAAAATGACGATGTGACATCGCAGTCAAAATAAGCCAAAAAAACGTAAATTTGCAATCAAAAACTCAAAGCAAAGGAGAAAATATGCTGTTGCTTAAAAATGCCGATCTATATGCGCCAGGGCACATCGGTAGGAGCGACGTTTTGCTCGGCGGAGGTAAAATTTTAGCCGTTTCTAAGGGGCTTGATTTTCGAGTCGAAGGGCTTGAAATTTACGATCTAGAGGGCAAAATTTTAGCGCCCGGACTCATCGATCAGCACGTGCACATCACGGGCGGCGGCGGCGAGGCGGGCTATCACTCTAGAACGCCCGAAATAACGTTATCTGGGATCATCCGCTACGGCACGACGACGGTAGTGGGCACGCTGGGTACGGACGGGTGCACGAGGAGCTTAGAGAATCTCTACTCAAAGGCCAAGGCGCTTGAATACGAGGGCATCTCGACCTTCATCCACACGGGCTCTTACGCGCTGCCTAGCGTTACATTTACTGGCTCCGTCACGCGCGATCTGGTGCTCATCGACAAGGTCATCGGCTGTAAGATCGCGATGAGCGACAACCGCGGCAGCTACCCGACATCTCAGGAGCTCATCAAGACCCTGACGCAGATACGCATCGGCGGCATGATCTCGAAAAAAGGCGGCGTGCTACATATGCATATGGGCGGGCTCGCGGACAAATTTGATCTGATTTTTAGCGTGATCAAGGATTATTCGTTCCCGATTAATTACTTTTCGCCGACGCACTGCGCGCGGACGAAGGAGCTCTTTGACGAGGCGATCAAATTTCAAAAAATGGGCGGCTGCATCGACATCACGAGCGGCGGAAGTAAATTCGCGCCATTAGACGAAGTGGTCGCCTACGGACTGGAGCGAGGTCTTGATCCCGCGCGGCTGACGCTTAGCTCCAACGGCAACGGTAGCGTGCCTAGATTTGACGAAAACGGCGCGCTAGTGGGCTACGGCTGCGCCTCGTGCGAGACGAATTTAGAGGTCTTGCAAGCCTGCGTGAAAAATAAAATCCTAACCATCCCGCAAGCGCTAAGTATGATGGGTAAAAACGTCGCAAAATACCTAAATTTAAACGGCAAAGGCGAGATAAAAGTAGGCTTTGACGCAGATTTTGCGGTATTTGACGAAGCTCTAAATTTAGATAGCGTAATCGCGAAAGGGGAGTTTTGCGTTAAAGAGGGTAAGCTCGTGAAAAAGGGATTTTTTGAGTGAAAATCATTAGTGCGTAAATTTCGCCGACACGCTGAAATATGCAGTCGGTTTTTTACCGCTGTGGCCTATTTGGCTTTTACATGTCAAAGCTTGTTGCGTTTATGTAAAATTTGATCCAAAAACGGCAATTATTTTGGAGCGGAAAAACTCCGCTCCATTTAAGATTACGCGTTAGTTATCTGGATATAGTTTATTCCGCCCTCGGTTACCGAGTTAGCGTTTAACAAGTCAAAATTTGATATACCTGCTAGTTTAACTAAGTTATCGTTAGCGTATAACGTCTTATCGCCGTTAGCATCTCTTACTAGATACGTATCGTTGCCATAATATACCGCATAGATAGTATTTGCCGCCGTAGAGCTTAGACTACCTAGCGCATCGTTTATGGCCGTTTTTAGATCGGCTCTGCCGTCTACGTTTAGAGTTATTTTTTGTAACGTAGCTGCACCAGTACTACCTAAGCTTATCTTGTCGCCTCTGTTTGCATCGGTTATGGTTACGTATTTACTAGCGCTAGCGTCTGTCGTAGAAGCTCCTAGGTTAAACGTATCATTACCCGCTCCGCCACTGATTTCAAATTTCTTATTAGCCGTTAATGCCGCAGTCGTGATAGTGTCGTTTCCTTCGCCTAGATTTACGGTTACGTCTTTGGTTTGGGTTATCGTAAACGTTACTTTATCGTCGCCTTTGCCGCTATCGACTAGTTTTAGGTTTGCCGAGTTTACGGTTATGTCGTCTTTAGTGATGGAGCCCTTGATCGTGACCAGTTTGGCGTTTTGAGCAGTGTTGCCGGTCGTTATAGACGTAATACCGCTTGGGTTGTTATATTCGCTAAAGTCGATTGACGTTAAATTGTTAAATTGCGAAGCGTCTACGGATAGATCAGAGTTTTCGCCTGCCGCAATAAGACTATCTGGATTTGTGATGCCGCCTTTTATCGTCATTGTTTTTAGTATATGGTCTGTAGTCGGGTGTCCTTGTATCGTACCTTTGACGTTAGCTAGTTTTGCTACGCCGTCGACCGGATCCCAGTGTCCGGTTGTCGGAGATACAAATGTTATCATGTATTTACTTACGCTATCGCCGGCATAACCGTTAATTATGATATTTTTTATTGCGCCTACGCCTACGTCATTGCCGTTATTTAACGGAGCTGTTACGTTTTGGATATTCAAGGTTACGTTGTATCCTGTTACGCTATTTAAGGTTAGGTTGTTTAGATAACCGTGCGTTCCGGTATCAAGCACGGTTTCGCCGTAAGCTGATACTAGATTTCCGATACGAAGATAGCTTAAATTTTCCGCTCGTACAAATACTCCGTTTTTGCCTGCGGTTATTGCGTTGAAATCTGCCGTAGCGCCTATGCCACTACCTTTTATATTTACGTCTATTCTTGAATTATATGCACTATTTGTCTCTGCTATACGCACTACGTTTAATGTTTTTTGTCCTATAAAATTAGCAGTAATATTTCCGCCGCCGTCTGAATTTATTTCGGCCGCGGTTATCCGGGCATCCGCTATATTTGTTTGAAAATCTACGACGACGTGTTTAGGGATTGTGTTGTCTATTGGACCATCGGTTCCGATATTATAAAGGGTTATGTCCTTAAAATTTTTAAAAGATGCGTTAAAGCCTTTGTACGAATACATACCCCTAGACTCAAATTGAGCATCTGTGACACCGTCTGCAGCTCTTGCGTTTAAATTTATATCCTTTTGAGCCATAAAAAACTCGGAGCTTATCTTGGTTAGACTGTTTGCACTATCTACCTTGAAATTTAAATTTGCCGCTCCGCCTATGTTCATCGTTTCGCCAGCTACGCCTATATTTAGATTTTTATATCCACTTGCATTTACGTTAAAATCGTCGGTAGGAGCGATAGTGTCGCTATACGCTACGTTGCCTTCCATGCCGGCGTTTGCGCTGTGGTTTAGGGTTAAATTTTTGGCTTGTATTTTCCCATAACCAACACTCGACCCCTCCTGCGTAAATTTACTAGTCAGACTTACATCTCCCGCTGCGGTTATATTCCCTACAGTTAACGTCTTTTGTCCTACGGCGCTTACGGTTACGTTGTTTACCTTTTTATCGTTATCTCTATCTCCTATCTCTCCGTACGTTACCGTAGAGTCCTCTTTGTCCGTAGTAGATATTAGGCTTACATCTCTAGTAGTGAGTATCTTTTCTGAGGCAGCTACATTTAAAAATTTTAATCCTTCTGCAGTTAAATTTATATCCTGCGTTCCTTGCAAAGGATATCTGCCGTCCGTAGTGGTTCCCAATTGAGGTAGTCTTATAGCGGTATCTTCTCCGGTACCCTTTAAATTTATCGCGCTTATACCCTTAAGGTTTGTAGAAGTACCATAGCTTCCTTTAGTTTCTATATCTAGGATTTTTAGATTGCCCGTATCGCTGCCGTCTAGGTTATGGCCGAAATGTTTATCGGTTTTATTTACTATTTTTACCTTTTCTAGAGCCGTAGCGTTATTTACGAACATATTTAAACCTCTAGGAGCGTTTTCTACTTTTTCTATGTTGTAGTTTAGTTCCTTTACGGTAGAGGAATCTATGGTTACATCGGTAAATTTATTTTCCGTATTCACGTTTACGTTTATCTTTGTAGAGCCGTTTGCCTTTAAGGTCGTGCTTATAGAGTTTTTGATATTTAAATTTTCAAAATTCGGAGTATTCGTTACCTCTAGTCTAGTCCAGTTATCTATGGTCGTATCGACATCTACGTTTAAGGTTTTTAACTTTGAATTAAAGGCCTTAACATGAGGATTTTGCCCCGCATCGCCTTTTACGCCTAACGTATCTATCTCCTGAGCTCTACTAAAGTCTAGGGTAGCCGCATC
>CAUSAR010000023.1:0-25487 GCA_963529735.1 uncultured Campylobacter sp.
TCTTTGATTAGCTCGATATAAGCCATCTCAGCAGCATCGCCTCGGCGAACGCGAGTCTTAACGATGCGCGTATATCCGCCGTTTTTGCCTACGAATTTTGGAGCTAGCTCGGTTACTAGCTTATTCGTAGTTTCTTTATCCTGCAGACTAGCAAAAACCGCTCTATGAGCGTTACTGTCGCCTTTTCTAGCTCTAGTGATTAGCTTTTCGATATAGCTTCTCAACTCTTTTGCCTTAGGCAAGGTCGTCTCTATCTTTTCGCTTTTGATGATAGCGATAGCTAAATTTTTAAGTAGAGCCGAACGGTGAGCCGACGTCCTACCTAGTTTTCTGTATCCATGACCGTGTCTCATTTATCTTCCTTTTACTCTTTTGCACTCATTTGTGATTTTAGGTCGGCGATTTTTTTCTTGAGTTGCTCTTTGCCGCCGCCTAGGTCGCCGCCGACCGGATATCCGATCTCTTGCATAACGGCTTTGATCTCTTCAAGAGATTTTTTGCCTAAATTTTTAAGCTCTTTTAGCTCGTTTTCATCCATCAAAGCAAGCTCGCCGATAAATCTAATCTCGGCTTTATCAAGGCAGTTGAAGCTTCTAGCGCTCAAATTTAACTCTTCTACGCTTTGAAGTAGTTTCGCATGCTCGCTACCCGAAGTTTGAGCGTTTAGACCTGCCGAAACGTCAATATTTAAAACACCTTTAAACACCGACATCTGCTGATACATTGCCTCGATCGCGTGTTTAAACGCTTCGATCGCGCCCACTTGTCCGTCCGTCGTAACCGTGAAAATAATCTTCTCATAATCAGGGTTATCCTCAACTAGGACGTTTACTAGCTCGTAAACGGCTTTTTTAACAGGCGTAAAAAACGCATCAAGGGCTATATAGCCCTCTTCGGTATTGTCTCTTATTTCTTCACTTGGGACGTATCCGATACCTTTTTGGATGATTACGGAAAATTTAAGCTCCGCATCCTCGTTTATGGTCGCAAGATAAGCGTCTGGATTTACGATATCTACGACATCGCTTTTTAGATCGCCGACTTTTATCTCTTTTGGACCTTTAAACGAATACTCAACCACTTCGCGCTCAGACTCGTTTTTTAGCTTAAAACGGATGTTTTTTAAATTTATAATAAACTGCGCTACGTCCTCGAGCATACCTCTCATTGAATCAAATTCGTGAGATACGCCTTCTATCTTGACGCCCGTAGCCGCAAATCCAACCGTGCTGCTATATAAAAGTCGTCTTAGCGGATGAGCCAAAGTAACAGCATAGCCCGTCTCAAACGGATACGCGGTTATTCTGGCGACATTCTCGCTTATACTCTCTACTGAAATTTCGGTAGGCATATAAGCTGATGTGGTAATTTTTCTCATCGTTATACCCCTTATTATTTCGAATAAAGCTCTACTATGAATCTTTCCTCGACAGGAATGACGACTTCTTCCCTTTCCGGAGTTCTTGTGAAAATTCCGAATTTTTTATCTTTTTCGACATCAACCCAAGCTACGATGCCGGTTTGTGCCGTAAGGTCGATCGCGCGAACAATTTGCGGATTGTTTTTAGATTTTTCGATAACCTCTACTTTAGCGCCCGCTTGAACTCTATAAGACGGGATATCAACTCTCTTGCTGTTTACTAAAATATGTCCGTGAGTAACTAGCTGACGAGCAAAGCGGCGAGTCGTCGCAAAGCCCATTCTGTAAACTACGTTATCTAGTCTTTGTTCCAAAAGCTGTACCAAAAGCGCACCGGTATTTCCCTCGCGGCGAGCAGCCTCTTGGAATAGGCGGCGGAATTGCTTCTCGCTAATGCCATACATAAATTTAGCTTTTTGTTTTTCGCGAAGCTGTAATCCGTATTCGCTTATCTTGCTTCTTCTTTGTCCGTGTTGTCCCGGAGCGTAAGGTCTTTTGTCAAGCGCACTTTTACCTGCCAAGCGACGCTCGCCTTTTAGCGCCAAACTAACGCCGAGTCTTCTTTCTAATTTTTCAACGGGTCCTCTATATCTAGCCATAATAATTCTCCTAATTTTCTAATTATACGCGGCGGCGTTTCGGCGGTCTGCAACCATTATGCGGAAGCGGAGTTATATCTTTTAAAAACGTTACTTTTATGCCCTCTACCGCGCCTACGCTCTTGACTGCGGTCTCTCTGCCGCTGCCAGGACCTTGTACTTTGATGCCTACTTCTTTTATACCGTGCTCTTTTGCTTTAGTTAGAGCGTCTTCTACTGCTTGTTGGGCTGCGTAAGGAGTTGATTTTTTACTTCCTTTAAAGCCTAGTCCGCCAGCACTACTCCAAGCGATAGCATTTCCCATCTCATCGGTAACCGTTACCATAGTGTTGTTAAAAGTCGCGCTTATATAAACGATACCTTTAGCAATACTTTTTCTTACAATTTTCTTTTTAACTACTTTTCTTTTTGCCATCGCTTATCCTTATTTCGTCGCAGCGCCGACTGTTTTGCGCTTGCCTTTTCTAGTTCTAGCGTTTGTTTTAGTCTTTTGACCGCGCACCGGAAGACCTTTTCTGTGTCTTAGACCGCGGTAGCTTCCTAAGTCCATAAGAGCCTTGATGTCCATAGCGACGCTTTTTCTAAGGTCACCTTCCACTACGTGATGCTCTTGGATCTCTTTGCGGATAGCCGCGGCTTCGTCTTCGGTTAGATCGTTTACTCTTTTGTCATAAGAAATTTTGGTAGCATCCAAAATTTGACGAGATTTGTGAAGACCTATACCGTAAATATAGGTCAAACCGTATTCGATTCTCTTTTTCTTTGGTAAATCCACACCTGCGATACGTGCCATGCTTTATCCTTGTCTTTGTTTATGTTTTGGATTTTCGCAGATTATGCGAACTACACCTTGGCGCTTGACAATTTTGCACTTGTCACACATCTTCTTTACAGAAGGACGAACTTTCATTCTAGTCTCCTAAAAATTTATTCCACTTTTAGGCTGCATCAGGTTTAACGAAATTTTAAACCAACTATTTTCAAAACAAGTGGTGGGCTTTGAAAACAATTCTTCATACAGCAATTTGTCGCAAAGGGCTGAGTATAGCCAAATTTAGCTTTTAATTTACTTATGGCGGTAAATTATCCTACCCTTATCCAGACTGTAAGGCGTTAGTTCCACCTTTACGCGGTCTCCAGGCATTATTTTTATATAATGCATCCTCATCTTGCCCGCAATATGACACAAAATCACGTGTTTGTTGTCGAGCTCGACCTTAAACGTCGCGTTTGGTAGCGCCTCGATGACGTTGCCGTCGATCTCTATGACGTCGTCTTTTGCCACTTAACTCCTTTTTATTAAATTTACTTTCGCCGATCGGCGGAAGTTTGAAATTAAAATTTTAACTCACCACAAATTAAAATTTTAAAATTTACAAGTCGCACAAACAACTTGTAAATTTTAAAATTTTACGCTAGGCTTAAGATCTCCGCACGTCCGTTCACGACTGCCATGCAGTGCTCGTAGTGGCTGGTTCTTAGTCCGTCTTTGCTGGTTACTTTCCATTTGTCGGTACCGATCACCGGAGTGCCGTCTTTTTGGCAAATCATCGGCTCCACGCAAAATACCATTCCGTTTTTGATTTTCGGTCCGGATTTTGGACTGCCGCCTTCTAAATAATTTAAAATTTGTGGATCTTCGTGCGGGCGTCTACCGATGCCATGACCGCAAAATCCAGTTAACGGAACGAATCCGCGAGCTCTTATAAATTTCTCGATTTCAAAACTAAGCTCTTTAAAGTGCATTCCCGCTTTTACGGTATCTATCGCAAAATATAGCGCGTCTTTGGCGCAAGCGATCAGTTTTTCGTCCTCGCGAGATATTTGACCCACACCCCAAGTTCTAGCCGAATCGCCGAAATATCCGTTTAAATTTGAGCCGATATCGACGCTTACTATGTCGCCTTCTTGTAGTTTGTATTCGTTCGGGATTCCGTGGATAACTACTTCATTTACGCTTATGCAAGCTGCGTTTGGAAAACCATAAAGCCCCTTAAACGCTGGCTTTGCACCTGCCGCTCTTATCATGTCGTCGCAAATTTTATCTATTTCGAGCAGTGAAATGCCGGGTTTGATCACGCCTTCTACGTAATCGAGGGTTTGAGCGACGATTTTATTCGCCGCTCGCATTTTCTCTATGTCGTTTGGCTGCATAATGGTTATAGCCATTACAAGCCTACCGCACTTAGAGTTTGATATTTGTTCATATAAATTTGAGCTTCTATCCTTCGCATCGTGTCAAGCGCGACAGAAACTACGATCAGCACAGACGTGCCGCCGAAATAAAACGGAACGCCCATAATTTTAACGAGCACCCAAGGAAGCGTCGAGATAAGTCCAAGGTAAATCGCGCCGCTAAATGTTAGCCTTGATGCGACCTCGTTTAGATAGCCCGCAGTACCCTCGCCCGGTCTAATGCCCGGGATAAATCCGCCCTGTCTTTTTAAATTTTCACTGATATCTTTTGCGTTAAACGCGATCGAAGCGTAAAAATATGCAAAAAATACGACCAGCAAGAACGTTAAAAAATTGAAAAAATAGCTATTTGGATTTAAAAAATCGTGAATAGCTTGGATATAAGGATTTGTGCTGGCCTGCAAAATGGTGCTTGGGAACATCAAAATCGCACTGGCGAAAATCGGAGGAATAACGCCGCTTAAATTTACCTTGATAGGTATATAGTTCATGATGCGTTTGTTTTGATTTTCCATCACTACCTTACGCGAATAGCTCACCGGTACGCGTCTCTCACCCATCTCGACGTAGATAACTATGCCCACCGTGACCAAAATAACAAGCAAAATTCCGATAACCACGAGGAAGTTCATCTCGCCTGTATTTACCAAATTTACCGTTCCGCCGATGGCTGAAGGTATGCCGCTAACGATACCAGCGAAGATAATAAGGCTGATGCCGTTGCCGATACCGCGCTGCGTGATCTGCTCGCCTATCCACATCAAAAGCATAGTTCCCGTTAACATCGAAGCTGCCGCAATCGCGATAAATAAATTCATATCTATCATTATCGCGTCTTCTCCGCCTCTACCGTGAAGGCTCTGAAGCCCCATACTAACGCCTACTGCTTGAACAAGCGTGATACCGATAGTGGCATAGCGGATGATCTGCATATATTTTTGCATGCCGTCGCGGTCTTTTTTCATCTTGCCCAAATTTGGGAAAGTAGCCGCTAAAAGCTCCATAATAATCGATGCCGTGATGTATGGCATAATGCCTAGAGAGATGATGCTGAGGCGCTCTGCGGCCTTACCGCTGAACATATTAAATAGTCCCAACGCATTTGCTGAATTCGAATCGAAAAACTCTTTAATAACATTGACGTTTACGCCAGGAACCGGCACGTATGCCAGTATCCTGTAAGCAAATAAAAATGCCAACGTGATTAAAATCTTGTTGGTCAATGTCTTATTCATTACGCACGTCCGCTAACGGTTACGTTCTCGTCTTTGATTTTCGAAGCCAAATCTTTCGCGCTCACTCCGATCAATTTGATTTTCTTGACGCTGCTTGAAATTTTGTGTACGGTGGCGATAGTAGCGATAGTGATCTCGCTTAGCTCTTTTACCACAACGATTTTTTCTACGTTGATTACGTAAGGTTTTTCAAATTTAGACGTAAAGCCTACTTTCGGAAGGCGTCTTTGAAGCGGTTGCTGACCGCCCTCGAAGCCTCTTTTCTCGTTGTAGCCTTTTCTAGCTCTTTGACCTTTGTGTCCTTTGCCCGCGGTTTTACCTTGACCGCTACCTTGACCGCGACCTAGTCTTTTGGTTTGCCTAGTCGAGCCCTCGGCAGGTTTTAAATTTTCTAGTCCCATATCTTCTCCTTAGCCTTTAAGCATGCTTAGCGCTTTTAAAGTAGCGCGAACGACGTTTGCCGAGTTGTTTGAGCCAAGCGATTTTGTTAGGATGTCCTTGATGCCCGCAAGCTCTAGAATAGGACGAGCACTACCGCCCGCGATCACGCCCGTACCTTCGCTAGCAGGGCGAAGTAAAACGCGGCTAGCGTTAAATTTAACCTCTACGTCGTGAGGTATAGTCGAGCCTTTTCTTTTTACCTCGATGATGTTTTTAAACGCGTCGTCGACGGCTTTTCTCATAGCGTCCGGCACCTCTTTTGCTTTACCGAAGCCAAAGCCCACTAGGCCGTTTCTGTTTCCTACTACGACAAGAGCCGTAAATCTAAATCTACGACCGCCCTTTACGACCTTTGTAACGCGGCCGATATCAACCATTACTTCTTCGAATTCTTCTCTGTTATATTTTTCCATAGCGATTTTCCTTATAGTTTGATACCGTTTTCACGTAATGCGTCCGCAAAAGCCGCTATAACACCGTGATACAAATAGCCGTTTCTGTCGAATAATGCCGTTTCTATTTTTTTAGCTTTTAGAGTTTTTGCAAAATCTTTAGCTAAAGTTACGGCGCCTTCTTTGTTTGCTTTTACGCCTAGTTTTCTGCCGTCTGCCGCCGCTAGAGTTACGGCTGCTACGTCGTCGATAGCTTGGACGTAAAGAGTTCTGTTTGATTTGAAGATAGAAATTCTAGGCAATACCGCAGTGCCGGAAATTTTGGCTCTGATTCTTCTTTTTCTCTTGATTCTAAGAGCGAGTTTTCTTTTTAATACATTTGCTGTCATTATCTATCCCTTACTTCTTAGATGTCTTACCGGCTTTGCGGATGATGCGCTCTTCTACGTATTTAACGCCTTTGCCCTTATACGGTTCAGGCGGTCTATACGCCCTGACTTGAGCTGCGATCTGACCGACCACTTGCTTATCGTCGCCTTTAATAGTGATGATGTTTTTCTCTACGCTAATTTCAACGCCTTTTGGCACTTCGTGATTTATCGGGTGAGAAAATCCTAAAGTAAGCTCAAGCACTTGGCCTTTAGCAGCGGCTTTGTAACCGACGCCGTTGATCTCAAGCTGGCGAACGAAACCTTTTGTGATGCCGATGACGATGTTATTTGCAAGCGCTCTATAAGTGCCCCAGTAGGCTCTATCTTGTCTCTCGTCGCTCTTTGGAGAAAATACTATGTGAGCATCTTCGATTTTGACGTCTACGTGCCCTTTTGTGTCAAGCTCTTTTAAATGAGCGCCTTTTTTAAATTTAAGGACGTTGCCTTCTACGCTGACCTCTACTCCGCTTGGAATAGCTATCGGCTGTTTTCCTATACGTGACATTTTTTTCCTTTTTACTTGTCTAGGGTATGTCTACTTTTACGAATGGATACCGCAATACCATAAAAATAGAAATGAATCGAAGCGATAAAAAATCACCTCAAACACTTTAATTTTCTCGTCAAATTTGACTAGTCTTTTTTTGGATTTATTTCCTAAAATTTGGCGTCAAATTTGACATCGTCGTTTTTAAATTTAGCTTTCGCAAATTTGGATAAATTTGCAAGTCGAGCTAAATTTGGGAAGTCTCTTAAATTTGAGCTTCCGATTTTAAATTTTAGAAATTTGACGACGGAAGTTTTTCGTAAATTTTATAAATTACGAAAAGATACCTAGTCAAATTTCATTTTAAGATGCCAAATCGTCGTTTTGCTACAAAAGCAAATTCACCGTTTTAAGCTTCTTTTTAAGGTAATCTAAAACGCTACCCCGTAGCGTTTTGGACAATTACCACACAGAGCAGAGGATTTCGCCGCCTACGCCAGCTTTGTGGGCGTCTTCGTTACTTAAAACGCCTTTGCTGGTGCTAACGATGATCGTTCCGTAGCCGTTTTTAAATCTCTTGATCTCGTCTTTTCCTTTATAAACTCGGCGGCCTGGGCTTGATACGCGCTTAAGCTCGTTAATCACGCTTCTGCCGTGCTCGTCGTATTTTAGAACTACGTTTATAAATTTCTTTTTATCTTCTTCTACGACGTTGTAGCTCTCGATATAGCCTTTAGCCGCAAGGATAGATAAAGTAGCCTCGACGACGTTTGAATGAAGAAGCTTTGTAGTTTCAAGTCTTCTCATTGCGGCGTTTCTAATGCGAGTTAGTCCGTCTGAAATTAAGTCGTTTAACATTTCTCTTCCTTACCAGCTTGCTTTTTTTAGACCTGGGATTAGTCCCTCGTTAGCCATTTTTCTTAGGCATACGCGGCAAATTCCAAAATCTTTATAAACCGAATGCGGACGTCCGCAAATTTGGCATCTCGTATAGCCGCGAACCGCAAATTTAGGCTTTCTGGCAGCCTTTGCTATCATTGATTTTTTCGCCATATTACTTTCCTTTCGCAAACGGCAAACCAAATAGCTCAAGCAATTTGAATGCCTCTTTGTCGCTGTTTGTCGTCGTGACTATAACTATATTCATACCGTGAGTACGCAAAATCTTATCATACTCGACTTCTGGGAACATTAGCTGCTCGTTAAGGCCGAAATTGTAGTTTCCGCGTCCATCAAAACCGTCTTTTGGAAGGCCTCTAAAGTCCTTAACCCTCGGTAGCGCGATAGAGATTAGTTTGTCTAAAAACGCAAACATATTCTCTTTTCTAAGCGTTACTTTTACGCCGACAGGAAAACCTTCGCGCACTTTAAAGCCCGCAACCGATTTTTTAGCGTCGGTAACAACAGCTTTTTGTCCGGCGATTAGCGAAATAGTATCGGCGATGTTTTGAAGTTGCTTTTGATCTTTAGCAGATTCGCCAGCGCCTACGCTTATCACGATCTTTTCGATCGCAGGGATTAGCATAGGATTTTTGATGTCGAATTCTTTAGCCAAAGCAGGCTTTACGACCTCATTATATTTAGCTTTTAATCTATTCATTTTCAGCCCTCAACTTTTGCAACATTTGAGATATCAATAGGCATCTCTTTATTGATAAAGCCGCCGTTTGGGGTCTTTTCGCTAGGTTTTATAGCTTTTTTAGCTACCTTGCAGCCCTCGACGATGACTTGTCCTTTTTTGGCTAGGACGGATAAAATTTTACCTGTTTTACCTTTATCGTCGCCTGCGATGATCTTAACGGTATCGCCTTTTTTTACTTTAAATTTAACGTTAGCCATTATAACACCTCCGGAGCAAGCGAAACGATTTTCATAAAGTTAGCGTATCTAACCTCACGGCCGACCGGCCCAAAGATACGAGTACCGATAGGCTCGCGTTTGTTATCTAGGATGACGGCTGCGTTTTCGTCGAAGCGGATTAGCGAGCCGTTATCTCTTTGAACCTCTTTTTTAGTTCTAACGACGACCGCTTTTACCACTTGACCTTTTTTGATCTTACCGTTTGGAAGCGCCTTTTTGACCGAGCAGATGATAACGTCGCCAAGCGTCGCGTATCTTCTCTTGCTGCCGCCCAAAACTTTAATACACATTAGCTCTTTAGCACCGCTATTATCGGCGACCGTAAGCCTCGTAAAAGATTGTATCATTACTCAACCCCCGTCGCTAAAATAGTCTTTAAGCGGAAAGATTTTCTCGCGCTTAGCGGTCTGCATTCGATAGCTACGACCGTATCGCCCGCTTTTGTTTCGTTCTTTTCGTCGTGAATCATATATTTTTTAAAGCGTTTTACGAATTTGTGGTATCTTGGGTGCATAACGCGTCTCTCAACCAAAATCGTAGCCGTCTTATCGCCGGCCTTTTGTAAAACGACACCTTGAATTTCTCTTTTTAATGCCATTTCTCACCCCTTACTTTGAAGCGCTAATTGCAGTGTTGATTTGCGCTATTTCCTTGCGGACGGCGCTAATCTCGTTAGGGTTGCTTAGCTGCATAGTTTTTAGCTTTTGTCTTAAAGTAAATAAAAGCACCTTTTTCTCTTTCAATAACGCGTTAAGTTCTGCAACGCTTTTGTCTTTAATATCAGTATATTTCATTTTCACTCTCTCGCGTTACGATTTTAGTCTTAAACGGAAGTTTGTGGATGGCTAGAGTTAGAGCTTCACGCGCTAATTCCTCATCTACACCCGCCATTTCGACTATTATACGACCTGGTTTTATGTTCATAACCCACTCTTCGACTCCGGCTTTACCTTTACCCATACGAGTTTGTAGAGGTTTTTTGGTTAGCGGCTTATCTGGGAAAACTCTGATCCAAGTTTTAGCTTGGCGTTTTACGTGGCGGGTTAGAGCCACACGAGCCGCTTCGATCTGGCGCGAATTCACGCGGCCCGCTTCTACGGCTTTTATTCCGATCTCGCCCATAGCAAGATCGGCGCCGCGAGTAGCTTTACCGCGGTTTCTGCCTTTCATCTGTTTGCGAAATTTAGTTCGTTTTGGCATCAGCATGATTATTTACCTCTTCTTGCTCTGCGCGGTTTTTTATCGGCTTTTTCTTCTTCGTTCTTTTCAGGTTGAACGCCTTTTTGAAGAACCTCGCCTTTAAATATCCACACTTTTATACCTATGTTTCCATAAGTCGTATGCGCTTCGGCAACGCCGTAATCGATCTTAGCCCTTAGAGTATGAAGCGGAACGCGACCCTCTAAGTACCACTCTGTTCTAGCGATTTCTGCACCGCCAAGACGTCCAGCAACTGAAATTTTGATACCTTTAGCGCCTGATTTTTGAGCGCCTTGGATAACTTTTTTCATCGCACGTCTAAATGCAACGCGTTTTTCAAGCTGCATAGCTACGCTTTCGGCAGCTAGCTGAGCCGAAGCTTGAGCTTTTCTTTCTTCTTTGATATTTACGTTTACTTCTTTGTTGATCAGCTTTTGGATATCCTCTTTAAGCTTCTCTACGTCAGAGCCCTTTTTGCCGATGATAATACCAGGGCGAGCTGCTACGACGGTTACGCGAATTTTCTTAGCGGTTCTCTCGATCAAAATTTGAGAAACGCCCGCATAGTAAAGTTTCTTTTTCAAGAAAGCGCGAATTTTGTAGTCTTCGCCGATATTTTCAGCCAAAGTTCCTTTAGCAGGAAACCATCTTGACTCCCAGTTGCGGTTTATTCCTAGTCTTAGACCTATCGGATTTACTTTCTGACCCATATTACGCTTCCTTCTTTTCAGGTTTAGATACTTCTACTAAGATATGAGAAGTCGGTTTGCGGATTCTGCTTGCGCTTCCTCTCGCTCGCGGTCTAAATCTTTTTAATACTGGTCCTGCGTCTACGCGGCAGCTTGTCACGATAACCTCTTCAGGCTCGAATCCACCGTTAGCTACCGCTGAGCTGATAGCCGTAGCGATAAATTTGGCGCCGCGGTTTGGCATAAAGCTAAGGCTAGCTAGTGCAAATTCGGCGTTCATGCCTTGTACCTCTCTTGCGATTAGTCTGGCTTTAGTCGGAGATAGTCTTACGAATTTAATAATTGATTTGCTCATCTTATCCCCTTACTTACCAATTTTCTTTTGCACTGAGCCTTTGTGACCCTTAAATGTGCGCGTAGGAGCAAATTCGCCTAGTTTATATCCGATGTGGTTTTCCGTAACGTATACTGGAATGAAACTCTTGCCGTTATGAACGTTAAACGTTAGGCCTATCATTTCAGGCACTATCGTGCTGCGTCTAGACCATGTTTTTATCGGCTTGTTGTCGTTAGCTTTTTTAGCGGCAACGACTTTTTTCATTACATGCTCATCGACAAAAGGTCCTTTTTTGAGTGATCTTGCCATCTCTATTTACCTTTCCTTCTTGAAATTATAAGCTTATCGCTAGCCTTCTTGCGGCGAGTCTTAGCACCTTTAGTCGGTTTACCCCATGGAGTAACAGGATGACGGCCAGAGTTTTTCTTGCCCTCACCACCGCCGTGCGGGTGATCTACCGGGTTCATCGCAGAACCGCGAGTTTGAGGACGGATACCTCTGTGGCGATTACGTCCGGCTTTACCGATAGTTACGTTCGCCCAGTCTTCGTTACCTACTACGCCGATACTAGCCATGCACTCTGCGAGTACTTGTCTCATCTCACCGCTTGGCAAGCGAAGCATTACATATTTTTCCTCTTTACCCATTAGCTGAGCGTAACCGCCGGCTGAACGAGCCATCTGAGCGCCCTTGCCAGGTTTTAGCTCCACGTTGTGCACGATAGTACCAACCGGGATGTTTCTTAGTTTCATCGCGTTGCCAGGTTTTATATCTAGACCTGCCTCGGCTGCTGCTACGATATCGCCAACGTTTAGTCCGTTTGGTCTGATGATGTAGCGTTTTTCGCCATCTTTATAAGCGATAAGCGCGATGCGGCAGTTTCTGTTCGGATCGTACTCGATAGCTTCGACTTTACCTTCAATACCGAATTTGCGGCGTTTAAAGTCGATGATTCTATAAAGTTTCTTTGCTCCACCTTCTTTATGTCTAGAAGTTATTCTACCATTGCTATTTCTACCGCCGCTTACAGGGATCTTTACAAGCAGGCTTCTCACGCTAGGTTTAGCAGTGATATCCTCGCTCGATAAGCCCGTCATAAATCTGCGGCTAGGTGTATAAGGTTTATAGGTTTTTATCGCCATCTTACGCCTCCGTGTTTTCTAGGCTTGAGCCTTCAGGCAACTGAACGTAAAATTTCTTTATCTCGTTGCGTTGTCCTTCTCTTCCTTTGAAACGCTTAACTTTTCCGTCGATTCTAAGCGAATTTACGCGAAGCGGCGTTACCCCAAAATATTCTTTCAAAATTTCTTTCAGCCTATTTTTAGTCATCTTAGGCGAAGTTTGTATAACGACCACGCCTTGTTCTTGAAGACCGAGAGTTTTTTCCGTATATAAAATCGTTTTGATATCAGTTATATCTGCCATTTCAGCCCTCTTTTATTATAGTTTCAAGTGCGGCCTTCTCGATAACGACGGCACCGTAAGTCGCCACTAAGTAAGCGTTTATCTCGCTCGCATCGATTAGATAGCAGTTTGATAGATTTCTAAACGCCAATAGCGTGTTGTCGTCAAGCAGATCTTTTACGACCAAAGCGTCTCTCAAATTTAACGCGCTGATTACTTTAGCCGCGTCTTTAGTCTTACCGCTTGCGATCTCTATGCTATCTACCGCGAAAATTTTACCCGCGTTAGCTTTTTCGTTTAGCGCGAACTCAAGCGCCAATCTTTTTTGCTTTTTATTGACCTTTTGGAAATAGTTTCGCTCGTTGCTCGGACCAAACGCCACTGCGCCGCCTACCCAGACGTTAGTTCTGGTTGAGCCCGCTCTAGCGCCGCCGCGACCTTTTTGTCTCCACGGTTTTTTACCGCCGCCGCTTACGAAAGCTCTGGTTTTGGTGTGAGCCGAATTTGAACGCATACCGGACAAATAAGACTTAACGTAAAGATATAGGTTGTGCGGGTTGATCTGGGCGTAATTAGCCGGTAGATCAAGCTCGCTAGCTTTTTCAAATTTTTCGTTTAATACGCAAACTTTACTCATTTTACTATCCTTATTCTGCCCATTGCGCCGTTATAGCCAGCGACGCTGCCTTTTAAAACCAAAATTCCGTTTTCGGCGTCAAAGCTTACGATCTCGTTTTTAACGGTAACTTTTTCGTTTCCGGTGTGTCCGGCCATCTTCATACCAGGCTGAACGCGTCCCGGCCACTCGCGGTTACCGATAGAGCCGTGTCTTTTGTGGAAGCGAGAACCGTGGCTTTTTGGGCCGCCCGCAAACCCGTGTCTTTTCACGACACCTTGATAGCCTTTACCTTTTGAGCTGAAGCTAACTTTTAAAATTTTAGCCGAGCTAAGCGGACTAAAATCAAGATCGCCGGCTTCTTTATTGGCGACTTGTAGGGTTGCGAATTTATTAAATTCCGCCGTTAGGCTATATTTTTTTTGCTGACCCTCTATGGCTTTATTTTTTGCTTTACCTTTAGCATAAGCTACTATAGCGCAGCCGCATTCGCTCACTTCGCAAACTTTAGCGTTTACGACCTTTAGAAGCGTAACAGGGATGCTCGGGTTATTAACCGTTCTGCTCATGCCTATTTTTTCTACGATATATTCCATCTTTCACCTCGCCTTTATTTGCCCATCGCGCGGACTTCGACGTTAACCTCAGGGGCTAAGTCAAGCTTTGTTAGCGAGTCGACGGTATCGGGCGTAGCCGCTACGATATCTAGCATTCTAGCGTGAATTCTCATTTCAAACTGCTCGCGTGAGTCTTTGTTGATGTGTGGTGATTTTAAGACCGTGTAGCGTTTGATCTTCGTAGGCATCGGCACCGGACCTCTGACGTCGGCGCCCGTTCGTTTGACAGCTTCTACTATGGCTGCAACTGTGCGGTCGAGAACTCTATGGTCATAAGCTTTAAGCTTAAGCCTGATTCTTTCCATTTTCTTTCCTTTGAATAGAACTTGTCGCAAACATACGACACTTCTTACTTGTGTAAGAGACTCGGATTTTATCCAAATGGCTTTTTAATGTCAATATTTTGAGCAAATTTGATGAAAATTAATAAAATTATTTCCTTTTTATAAGGAAATTTCTGCAAATTTGGCTGGAAATTTAAGGCAAAATTTTTCAATTTGATTTGGGATAAATTTGAACGGGTTTATTTGGGCGCAAATTAGGTTTGAATAAAATTTCTCCACATTTTTTTAGCTCAAATTTAACGGATTTTATTTTAAATTTGAGTAGTTTTTTGATCGTTTTTTGATGTCAAATTTTAATTATCTTCCTCTTTATAAGGAAACTTTGCTATAATTTTCCAAATTTTAAAGGCTAAAAATGCAAACTCTAAACGCGCTCTACCAAAGTCCGCCAAAAAACATCAAATTTATAAATAGAAAATTTGAAATCACGGCACCCAAAACATTGATAAAAGGCGGCATAGGAAGCGGCAAAACCTCGCTGATCGCTGGATTTTTGTCGGCATTTGAGAGCAAAGAGTTTTTATATGTGAATTTAGGCGACCTTCGCATAGACGCGGATGAGATTTTGTCAAATTTACCCGAGTTTTTACGTCAAAATCCTCAGATAAAAATTCTAGCGATCGATGATTTCGAGCAGAGATTTCAGGAAAAACTTGAACCGATTTTGGAGCTAAATTTATCAAATTTTATCATTGCTTCGCGGTTTAAAGATACAAATTTGAGCGGCTTTAGCGAGCTAAATTTGGATTTTTTAGACTACGAGGAGTTTATCGCATTTTTTTCGAAAAAGATCGATCCAGAAACGCTTTTTAGCCACTTTTTACTTCATGGTAGGAGCCCCGCGTCGGCCTTTTGCGATGCCGAAAATGTCGCGGCAAATCTACAAACTGCGCTAAAATCGTCGTTATCGGCCACGCAGCTGGCCGTACTAAAAGAGTGCGCGAAAGCTCAGGCGCAAAACGTGAGCGTTTTTGAGATTTTTAGCACGCTAAAATCCGCCCGAAAAATCTCGAAAGATAGCGTTTACGGCGCGCTTAGCGAGCTAGAAAACATGAGCGCGGTTAGCCTGGTAGAAAAATTTAACGAACCAAACGCCGCAAAGAAGCTTTATTTTAACGACTTTGCGTTTAAAAGCGCGCTAAGCCTAAAAAAGGACTTCGCTAAGAATTTTAATAACACGGTTTTTTGCGAGCTGGCCAAATTTAACGAGCGGATTTTTTATACGAAAGAGCTTGATTTTTTCCTGCCTAAAAGGAAACTTGCGATCATTTGCTCGCCGTTTAGCGATGCGGATTTGGTCTTTTTAAAATTTAAAAAACTGCACGCAAATTTAAAAAATTTAGGTATAAATAGGCTACAAGTAATCAGCGTGGCAAACTCGGGTGAGACGAGCATAGAGGGCATAAAATGCGAGGTCGCGCCGTTTTCGCGCTGGGCGCTAGGCATATAAAAAGGAGTGATTATGAGAGCGGTTGCGGCGATATTTTTAGCCTGCGTTTTGGCGCTAGGCTACGAGATCAGACACGAAAACGAGGGTAAAATTTATAAATTTACAGGCGAGGCGGACGGGGGCAAATTTGAGCTCTACATCAGCGAGCTTGAGGCCGAGTTTGAAAATTTTAGCGACAAGGGCGCCGTTTTACCGCCCAAATTTCAAGGTCACGCATTTTTTGAGGGCGCTAGATACAACTTTAGTAAAGGCAGCATCGAAAAATCGGGCGCCGATATAACAGCCGTAAACGCGGTCACCGAGTGGCTAAATCTAAGCGTAAAAGTGGATAACGGTGAGCTAACGGGCAAACTAGCAATCAGAGGCAAGGCACGAAAAGCCGTGATAAAACAGGTCGCGAGCTATGATTTTACGGCGCTCGGACTGCAAGAGATCGGGCGAGACGGAGCACGATTTGAAGCCGTCGCGAGCGACTTTTACGCGCCTAAATTTGCGCAAAATAACAAAAAATCTCTCGCCACAAAGCTTGAAAATTTTAAGTCAGCACGGCTCAAAGACCCATCAAAAAACGCCGCAAGCGCGCTAAATAACCTCGAGTATCAAAACGGCAAAATAAGAAGCGTCTGCGAACTAGGCGCAAGCGGAAAAATATGCAAAACCATCTGGCTCAAAAACATAAAAAAGATAAATTTGAACGACGTTTTTAAGGATCTAAACGATGCAAATTTAGCGGCGATATTCGCAAAAGAAAAGATAACGCCGAGCGAAAATTTTACGCTTTCGCCAAGCGGCATTACCTTTTATGACGGCACGGCCAGCAGTAAAAATAGCGAGGTATCGCTACCACTTGAGCCCATCAAAGAGCATTTAAAGCAAAATTTCGGACTGTTTTAGCAAGCTTTCCGCCAGAAAAGGAAACTTTGAAAAAAGCACGACAAAATTTGATAGCTTAAATTTTGCAAAATTTATTTGAAAGCGTAGCGATGAAAAACGAATTTGACGCGCAAATCTGCGGTATCGACGAAGCCGGTCGCGGCGCACTGGCAGGGCCTTTGGCAGTAGCCGCATGCGTGCTAAAGCGCGAGATAGCGGGCCTAAACGACTCAAAAAAACTAACGGCGAAGCGGCGCGAGGAGCTGTTTAAAGAGATAATAAAAAACTCGGAATTTCTTATCGTATATTTTTCAAACGAGCAAATCGACGAGCTAAGTCTTAGCGAGTGCCTCAGACGCGCGCTGCGGCTGTTTAAGGCGCATTTTGCGGGCTGCGAGCTGCTCTACGACGGCAACGCAAACTACGGCACGGGCGTAAAAACCATGGTCGGAGCTGACGGCAAAGTCGCGCAGGTAAGTGCGGCCAGCATCCTGGCAAAGGTAAGCCGCGACGCACTGATGAGAGCGTGGGACGGCGTGCACGGCGGCTACGGATACGCCGCGCATAAGGGCTACGGCACGAAGGCGCATCTGGACGCGATCGCGAGGCTGGGCGACTCGCCGCTGCAAAGGCGCAGTTTTCGCGTGAAAAGCTTTGAACGCGGGCTATTTGATGAGTAAATTTGGCTTTGTGTAGCCTTGTTTTCGTAAATATATATTGAACATTTGCGCGACGATAAATTATACGAATTTTACGCATAAACGTCAAAAAACTAAAACTGGAATGTCTTTAAATTTAACTGTTTTATCGGCGACCTTATGAGTGACCGAGTTATGCGATACGGCCTAATTGCCAAATTTGATTTTACAAGAAAACAAGAGTAAATTTGATATTTACGCACGCTTGTCGCAATGCCGTTGACCTCAGGGCGACCACCGCTTGGCGTAGCAGTAAAACTCTAAATTTTAGTTAAAAATCCCGCAAATTTAAACACAAAATGAAGCAAATTTGGCTTATTTCGCGGGAGATGCTTTTAGAGATCTATAAAATTCATTGCAAACGCCATCAACCGACTCGTCCGCATAAATATCGTGCCAAGGTTTAGATTTTCGTGCCTTGTAATCTGTTTGGCAAGTATTTTTAGGATGTACTTTTTCTTGCCGTTAGGGTTAAAGAGTCTAAATTTGTGCACTCCTAGCTCTTCACCGCGTTCTATTTTCTATTATTTCTTGCATAAATTTTAGATATTTTATAGCGTCAGCGAGTAAATTTTCTAAGCCGCCATGTGAGACATTTTTATATCAAATGCGTCCGTTGTGCCGTTTTTCTAGACGTTTATGTCGTAAATATATATTTGCCAAACGTCTTTGCCGCGCGCGAAAATGTCCGATTTTTTATAAATTTCACGGCGTGATTTTACGTATTTTTAGTCGAAATTTGCAGCCGACTCGCCCAAACGTGCGTAAAAATCATCGCAAATTTTACGCGCGCAGCGTCCGTTTTGCTCAGCTTTATTTGGGGTGCGGTTTATCTTGGAGTTAGCCGTAAATTTTCTTTAAATTTGCTAGATTTGCGCTCAAATTTAAAAGTAACATATCAGCCGTTACGAGCCTCGCCATCGCAGTTGCTATGACGCTGCCGCGCACTCCGATACACGGATCGTGCCGCCCGCGTAGTTCGCAGAGGGTATCCTCCCCGTGCACGTCTTGCGTCGATTGAGATAAAAATATCGATGGAGTCGGCTTAAAATGCGTTTTTATCACGACCTCTTGTCCGCTCGTCATGCCGCCCAGCGTTCCGCCCGCGTGGTTTGAGGCAAAACCGAATTTCTCGTCCAAATTTGAGTCGCAGCAAGCACTTTTAAATTCGTCAAATTTGTCTCCGTTTAAATTTGACCGCTCGCCCGCACCGTCAAGAGCAGGGTTATCCGCGCTCAAATTTACGCCCGCATACGCCGCGCCCATCGAGTCGTTATTTTGGCTGCCGCGCATCTTGCTAGCACTCACGCCTTCGCCGACCTCTATAGCTTTGACGCCGTTTATGCCCATCATCGCAGCCGCGATTGCCGCGTCAAATTTATAGTACAGCCCCTCGCCAAGTCCCGCCGGAACGCCGCGGATCACCGTGACGACGCTAGCTCCAATGCTGTCGTGCTCCTGCTTAGCTTTTAGGATTTCTTCTTTCATCGCCTCTTCGTTACCCAGCGAAAATATCTCCGAGCGCGCCGCGAGATCAAAGTCTAACCGCTCGCCGCACGAAATTTCGCCCACGCTAGCCACGCCGCTTTGTACGCTGACGCCAAATTCGCCCAGCAAAATTTGAGCTATCGCGCCGCCCGCCACGCGCACGGCCGTCTCTCTAGCCGAGCTGCGTCCGCCGCCTCTGTGGTCGCGGATGCCGAATTTTCGGTAGTAGGCGTAGTCGGCGTGACCTGGACGAAAGAGCTCGCGTAAATTTTCATAATCGCCCGATTTTTGATTTTCGTTTCGGATGATAAAGCCGATCGGAGTGCCCGTGCTTAGCCCGTCAAACACGCCGCTTAAAATTTCCATGCGGTCGCCTTCGCTCCTTGCCGTGGCAAATTTCGAGCCGCCCGGTTTTCGTTTGTCAAGCTCGCTTTGGATAAAATTTAAATCGATACGCACGCCTGCAGGAAACCCGTCTAGTACGCCGCCCATCGCCGCTGCGTGACTCTCGCCGAACGTCGTTAGCGTTAGTTTGCGTCCGAAGGTATTCACTTGCCCTCTCCTAAAATCTCAAGCGCGGTTTTGGCGGCTTTTTGCTCGGCTTCTTTTTTGCTCTTGCCTGCGGCTCGCGAGATCTCGCGCTCGTTTAGCATTAGCGCGATCTCAAATTCTTTCTTGTGGTCGGGGCCTTTTGAGCCCACCAGCACGTATTTTGGTATCTCGGCAAAGCGCGCTTGAGTGAGCTCTTGTAGCGCGGTTTTGTAGTCTTTTACCATGCGGTCGAAATTTATGTCGGGATAGCATCTCTCAAAGGCTTTTAGGCTAGCCGCGCGCACGGCGTCAAAGCCGCTTTCTAGGTAGATCGCGCCCATCAGCGCCTCGAAAGCGTCCGAGAGTATCGAGGCTTTTAGCCGTCCGCCGTTGTGCTCCTCGGCCAACGAGATGTTGATGAGTTGGCCTAAATTTAGATATTTAGCGAGCTCGGCGAAGCTTTTTTCATTTACGAGCGCGGCTCTTAGTTTGCTTAGATCGCCTTCGCTTAGGCGCGAAAATTTGTGAAAAAGATAATCCCCGATCACCAGATCCATCACCGCATCGCCCAAAAACTCGAGCCTTTCGTTGTTCGCGCCGCCTTTTACGCTTTTGTGCGTGAGCGCGGTTTTTAGCAGCTTTTCGTCTTTAAATTTATATCCTAATTTCTCTTCCAAATTTCGCATTATTCGCCTTTTAAGCTATTTTTTATCTTTACGGCTTGCTCGCGCGCCATCTCGTCGCAAAGCTCGTTTTGCGGGTGTCCGGCGTGGCCTTTGACCCAGATCGCTTCGACCTCGTGCGGCTCGCTAGCGGCCAGATACTCCTGCCACAGCGGGACGTTTTTTACATTTTTAAAGTTTTTCTTCACCCAGCCCTCTAGCCACGCATTTACGGCGTTTGCGACATATGAGCTATCGGTGTAGAGCTTCACGCGGCAGGGCTGCTTTAGCGCTTTTAGCCCTTCGATCGCGGCGCGCAGTTCCATTTGATTATTCGTCGTGTGCGCCTCGCCGCCGCTTGCCGTTTTTTTGTGCTCGCCGTACTCTAGGATGTACGCCCAGCCACCGGGGCCCGGGTTGTCCAGACACGAGCCGTCGCTAAAAAGGCATACTGTTTTCATCGGATTTTTCCGTGATGTGAGGCAAAATTTGCACGCTGCCTAGCTCGCTACACATCGGACAACGATAAAAATGCATCGGAAAGGCGTTTTTACAGCTCTTGCAAACGTAGTTAAAGCTAAGCGCGGCTTTGTCGTAGTCGGCCGTTTTTAGTTTTTTTAAAACCTCTAGCTCAAAACCCAGCGGCGCGCCGTCCTCGTCGCTCAAGCCTTTGATGAAAAACAGGCTCTTGTACTTGGGATCGGTTAAATTTACGGGCGTGTTTTGATAATAAACCAAATCCAAAACATCCTCAAGCGGCGGGAAATCGTTAAAATTTTTAAGAGTCGAGCCGCTTAAATTTAACCTCTCCATCGCCATACGCCGTACTAGCGCGAATTCGTCCTTTAGGGCTAAAATTTCGCCGATTTTAGCGGCTTCGTCCTTGCTTTTATCCGCTAAAATTTGCAGCGCCTTGATATACGCCGTCTGCGCCCTCACGTCGCTGCCAAGCTCCTGCAAAGCATCCAGAGCCTGCAGCGCGCCCTCATAGTCTTTTAGTTTTTCGAAAATTATCGTTAGAGATTTTAGCGCGATTTGATTTCGCGGAGAGATTTTTAGCGCCTCTAAAAACACGCTCTTTGCGCGCTCTAAAAAGCCCGCCTTAAAATAAGTCTGACCAAGATCGGTAAAAATTTGCTCCTTTGCCGCTCGGTTTTTAGCCCGCTCTAAAGCTACGGCATAGACGTTGATAGCCTTTTCAAAATACCCGCTTTTTGAAAACGTCCCAGCCAAAAAGCACATCGTAGCCGTATCTGCGCCCGAGTTTATCAAAAGCTGCTTGTTTTCGTCGCTCAGGCCTTGAGATTTGCCGAATTTTTTCAAAAATCCCGCGATCTCCGCCTTTTCGTCCTTGCTCTTAAAAACGCCCCACGCATAGCTAAAAACGGCGATCACGAGCACTGCGGCGACTAGCACCACGAGGCCGAAAATCGGGTCTCTAAATTCGATAAAAAATATATCCAAAATGCCGCTTTCTAAAGTCAAATTTAACGCCGATTATAGCAAAACGATTGTATAATCTCGCTTATGATCGATCCAAAATCAATAGAAAGACTAAAAGCGCAAACCGATATCGTCGATATAGTCGGGCACTATCTGCCGCTAAAAAAAAGCGGCGCGAACTTCGTGTGCGTATGTCCGTTTCACGACGATAAAAACCCGAGCATGAGCGTGAGCCCGTCGCGCGGGATATTTCACTGCTTTTCGTGCAAAGCAGGCGGCGACGCGATCAAATTCGTGATGGACTACGAAAAGCTAAGCTACCCCGAAGCCGTCGAAAAGATCGCGGGACTGCAAAATTTCACGCTAAACTACGTGCGCGGCGGCGAACCGGCGAAGGAAAACAAGCACATCTTAGAAAACGCAAACGCCTTTTACCGCTCGCTGCTATATAAAACGCCAGCAGCCATCGAGTATTTATATTCGCGCGGTATCACGGACGAGCTAATAGATAAATTTGAACTAGGTTTCGCGCCCGAGAGTGCACAGACGATAAGGCTACTGCAAAACGATCAAATCGAGCCCAAAGAAGCCCTAGAAGTCGGCATCGTAAAGCAAAACGAAAACGGCATCTACGCTAGCTTCATAAACCGCATCACATTTCCTATCTATACGCACGCGGGACGGCTCGTGGGCTTTGGCGGACGCACGATCAGCGGAAACCCCGCAAAATACGTAAATTCGCCCCAGTCCGCGGTTTTTGACAAGTCCACGCTTTTTTACGGCTATCACCTGGCAAAGCGCGAAATTTTTACCAAAAATCAAATCATCATCACCGAAGGCTACATGGATGTCATCATGTTGCATAAGGCTGGCTTTAGCAACGCCGTAGCCGTGCTTGGAACCGCGCTCACGACCAAGCACCTGCCGCTTTTAAAACGCGGCGAGATTAGCGTTATTTTGTGTTTTGACGGCGACGACGCGGGTATAAACGCCGCGACGAAGTCCGCTCTGCTGCTCGCGCAAAACGAAATCGACGGCAGCGTCGTCATTATTGAGGGCGGCGCAGATCCCGCCGATATGGTCGTCGCAGGCAAGATAGAGTATCTGCGGCAAATTTTTGAAAGCGGCACGGAGATCGGCGAATTTTACATCAGGCATCTAGCTAGCGGCTTTGACCTCTCGCGTCCCGTGCAAAAGCAAAAAGCGCTAGAAGCGATCCAGGCCTTTACGGCGAGTCTAAAACCCGTCGTCGCAAACTCTTACGCGCCGCTCGTGGCTAAAATTTTAAAGATAGCCGAGGGGTCGTTTCGCCTCTCACGCGGATCAAATTCGGCGACGCGGCAAGGCTACGGCGGAACGGAGCAAAACGCGCAGGGCTACGAAACGCAAAATTTCCGCGCAAACTCAGGACGCAAAGACCCGCTAGAAATCCAAATTTTAAAAACGATGATAGAAAATCAGAGTCTAAAAAAATTTATTTTAGAAAATTTAAAGCCCGATTATTTCGCGCGCCACAGGGCGGTCTACGAAGCGATCGCGGCGGGAGCGGACGCGAACGAGCCGTCCGTGCGCGAGATAATATTTGAAAAATACGAGGCGTTTAAAAACGAGGAGGAAATTTTACAAAATCTAAAATTTTTTAAAACAAGATTTTACAAAAATTTATACAAAAAGTATTCGGCGTCGCAAATCTCGCTAGAAGAAAAGCAACCGATACTAAAAAAAATCAACGAAATTTTAAAGGAACTTAAAAAATGAAAGCGTTAGTTTTATTTAGCGGCGGGCTTGACAGCATGATCTCTATCAAGCTTTTAACCAGCCAAGGCATCGAAGTTACGGCGATCCACATCGACATCGGCTTTAGCGGCGACGAGAAAAAGGCGGAAATTTTACGCCGCCGCGCGAACGAAGCAGGAGCCGAGTTTAAGATCGTAGATATCAGAAACGAATACCTGCGCGAGGTGCTTTTTACGCCAAAGCATGGCTACGGCAAGCACTTTAACCCTTGCATCGACTGCCACGGATATATGTTTAAAACGGCGCTTGCGATGATGAGCGCGGAGGGTGCTAGCTTTATCGCGACGGGCGAGGTGATCGGCCAGCGTCCGATGAGCCAGAGGCGCGACGCGATGGCGCAAGTCAAAAACGCTGCCGGCGACGAGGACGACCTCATCTTGCGCCCGATGTCCGCGCAGCTGATGAAGCCCACAAAGCCAGAGCGCGAAGGCTGGGTCGATCGCAGCAAACTGCTCGCCATCAGCGGACGCGACCGCAAGAGACAGCTCGCGCTTGCGAAAGAGTTTGGCTTTAGCGAGTACGAGACGCCGGGCGGCGGGTGCTTGCTCACGATCGAGAGCTTTGCGAATAAAATCAAAGATTTCATCAAATTTGACCCAAATATGACGAGTGCTGATATGCAGCTACTGCGCGTCGGACGCCATCTGCGCCTAACAAACGGCACCAAAATGGTCATCGGCCGCGACGAAAACGACAACGCCAAACTGTTAGCTCTAAATAATCCCAAATTTACGCAGATCAAATTTGAGGGCGTCGTGGGCGCAGTGAGCCTTGTGGATACTAAATTTAACGAGGCCGACCTCGAGTTTGCCGTGCGGCTGGCGCTTGCCTATACAAGAGCAGACAAAGATACGGCGGTGCGAGCTAGGATTGACGAGCGCGAGATTTGCGTGAAGCCTTTTGAGAGCAAGCAGGCTGCGCAGGAGTTTTTTGTTAGTTAAATTTGCCTTAAAAAGCTCGCCGCTAAATAAATTTGACGCCGAATTTGAGGTTGCTTTCGCAGTAAATTTGGCGGCTAAAATTTAGCGATATATCCTTTGCTGTCTCAAATTTGGATTTGTTTGCGAGCTAAATTTGGCACCAATTTCTGGCTACTTTGGGCTTAAATTTGCTTGATTTATTAAAGCCCAAGCTTCAAATTTAGACTGACGGGTAACTAAATTTCGCCCTTTTTGTGCGTATAACTAGTCGGTAAATTTACTATCTTTTGTAAATTTACCAAAGCACGCCGACTGCACTAGAACTCTGCGCGATTTGGTAAAATTTACCGTAAATACCGTCACTTTTATGTAGATTAATCCCAAATTTGAAATTCAAGCCACTTGTTTTATGCCGAAAATGTCGTAAAAAGCTCAAATTTTGGTTTATAGCTCAACGCGCCAAAATCAAAATGATACTGGCTTTTATTTTATTTTGATATATTTTAAGTATAATTCTCATTTTAATATAATAATGAGAGTTTTTTGCAATGGATTATCAAGGATTATTTTTATTGGCGCAGTTTTTAAACGAGAGAAAAAAGGCAAGTCGTAAAGAAATGGCGGATTTTTTATCGCGCGAAATGGGTGCGAGCCAGAGCAAAACGGACGCGCTTTTAAATGTCATAGCAAATAGCCCAAAAATTCAAGCTTTACCGCAAGAAAAAAGGATCGTTTTAAAGAGCTCGCGAGGGATTTACGAGATAAGCAAAGCCGGCAAAAAACTCCTAAAAAACAAAAACGCTCGGCAAAATTTTGAAGCTTGGATTGACGGCGTTTACGGCAAAACTGCGACGCAAAATTTACCTGCCCCCAAAACGAAAAGATACCTAAAAACCATCACCGCTCTCGTTGTCCACGAGATAAAGGACAAAATGATCGGTGAAGCAATCAAAAAGCCGATAGAAGCGATAAAAACACTCGTGCTAAAGCTCATGAAAAAGCATAAATACTTAGGAAAATTCTATGCTTTTAGACACGTTTTTTTAGCATTCATAGCCGCCAAGATCGCGTTTGACGTCGTTAAATTCTTTAAAAATCGCAAACTAGAAAAACTGCTTGCGAGCAATCAACCAGTAGGCTGCTAGATAAATTCGACTGAAAATCAAGTGCGTATTATTTAACTACGCCTCACAGATGCGAGCATTTTATTCTTAAATTTTGCAAACGCGACTATATAAAAATCTTAATACTGAAATATCGGTTTTTCACAAAAATCTAGCGAAATTTCAAATTTTACCCGTCAAATTTGCTAAAATATCCGCAAAAATCACGCAAGGAGAGCAAATGAAATACGATT
>CAUSAR010000024.1:0-25473 GCA_963529735.1 uncultured Campylobacter sp.
ACGCGCGCAAAATTTCGCTCTATGGCGAGGAGCAGACGGCGAAATTTATGCAAAATCCGGCACTAATAAGAAACCGCTTGAAGCTAAACTCGCTTGCCGCAAACGCCCGCGCATTTCTTGCCGTCGTAAGCGAGTTTGGCAGCTTTTACGACTATCTTTGGGGCTATCTTTTGCCTAAATTTGATCCAAAATTTGACGGCAAGCCCATCGTAAATCACTATGAAAACATCAAGCAGATCCCCGCTACCACGCCGCTTGCGGAGTTCATCGCAAAAGAGATGAAAAAGCGCGGATTTAAATTTCTGGGACCCACGAGCGTCTATGCGTTTTTGCAAAGCGTTGGCGTAGTGGACGATCATCTGGACGCCTGCTTTTGCAAAGGAGGCAAGTGATGCCCGCACGAGAGCGAGTTTTTAGCTACATCGAGGAGAAATTCGGCGCGCAGGGTGAGCGGATATTTGACAAGCACCCGGAATTTGCCGTATTTCGCCACGCGAAAAACCAAAAATGGTTCGCCGTTTTTATGTGCGTGGATGGCGGCAAGCTGGGGCTTAAAAGCGGCGTAGTGCTAGAAATACTAAATCTAAAATGCAAGCCCGATCTCGCGGCGATTTTGCGCGATAGCGATCAAATTTTGCCCGCCTATCATATGAATAAAAAGCACTGGATCAGCGTAAATTTAAGCTCTAAAATCGCACCCGAGCAGGTGGAGGATTTGACCGACCTTAGCTTTGAGCTGACGCGATAAAACGCTGGTTGCGAACTACTAGTTTAAGCGCCAAATTTGACGACTGGGAAGCGTACTAAGCGCTAGTTGACAGATGCGTAAAATCTCCTAATTTTACCGATGATTCTCTAGCTTACTTTACGTGCGGCTCTTTACGCTTGCGGCCTTATGTAAAGCCTGTTAAAATCCGTATAAATTTCATCTTTTCAGCATCTCAAAATTTCATTTTCGCTAAAATCGGGCTAATAAATTTAAGTAAAAATCGTGCGAACTTTGAGTATGGCCGGCGTCTAGTATCGCGGCGAACGATGCAAAAAGGCTTGAAATTTTGCAAAATAATGCAAAATGAATTTAACGGCTAATATGCGAAGGGATTTATTTGCGCAAGAGGGCCGGATAAACAACAAGCGGCCGAGCAAATACGAAAAATAACGAACGCCGCAATAGAGCAAATGGCTACGACGTTGATTGCTTCATGGGCGACGTAAATATAAATACTTTAAGAATTTACGAGGAAAACGAGTGGAAAATTTAAAACAAGGAAATTTTAACCAAGCAAGCGGGCTTCACCGCACGTTAGAGGCGGGCGGCGCGTCAAATCTCGGTCGCGAAAATTTAGCGCAGTCAAATTTAAGCGGACAAGCGACCCATACAGGCGAAAGGGCTCGCGCAAAAGAGCAAAACTTCGAGCGTAAAAAGGTCCATTTCATCGGTATCGGCGGTATCGGCATCTCGGCGATCGCGCGCTTTTTGCACGAAAAAGGCTTCATCATCAGCGGTAGCGACATCAAAGAAAGCCCGACTACGCGCGAGCTAGCCGCACAGGGCATCGACGTCATCACGCCGCACAGCAAAGCCGCGATCAAGGATCAGGACTTTGTCATCTACTCGGCCGCGATAAAACCCGACAACATCGAGCTCGTCGAAGCGCGAAGCAAAGGGCTACACTGCCTGTCGCGCAAAGAGGCGCTACCGATGGTGCTAGAGGGCAAGCGCGTGTTTTCGGTAGCGGGCGCGCACGGCAAAAGCACGACCTCGGCGATGCTCTCTAGCCTCGTGGAGGGCTCGGTCATCATCGGTGCGATCGCCAAGCAGTTTGGCTCAAATATGAAATACGAGCCCTGCGATAACGTCATTTTCGAAGCCGACGAGAGCGACAGCAGCTTTTTAAACTCAAACCCGTATCTAGCCGTCGTGACTAACGCCGAGCCCGAGCATATGGAGCACTACGGCTATGATTTAGAGAAATTTCACGCAGCGTATCGCGGATTTTTGGAGCGAGCCAAGGTGCGCGTGATAAACGCCGAGGACGAGTTTTTGGGTACGCTAAAGCTAGATGCCGTGCGCCTTTATCCGAGCGTGGATATCACCGAGCTTAGTATGATCGTGCGAGATTTCGTGCCCTATACCGCGTTTAATCTAAAAAATTTAGGCAAATTTGAGGTGCTGGGCATGGGCGAGCACATCGCCGTGGACGCGTCTCTTGCGATCTTAGCCGCGCTAAATGAAACGTCTCTGGCGCAAATCAGGCAAAATTTACTAAATTTTAAAGGCATCAAAAAGCGCTTCGATATCCTAACCGCAAGCCGTAAATTCGTACTCATCGACGACTACGCGCACCATCCGACCGAGATCAAGGCCACTCTAAAGTCGGTCTTTGAATACGCCAAACTACTAGGCATCACAAAAATCACGGCGATCTTTCAGCCGCACAGGTTTACGCGCCTAAGCGCAAATTTACAGGGCTTTAAGGAGTGCTTCGAGGGCATAGACGAGCTAGTTATCCTGCCTGTTTACGCAGCGGGCGAGACGCCGATAGATATAAATTTAAAAGAGGAGTTTAAGAGCTACAATCCCGTGATGACGCAAAAAGTCGCGCGCGAGGGCGAGGGGATAGTCTTTACGGATGAGTTTGGCGTGAAAAACCTGCTCGATGACGGCCTGGTGATCGGCTTTGGCGCGGGCGACATCACATATCAGCTGCGAGGCGACGTATGAGGGTCATAATCGTACTTTTAGGCGTGCTTGCCGCGATCGCGATATTTAGCGTGAGCGACGAGAAGCTAAGCAAAAAGGCGAAATTTATCATCACTTTTTCGGTGATTTTTGTCGCGGCGGCGCTGTATTTTTACGAGACCAGGCTAGAAAGCGAGCAGGGCAAAAGGCTGGAGCTAGTCGCGCTTTTTAACCAAGGCAAAACCCTAAAATGCGGAAATTTTGACGTAAATAACACTAAATTTAACTACGAGTTCGGTACGTCCTCTTTTGTCGCAAAACGCGCGGCAAAGGAGCTAAACAGCGTCAAGATCGCGCTTGATGGCTGCGAATTTAAAGGCGAATAATTGCGAAATTTTAAAGATAATCAAAATTTGACCCAAGGTGGCGTTTGGGAGGCTGGCGGGCTGGAAAATAACGTCTCTCGCGAGCAAAAAAACGGCGATATTTCAGACGCCGTGGCGCACCGAGAGCAAAAAGAATTTACAAATGCGGAAGGCTTTGAGCGGCTTATAAAAATTTTAGACCTGCAAGGCTATATGGAGCGGTTTAACTCCTTTTTAGCGCGGCCAAAGCCGCTTTTTATGGCGGGCGACAGCAGGCTGCACTATGAAAAGATTTTAGAACTCTCGCAAAAGCAGTTTGATGCGCCCTCGCCTGCTCAAAATCTAGACGACGCGCTCATTCGCCTTAGCAAGCAAGCCACGCTGCACGTGAGCGAGATTTTTGAGTTTGCTAAGATTATTAGCTACTTTACCTACCTAAAAACGCTCAAATTTGAGGGCAAACTAGGCGAGTGGCTCGCTAAAATCGAGATCTCGCAGCCGATGCTAAAGCTCGCAAACTCGTTTGATAAAAACGGCGAGCTAAAAGACGAAGTAGACGAGCGCCTAAGCGGTATCAGAGACGCTTTTAGCGCCAAAAGAGCGCAAATAGACGCCGATCTGCGCCGCCTCATCTACTCAAAATCCATCACTCCCTACCTCGTCGATACGCAGGTGCACTACATCAGCTCGGTCGAGGCACTACTCGTGCGTGGCGGGTTTAACCACGTGCTAAAGGGCACGGTTGTAGCTAGAAGCTCGGGCGGATACTTCTACGTCGCGCCCGAAAACATCCAAAAACTCAAAAAAGAGCAAAGCGAGCTGCTGGATAAAAAAGAGGAAATCGTCTATGAACACTGCAAAATTTTTAGCTCCGCGATGCACAAGGCCTTGCCGTTTTTAAAATTTATAAACGGCGCGTTTGACGTATTTGATGCCTATTGCGCGCGTGTTTTTACTGCTAAAAGCGCGGATTTTGAGTTCGTGTTGCCAAGCGGCGGGTCAAATTTAAAACTTGCAAATTTCGCCCATCCCGCGCTAAAAAATCCAAAAAGCATCAGCATCGACTTTAGTAAAAAGGTACTGCTAATCACTGGCGTAAATGCGGGCGGTAAATCGATGCTGCTAAAATCGCTGATAGCCGCAGCCTTTCTAGCCAAATACCTGCTGCCGATGCACATAAACGCGCAAAAATCGCAGATCGGAAATTTCAAGGAATTTGACGCCATCATCGAGGATCCGCAAAACGTGAAAAACGACATCTCGACCTTTGCGGGACGTATGGTGCATTTTTCTAAACTCTTTACGAAAAAAAATCTACTCATCGGAGTCGATGAGATTGAGCTCGGAACTGATTTTGAGGAGGCGGCTAGCCTGTATGGCGTGATGATCGAGCGGCTGATGAGTCAGGATATCAAGATGATCATCACCACCCACCACAAGCGCCTTGCTATGCTGCTAGCCAAAAATCCCGAAGTCGAGCTAGTGGCGGCGCTTTACGATGAGGAAAACTCGCGGCCTAAATTTGAGTTTTTAAAGGGTACGATCGGCAAATCATACGCCTTTGAGACCGCGGCTAGATACGGCATCGCGGCAAATTTGGTCGCGCAGGCGAAGAAAATCTACGGCGAAGACAAAGAAAATCTAAACGAAATCATCACAAAGACGTTAAATTTAGAAGTACAGCTCAAAGAAAAGCTCGAAAGCGCGGAGAAAAAAGAGCAAAAGCTAGACTCCCTAATCGAAAATTTAAAAGAACAAAAAGAGCGCGCCGAGGCCGAGCAACACGAGGTTATAACGCGATTGGAGCGGGAGTATTTTAAGGCGATAAACGAGGCTAGACGCGCGATAAATTTAGACGACACCAAGGAAAAACAGCGCGCTCTAAACCGCGCAAACGAGGCCAAACGCGCCGTGCAAAAACCGGAAATCTCCGCCCCGCCCGAGCTAAAGGTCGGCGACCGCGTAAAATACGGCAAGATAAAGGGCGTCGTCGCAAGCCTCGGTAAAAACGACGCCGTGATACAAACCGACAACGTGAGCATGCGCGTACCGATAAATCAGCTAAAAATCAGCGGCGAAACGCCGGCACCCGCGAAGAAATCAGGCATAAATCTAAGCGTGCAAAAGCCGCAAAACGCTAGCGTCACGCTCGATCTGCACGGACTGCGCGCGGACGAGGCGGTGCAAAAGCTGGATAAATTTATCTCAGATAGCTTAGTGATGGGCTTTGACGAGGTGCAGGTGTATCACGGCATCGGCACGGGCAAGCTCGCCTATGCGGTCAAAAATTTCTTGCGCGAGCATCCGAGCGTGAAGGAGTTTTTCGACGCGCCGGCGGGGCAAGGGGGATTTGGAGCGCAGATAGTAAGGCTTTAAATTTTCCTTGCGGCGGCTTGTCTCTTGCGCGCCTTTAAATGAGCTAGAATTTTCCTCCCTCGATGAACTATATGTTCTATCTTCGGTCGAAAATTTCGTCGCAACATTTAAATTCATCGCAAGATACTTCGCCTTATTGTTATTCGCTCAAATTTGAAGTCAAATTTGCAAATTTCGGCTTCAAATTTTACTCGCTGAGACCCGCACTTCGAAAACGTCAAATTTGAATCATGTTTGCGACGCTTTGCGTCAGCAAAGCTATGTCGCCACCTTAAAAGCGTCGTAGGGGGAGGGGGATTAAAAAAAAAGGGGGGGGGGTGGGGAGCGACTTCGCCATTCAAGCCCCCACCCCCTTTACAACAAAGTAAAAAATAACCTCAAACGGTTGTTTTTTACGCAAGAAAGCCGAACTTGCAATCCTAAATTTAACCAAACCAAATTTAGCACCTTAAAGGTGCAGGTCTCGGTGGGTAAATTTCCAAATCCCAAAGTCAAATTTGCATGCTTCATTAAAAATTAAATCCGCTTTTCGCGTCAAATTTAATGACCTCAAACCTTTCAAATTTAGGTAAAATCCAAAATACAAAAATCAAAAAGGATGAAGATGAACGCATTTTTGCAGGGGTTGCTGCTGGGTTTTAGCGCGGCGGTACCGCTGGGGCCAGTAAACGTGATGATAATGAGTGCTGCGGTAAGGTCGTTTTGGGCGGCGTTTGCTATCGGGCTCGGTGCTATGAGCGCGGACGTGGCGTATCTGCTGCTTTTAGCGTTTGGCGTGCTTGAGTATTTGCAGGGCGAAACGGTAGAAAAAATCATCGGAATTTTTGGATTTTGCTATCTAGTCTACATCTCCTATGTCATCTTTAAAAATGCTAATAGGCCGATAACAGCGGACTCGCGCGCGGCCGAGGTAAAATTTAGCAAAAACTATGCAAAAGGCTTTTTCGTCACGCTTGCAAACCCGTATACCGTTGGATTTTGGCTCAGCGTGGCCGGCTTTGCCAAAAGCTTTGAAAACTCGGGCGCAGTCGTGGCGGGGCTAGTCGCGGCGATATTTATCTGGATCGTTTCGATGCCGTTTGCCGTACATAAAAGCGCCAAATTTATCTCGCAAAACGTCGCGAAATGGCTAAACTACGTGTGCGCGGTCATTTTGCTGGGGTTTGCTTTCTTTTTACTTTATAAACTATTTTTATAAAATTTAGCTTTTATAATTAACTTAAGTAAATAATGATAAAATGAGAGTAATTTTTTTAAAGAAGTTTTATGCAAAATTTAGATTTTAAAAAGTCGATGACGCAGTTTATCGTCCTGCCGATCGCCGTACTCGTGATCTGCTCGTGTCTTGCTATGGGTTTTATATTTTATAAAAAACTACAAGATTCCTCCAACTATATCTCAAACATCGATATACAGAGCAAGGTGGAGTCCTATATGAATATATTGCAAATGATTTATAAAGACGTGGCAAAGCGCGACGTAGAGGAATTTCAAAGATATAGCGAATTGGCAAAATCTATCCCTTCGTGGATAGTGAAGCAAACAGGCGAAAAAAACGAACTCATCATCCTAGCTAGCTCGCAACAACCAAGCTTAATCGGGGAAAATTTGCCCTATAAATTTTGCGGTATGGACGCCAATGCACATGCAGAGTTAGCTCGCAACGGCGTCTATAAAAGTATAAAACTAATCCCAGACAATAAAGCCGAGATCTGCTACTTTAAAAATATAGACGGCGCGATAATAGGCTACAATATGGTTCAAGGCGTTAAAATTTCCGGTTTTGACGATCCGCTTTTTGCGCAGTGGTTTATCGTAAATATGAAAAATACATTTATCGTAACGAGCGTAATGGTGCTTATTTGTATTTTTCAATATTTGCTTTTTTATAGAAGTATAAGAAATAATCAAGTCTCCATAATGAAAACTAATGCCAAGCTCGTAGCCAATAATGCCGAGATGCAAAAGCGGCTTTATAGAGATTCTCTTACGGGTTTGCCTAATAAAACAGCTCTGGAGCGTGATCTGGAGGCGATGAAAAGCCCTAAAATCATCATTGTGGATATCGACGAATTTAGAAAAATGAATAACTACTTCGGCACTGCAGTTTGCGACAGAATTTTAGTACGAATGACGCAAATTTCGCAAAAATTCGCAGATGATAATAATATGGCGGTTTACCGAGTGGGGCCGGATCAGTTTGCGTTTATCGAGGATGCGGCGTTTTTTATCGATAGGTATGAGGATTTAGCTACCGAGCTTTTGGATAATATCAAAGGCCTAGTCGTCGATATTACCGCACTTGACGGCGAGCAAAGTGAGATAGAGATACACTGCACGGTGGGCTTTGCGTTAGATGAGACCGATACGTTTAAAAAGGCGATGGTGGCGCTTGAGTTTGCCAAACAAAGCGGAAAGGACTATTTTTGCTACTTTAAAAACATCGACGATACGCCGCAATACGCCGAGCAAATCACTCGCTCAAATATGATACGAAACGCTATCATAAACGATAGGATCGTGCCGTTTTATCAACCGATATTTAATAAAGAAAAGCAAATCGTAAAGCACGAAACTCTAATCCGCATCCAAAACAGTAACGAAACCATCTCTCCAAGCGTCTTTTTGGAGGTTTCAAAGCGCATCAAACGCTATACAGATATCGAAAAAATGTTGATCGAAAAAAGCTTTAAACTAATCGCCGATAGGCCCGACGCCGTAATCTCTGTAAATTTATCCGGGCGCGATATGACCGACGGCGACGTAAGCGTGTTTATCATCGAAAAATTAAATAAATACAAAGTTGCCGGACGTGTGATATTTGAAATACTAGAGGATGAAAACATCGAAAATATCGAGCGTATAGGAACATTTATCGAGCGCGTGCGCAGGATGGGCGTAAAGATAGCGATAGACGACTTTGGCTCTGGCTATAGTAACTTCTCCTACATCCTAAAACTAAAGCCCGACTACATAAAAATCGATGGCTCCATCATAAAAAATATCGACACGAGCGAGGACTCTCGCGCTATAGCAGGCGCCATTATCGCATTTGCTAAAAAGCTTGATATCACGGTAATAGCCGAATTTGTCCGCTCAAAAGAGGTGTTTGATACATGCGTAGAGCTTGGCGTGGACGAGTTTCAGGGGTTTTATCTGGGCGAGCCTAGAGACAGCCTTTATGAGGATTAAAATTTAACTGCGACGCTATTTTGTCGGAGGCTTTAATCTTTTGCCGTCTTGTAAATTAGCCTTGATTTTTTGATGAATTATCGCCGATTTTTATATCATTTTAACTTTTAATAAAAACAATAATGTCTCTTGCAGAAATTTTAAAGCGTACCGGTTTTTGTAAATAAACTACCAAGTAAAGCTTTATAAAATGAAATCTCGTTGAGATAATTGCCGAATTTACGCACTTGACACGCTTTAGGGCCTGTTTCATTAACTTTTGCAATTATTTATGGATTAATGCCTTCTTTTTTTGTTCTAAGTTTGGTTTAGACTTTTGTTTTTGCGACGGCGGCGTCAAATTTGACTTTAATTTTTATTGGGTTTTGGCGCTTCCTGCTTGATTACGAAAAAGCATCATATCTCGCAAGGATAAGATTTGTCCATGCGCCCAAAAAAGCTAAGTATATTTGGTTTTTGTGGTTTGGCTTGCGAGCTTTGTATGGTTTAAATTTTATCAAGATTGATCGCCGAGTATTGTGATTAAAAACTATCAAATTTCAAGATATTTTTTACAGCTAAATTTAGCGACCTGCATCGTAAAGGCGCAGGTTAATTCGACTTACAAATTTAGCTTAAATTTGCGCTTTGATTTTTTCGTAAAGCGATAAAATTTCGTCTTTTTTGATGATAAAGCTATTTTTATTTGCAATGAGGTGAGCGGAGCTGTGCATGATGGTCTCGGCGACTTTTAGCCCGTTTTGCTTCATCGTCGTGCCCGTTTCCACGACGTCCACGATAGCGTCGGCTAGCCCGACCAGCGGTGCTAACTCGATCGAGCCGTATAGTTTGATGATCTTTAGCGCGGTGGCTTTTGCGGCGAAGTAGTTGCGCGAGATGTGCGGCATTTTGGTGGCGATTTTTAGTTCGGGCGCGTTTAAATTTAGCTCCTCGCCCTCTTTGACGCCTACACAGACGCGGCATTTACCGATCTTTAGATCAAGTAGGCGCACGACGTCAGGACGGTGCTCCTCAAGTACGTCAAGACCCACCACGCCGATATCTGCAGCGCCGTTTACGACATAGGTCGGGATGTCTTGGTTGCGAACCATTAGAAATTTAAAATCACCCTCGCTCATCAATAGTTTTCTGTTTTCAAACTCAAACGAACTTTGAAAAATTTTCCTAAAAATCGCGAGAGTTTCGTCGGCGATGCGGCCTTTTGGCAAAGCAACCGTTAGCATAAAATGTCCTTTTTTTGTTCGATTAATTTTTGCATCCCTCGAAAAACGAGCATGCGGTCGTAGATGCTGTCGGTAAAAAATCGCGATAAAAACTCGCCGTCGCCGCCCGTGAAGTAGATTTTCGAGCTGTTTGCCATACTTTCGATAAGAAGCAGGATTGGCTTTATGATGCCGTAGCTCACCGCGTCGGTTGTTTTTTGCGGGAGTGCATCGAGGTCGATTTGCGAATTTAGCGAGATTTTAAGTCTAGACGAAATAGTTTCGCAAGCTTTTAAAAGGTGCGAGATACCGGGCATTATCGTGCCGCCAAGATGCATAGAGTCCATCATAACGTCCATAGTTATCGCACTACCGGCGTCGACAATAAGACCGTTTTTTACGGCATAACAGCTAGCCACGCGGTCGATACCAAGGCCTTTATAGATAGTATCTAGTTCAAAATAGGGCTCCAAATTTACGAATCTGGGCGAATTTTGCAACCTTTTGGCTACTTCGTCGTTTACGCTGATAAAATAAATCTTCTCATCGCCTCTAAAATATTTAAAATTTTCAATCCTAATTTTGGTGATTTTACCGTTTTCAAAAAAGGTGGCGTTAGTATTGCCTACGTCACATAGAGTCATGTTTGTAGCCGTTTTCTTTCATTAAATTTGCGGTTTTTGAGCAGATATCAGAGCTATAAAAAATAGCTTTTTTCTTAAAATTTACGCCTGTTTGCTCGGCGATTTTGCTGGCTATTTCGTTGATTGTTTCAAACTCTTTGCTTAAAAATCTAGCCTTTGCGCTGCGAAAAAACAAAAGCGTATAAAAGCCCTTCATATCGACGCCCGTGAGTGCGGCAAGGGTCTTTTTTTTAGTAAATTTATCAAGTTCCGTCCAGCTTAAATTTTTTAAGATAATCTTTTTGGCTTCCAGAACTTGATAAATTTCTTGTTTCGTCATTTAAGCTCTAAACTGTAATCGTCGTAGTAAAATTCTTTTGCGCCGGCGAAAATTTGGCTCTCGACCTCGTCTGAAAGCTCGTAAATTTTGGCATTGTCGAGCGCTAGATCTGTCTTGATGAGATATCCTGTTTTTTCCATTATATAAAGCGAGCCGTTATAGACGGTGGCGCTTGAAAAGATGGCGAATTTAAAATATGCGTCTTTGATTTGTTTCAAATTTAAGTCGCTAAGCACGATTTTTCCGTCTTTTAGCAAGATATATATATATTCGCCGTTTATGACGATGTCTTTGATCTCGCCGTTATAATAAACCGTTTTTTCTGGATTTATCGAGACGATACGTTTGCCGGTGGCGGCTATCATCGTGTCGTTTACGACGTTGAGCGAGATGATGTTGTTAAAAAACTGCTCGCTACTCACGACCACGTCACGTAAAATTCGGCCTTGGTTTTTATCGGCTATCATGATCTTTCCGTCAAGCGTAGGAAATATAACGAGCGAGCTCATAAATAACGGCGCAGCGACGCGAGAGTCCTGCGCATAGACGTTTGAGCTTTCAAACTCGAGCAAAGTATCGTTTGTTGCAATGTCTATGAGATATATGACATTGCCCGCGCTTAAAAGGGCTAGTTTATTATCTTCTAGAGCGGCTGAAACGATTGCTTCATTGAAGCTTCTTTGAAATAAAATTTCGTTTGAGCTGTTTGCAACGATCAAATTTCCGTCCAGATCAGAGCTTATAATTTTATCGTCGCTGTAATTTAACAAAGTAGCGCCTTTTGTCAGCTTTGTTTCAGGCACTAGTAAACCGTTTTTAGTTATCACCATACCGTTTTTTAGCACCGCTCCGTTTATGCTTGCCGTCGCGATGCTAGCCGGTAGCCTGTTTTCTGAAATTTTTTCATTTTGCACGTCGGTCGGCTCGAAATACTGCCTTTTCGTACTGCATCCGCCAAGTACCGCGACGCAGAGCGCAGCCGCTAAAATAGCTTGAAATTTTCTCATTTTGCATTTCCTTGATAGTGTTCTAAATTTTTGACGATGGATTGAAGCTGAGAATTTAAAGGAACCTTTTTAAATTCGTTTTTTGCTTCGTCGATTTTATTTTCTTTCATTAGCTCATACCCTCTAACAACGGCCTTATATGAAGTCAAAATTTGGCCGCTAGGCTCGTTTATCTGGGATTTTACGATATCTTTTAAAAGCGGATCTATTTGCTCGTTCGCTAGCGATTTTAGCGCGTTTGTGTCGTTGTTATCAAGCGCTCTTTTAAACTCGTAAAGCGCGTAAAGCGAGGCGTCTTTTTGCTTTAGTTCGGCTTTTGCTTGCTCGTCTTTTGGATTAAGTATCAGTTTTGCATATGCAGCGTTTGCGGCTTTAAACTCTTTTTCTTTTAAAGCGCCGTTTATATAGTATCCCGCTGCGCCGATGACGCCTAAGGCGAGCGCACCGATGATAATTTTTTTATATCTTTTAAAAAATCTTTCGCTTTTGATTATGTTTTCTAAAAATTGTTCTTGAGTATTTAACTCTTCCTTTATAGAATCAATATCATCTTTGATGGCCAAGTTTGTTCCTTAAATTTTAGTTATTGAAAGTTCGTAATTGTAGCATAATAAATATAAAACAGCATAAAAATCAAGGCAAATTGTGTTATAATGCGGAAAATTTTAAAAATTTGACGAGGTTTTATGCAGATAGACGATACTTTATTAACCAAACTTGAAAAGCTTAGTTCGCTCAAAGTCGAGAGCGACAAGCGAAGGGAAATCGAAGGTCAACTCAGTGAAATTTTGAGCTTTGCTGGTATACTAGACGAGCTTGATTTAAGCGCTTCTCAAGCGGTAGTAAGCTCCAGAGAGGGCGGAACTCCGTTAAGAGAAGACGTAAGCGTGAGCTCTGATGTGATAGAAACTATACTTAAAAACGCTCCGATGAGTAGCGAACACTTCTTTGTCGTGCCGAAAATTATAGAATAAGGAAAATTTTATATGGAGCAAATAAGGCAAGAAACTCAAAATGATAGTTTAGAGCCCAAAAAAATAGACGTAAGCTTGGAGACGTTATTAAAAACGGTCGTCCACAATAAGGCCAGTGACTTGCACCTTGTCGCAAGAAGTGAGCCGCAGATCAGAATAGACGGAACTTTGAGGCCGCTTGAGCTCGGCGTGCTAAAAGGGCACGATATACAAGATATCTGCTATGCACTCATAACCGACGTGCAAAAAAGCGATCTTGAGGAAAATAGGGAGCTTGACTTCGCAATAGAGCTTCCCGGCGTCGGACGTTTTAGAGGCAACTATTACTATACTATGAACGGCGATTTGGCTGCCGCATTTCGTATTATTCCGACAGACATTCCGTCTCTTGACGACCTTAGAGCGCCTGCTATTTTTAAAGAAGTGGTAAAGCGCGAAAAGGGACTGATTTTGGTCACCGGACCTACGGGTAGCGGTAAATCGACGACGCTTGCCGCGATGCTAAACGAGATAAATTTAAACGAAAGAAAGCATATTATTACTGTAGAAGATCCTGTCGAGTTCGTACATACGAATAAAAAAGGTCTTTTTTCTCATAGAAACGTCGGCGTGGATACCAAGTCTTATGCTAAGGCGCTCAAAAGCGCGCTTCGCGAAGACCCTGATATTATTTTGGTGGGCGAGCTTCGAGATAGAGAAACGATATCTACGGCTATTACGGCAGCAGAGACTGGCCACTTAGTATTTGGCACGCTGCACACAAACTCGGCTATTCAGACTATCAACCGTATCATAGATAGCTTTGAGGGTGGCGAGCAGCTTCAGGTGCGAAATATGCTCTCGGTTTCGTTAACGGCGGTTATATCGCAAAGCCTGCTTCCTAAAATCGGTAGCGGACGGCTTGCTATACATGAGATATTGATAAATAATAACGCTATCGCAAACCTTATTCGAGAAAACAAGGTGCATCAAATTTACTCCCAAATGCAGCTAAACCAACAAGTAACCGGCATGATGACGCAAACGCAGTCCTTAATGAAAGCTATTAGAGCAAATCAAATCACGAAAGAAATGGCGATGAGATATTCAACCAATCAGCAAGAACTCGCGCCATTGTTAGGTATGTAATGGATTTTGTTACTCTATTTGACGTAGTTGTCGTTTCATTGGTTTTGATACTGGGTATAAAAGGTGTGATAAGCGGACTGATAAAGGAAATATTTGGCCTCATCGGTCTAATCGGCGGTATCGTGGTGGCTAGTAGATTCGGTATTAGAGTCGGTCATCTAATAAGCGATAATGTTTATAAAATAGAGGGCGATTCTATTCTGTTTTTTGCTGGATTTTTAACGACGCTTATCGTATTCTGGATACTTTGCTTGGGTATCGGCGCATTTTTATCGAGATTAGTAGGGTTAAGCGGACTTGGATTTTTGGATAAAATGGGCGGATTTGTCATCGGAAGCGCTAAAATTTTCCTAGTTTTTGCGGTTTTGATAGTGACTATTTCAAATATTCAAGTTTTAAACAACAAAATAGAGCCGTATTTTAGGGGAAGTAAACTGTACCCGATTTTGCTGGATACCGGCAAATGGATAATGAATGTTAACGTAAAAGGCATATCAGGCGGCGTGGGAAATATCGAAACGCCGTTTGACGCATCTATGCAGGAGCAAAGACCAAATTTGGAGATAAATTCGACGATTAAGGAGTATAAATAATGATTGAGAATTTAGAATACGACGCGCTTCTTGATAAATTTAAAAAAATTTTGAGAGACAATGGCCTAAAATACACGCAACAGCGAGAAGTTCTACTAAAAACGCTCTACAACAACGACGAGCACTTCACTCCGGAGAGACTCTATTTTTTCATTAAAGAGACCTATCCCGACCTAAACGTCGGTATAGCAACCGTTTATAGGACGTTAAATTTGCTCGAAGAGGCCGAGATGGTAACCTCTATCAGCTTTGGCTCACAAGGTAAAAAATTCGAGCTTGCCACTAAGCCTCACCACGACCACATGATATGCCGCAGATGCGGAACAATCATAGAATTTGAAGACGCAACCATAGAAAAAAGACAAGCAAACATCGCAAAAGAGCATGGCTTTAAGCTAACCGGACACATGATGCAGCTTTACGGAGTGTGCAAAGAGTGCAATGCCAAAGAGGCAAAGGGTGGCAAGTGATATTTGAAAATCAATTAGAAATACAAAGATTAGAGACCGCAAACGAGCTACGAAACGCGGGCGTAAATCCCTATCCGCATTTTTTACGCCGCGATATGGATATAACTAAATTTAGGCTCAAATTTAAACATATAATAGACACCGAAGAAAAGAGTGCCGAAGGTCAGCTAGTAAGCATCGCCGGACGCGTTAAGCTCATTAGGGATGCTGGCAAGGCGATATTTGCCAATATCGAGGACGAGGACGGCAATATTCAAATTTACTTTAGCAACAAGACTCTTGATCCAGACTGGTTTAAGGTCGTAAAGAAAAATATCGAAGTAGGCGACATCATATATGTACGCGGATATGCCTTCGTCACGCGAACGGGCGAATTTTCGATGCACGTTAGCGAGCTAACTTTAGCATCAAAGGCTATTTCGCCGCTTCCGGAGAAATTTCACGGACTAACGGATATCGAGACTAGATACCGCCAAAGATACCTAGATATGATAATGAATCCCGAGGTTAGGGCTGATTTTAAGCGCCGCTCGGTTATCGTTAGCACGATTCGCAGATTTTTCGAGGACAAGGGATTTTTAGAGGTTGAGACCCCGATGATGCACCCGATCCCTGGCGGAGCCAACGCTAAGCCTTTCGTCACATTTCATAACGCGCTTGGCGTGGAGAGATTTTTACGCATCGCGCCCGAGCTTTATCTCAAGCGGCTCATAGTGGGCGGTTTTGATGCGGTTTACGAGATGAATAGAAATTTCCGCAACGAGGGTATGGATCTAACGCACAATCCTGAATTTACAAGCATCGAGTTTTACTGGGCGTGGCACACTTATCACGATTTGATGGGGCTAACCGAGGAGTTATTTAACGTGCTTCTTGATAAACTAGATATGCCCAAAATCATCGAATTTGACGGTATGCAGATCGATTTTAGCAAGCCGTTTAAACGCATAAGCTACAAAAAGGCGCTCGTAGAAATCGGCGGACTAGACGAAGCTGTCATTGACGATAAGGATAAAATTTTAGCCAAGCTCAAAGCGGACGGCTTTGAGGCAAACGCTAAGCTTGATTTGGGGCATTTGCAGGCCGAGCTTTTCGACAACTACGTAGAGAGCAAGCTAACCGATCCGACCTTTATCATCGACTATCCGATCTCTATCAGCCCGCTTTCTCGCAGAAGCGACGCAAATCCAGATATCGCCGAGAGATTTGAGCTGTTTATAGCAGGACGCGAGCTAGCTAACGGCTTTAACGAGCTAAACGACCCGATCGATCAATACGGCCGTTTCGCTTCGCAGATCGAAGCCAAAAACGCCGGCGACGACGAAGCTCATGAGATGGACGAGGACTACGTGAGGGCTCTTGGCTACGCGATGCCTCCGACTGCCGGGCAGGGTATCGGCATAGATAGGCTCGTGATGCTACTAACCAATAAAAAATCCATCCGCGACGTGGTGCTTTTCCCTGCGATGAGACCGCAAAAAAACGAAACCAAGGAGAATTAATGAGTTTGCAAAGCTACGATAAAGAAATTTTTGATTTAGTAAATTTAGAACTAAAACGCCAATGCGACCACCTCGAAATGATCGCGAGCGAAAATTTTACCTATCCTGAAGTAATGGAAGTAATGGGCTCGGTCCTAACCAATAAATACGCGGAAGGCTATCCAGGCAAACGCTACTACGGCGGCTGCGAATACGTCGATCAGATCGAGCAGCTAGCTATTGATCGCTGCAAAGAGCTTTTCGGTTGCGAATTTGCAAACGTACAGCCAAACTCGGGCTCGCAGGCAAACCAGGGCGTTTACGGCGCGCTTTTAAATCCGGGTGATAAAATTTTAGGCATGGATCTAAGCCACGGCGGACACCTAACTCACGGCGCAAAAGTAAGCAGCTCGGGTAAAATTTATCAGAGCTTTTTCTACGGCGTGGAGCTTGACGGACGCATAAACTACGACAAAGTAATGGAAATCGCGCAAATCGTAAAACCTAAGGTGATCGTGTGCGGCGCGAGCGCATATACGCGTGAGATCGAATTTAAGAAATTTCGCGAGATCGCCGATGCCGTCGGCGCTATACTATTTGCAGACGTAGCGCACATCGCTGGTCTAGTCGTAGCCGGCGAGCATCAGAGCCCGTTTCCGCACTGCGACGTAGTGAGCTCGACTACTCACAAGACTCTTCGCGGACCTCGAGGCGGTATCATTATGACAAATAACGAAGAGTACGCTAAAAAGATAAATTCGTCTATTTTCCCTGGTATTCAGGGTGGACCGCTCGTTCACGTTATCGCTGCAAAAGCGGTTGGCTTTAAACATAACCTTTCGCCTGAATGGAAAATTTACGCCAAACAAGTCAAGGCAAATATCAAAAAGCTAGCTGAAATTTTAGTAAAACGCGGCTTTGATCTAGTTAGCGGCGGTACCGATAACCATCTAGTTTTAATGAGCTTTTTAAACCGCGAATTTAGCGGTAAAGATGCTGACATCGCCCTTGGCAATGCGGGCATAACGGTAAATAAAAATACGGTTCCAGGCGAAACTAGAAGCCCGTTTGTTACAAGCGGTATCCGCATTGGAAGTCCGGCGCTTACGGCTCGCGGCATGAAAGAAGCCGAATTTGAGATCATCGCAAACAAAATCGCCGACGTGCTAAGCGATATAAATAACGCAGCGCTTCAAGAGAAAGTAAAAGCCGAGTTAAAAGAGCTTGCGAGCAAATTTATCATCTATGATAGGGCGACTTATTGATGCAGAGCATAGACACCGCGCTAATCAAAATGAACACGAGCCACTACTGGATCAAGCGTGATAGCATCGTAAGCAAGATCGAGTATAAAGGGCGGACATTTTTTAACAAATTTGAGCTCATAAACGAGTCTCTAAGCTATCAGGTGATAAAAGATCACGACGAGGGCAAGATCACGGTCGCGCACTCGCTGATACTTCCGGGCGACAAGGTCGAAAATATCGTCTTTGACTACAACGGCAGGATGCCTGAGCGCTTTTGGCACCGTGCTCAGCTTTTGCTCCGCGAGGAGGGGTTTATAAATTTTACCGCCTACGAGAGCAAGACGCCGGGGCACTTGCACCTTTATGTACACAAGGGGCACACGACGCTAAATGAGGGCTATCAGATAGCGAATAAACTATCTATGTTGCTTAGTTCGCGTTTGGTCAAAGAGTGGAGAGTATTTCCGACGATGGAGTTACCGAAAGAATTTAACATCTTGACGTTGCCGTACAAAGTTTATCAAAAAGAGCGCGGCGCAAGCTGGTCAAAACATATGTAAGGAGAAAAAAATGGAGTATAACGAGCTAAGAGACATCATGCTTGATAACAACGAGGATAAAAAGAGCAAAAGCGTTAAGAGGATACTCATCCTCGTCGCAGTTTTCGTCATTATCTTTTTAGCTGTTCTCATCGTGATGAAATTTTTAAATTCCTCCGAAACTAACGATCAGATTGCACAAACGGATTCTAGGCTGGTTTTGCCGCCTGAGCCGGACAATACGCGAAGTATCCCTCAGCAAGTGAGCGTACCTGTTACGCCGCCTAGCGAGCCTGCACCGCAAGTAGCACAAGCTAACGTCCCTCCAGTCGCTCCGCCTCCTCCATCCGAACCTCAGGCGCAGCAGCCAAATCCTGCCTTTGAGCAGGTGCCTATCGTGCCTGAAAACAAAGGCCAAGATAGCTTTGAGGATATGGTAAAAGCGCTTAAGGAAAAAGAGGATAAAAAACAGCAAGAGGCGCAGGCCGGCGATCCCGCCATGCCTCCGACGGAGCCTGCGACCATACAAGGGGCGCTAAAACAAAACGACGCTCCTAGTCCGCAGCCTGGCGAACCAAAAACCGAGCCTAAGCAGCACGTAAACGCAGTAAAACAAAAAGAGCCTAAGCAAGAAAAAGCTGCAAAACAGCCTAAAAACGATGCTGCTAAAGAAAAACAGGCAAAACAAAAGTCGGCTAAACAAGCTCCTGCAGCTAGCGGCGGCGATGCTCACAGCGGTAGTTACGTGCAAGTTTTCGCCGTTAAGCACTTTAATGAAAAAGCGCCTGAGCTTGGCAAACTAAAAGCTGCAGGATACGCCTATAAGCTATATAGGACGAACGTAAACGGTAACGAAATCATCAAGGTGCTAGTCGGCCCTTATAGCGGCGAGCAGTTAAAAAGCGAGCTTGCTAAAATCAAGCAAAGCGCGGCTCCAAACGCCTTTATCGTAAATATAAAATGATGGTTTTTGCCGTTTTTGGCAACCCTATATCCCACTCCGTTTCGCCGAGGCTACATAATCTAGCCCTCGGCGAGCTCGGTCTATCTCGCGAAGCCCTATATACTCGCTACGAGCTAGCAGACGGCTCGCAACTCATCTCCAAATTTAAAGAACTAAAATTAAGCGGCGCAAACGTCACCGTACCTCACAAAGAAGCAGCGCTAGCGCAGTGCGACGCCCCAGACGAAACGGCTGCTAAAATCGGCTCTGTAAATACTCTCGTATCTCGCAGCGATAAAATTTACGGCTACAATACCGATGCGCCCGGATTTTTACGAGCGATAGAGAGTTTTGGATATATAAATTCAGCTCTTATTTTGGGTGCCGGCGGGACGGCTAGAGCGGTTGCATATGCGCTAAAAAGCCGCGGCGTGCGAGTTTGCGTACTAAATAGAAGCGAGGAGAGGCTGGCAAATTTTACTGAATTTGAAAAATTTAGCTGGGCGAATTTTGGCAAATTTAAAGACGCCAAATTTGATCTCGTCGTAAATACGACCTCGGCAGGACTAAAAGACGAAAATTTGCCCGCGCCGATCGAGATTTTGTGTCCGATTTTTGATGAAAGCAAATTTGCCTTTGACGTGATTTACGGCAAAAAAACGCCTTTTTTAAATTTAGCCACCGCTAGCGGGCTAGCGTACAAAGACGGCGCTGAGATGCTACTTTTTCAGGCGGTAAAGGCGTTAAATTTATTTTTCGAGGGCTCGCTTGACGAGGCCAAAATCGAAGCCTCGATGCGAAAAGCCCTTTACTTATCGGCTTCTTCTAGATAATAATCTATCTGAGCTTTTCTTAAAATCCTGATCAGGTCCGAGCTGCCCGCCACTCCCGTCGGATAGCCAGCCGTCATGATGTAGCTTTTGTCGTCTTTTATGTAGCCTTTTTCGATCGCGGCTTTGATTGATTTGGCCATGAGCGTGTGCAGTCTTTCTTCTTTTTCTATCACGAATGCTGCCGTTATGCCCCAACAAAGAGTTAGCCTATATGCGGCCTGCTCGTTGTGCGTTATGGCGATGATATCTATATCCGTGCGGTATCTGGCTAGTTTTGCCGCCGAGCCGCCAGATGAGGTTAGCGCGATTATGCCGTCTACTTTTAGTGCAGAGGCGAGCCTGGCGGTGCTAGACGCCATCATGTCCGTATCGTCGTAGCGGTCAAAATCAAATTTGTTAAAAGGGTAAATTTGCTGCGTTTGGATTATGGTATTGCTCATCGCTTCTACTACGGCGACTGGGTTTATGCCGACCGCGCTTTCTTCGCTTAGCATGACCACGTCGGTGCCGTCTAGTACGGCATTTGCCACGTCGCTGATCTCGGCTCTAGTAGCTGTTTCGTGCTCGGCCATACTTAGCATCATCTGTGTAGCCGTGATGACTGGCTTAACTGCTTCGTTTGCTTTTTTGATGATGAGTTTTTGGATCGTCGGCACCTTATAGTAGGGCACCTCGATTCCCAGATCTCCGCGAGCGACCATCACGCCGTCGCTGGCCTCGATGATCTCGTCGATATTCTCCACGGCGTCAAATTTTTCTATTTTGGCGTAAATTTGAGCTTTGGAGCCAAAGCCCTTTAGTATCTCTCTAGCTTTTCTTATGTCGTTTGCGTTTTGAACGAAAGAGATCGCGACGAAATGAACGCCGTTTTTGGCGCCAAATTCCAAATCTTTTAAATCTTTAGGCGTGATAACTTCGATATTAAGCTTGGTATTTGGGAAATTTACGCCCTTGTTCGAGCGAAGCACTCCGTCGTTTTCGACTACGGCTTCCACCTGTTGGGCGCTTGCTTGCGTGATTTTGGCGCAGATTTGTCCATCGCATAGGTAGATGTATTCGCCCGTTTTTAGCGCGGCTAAAATTTGAGGCTGATTTATGCAAAGCTTATAGTGATTTTCGTCTATTTGCTCGCCGATTATTTCCTCTTTTACGAAGATAAGCGTATCGCCGATTTTTAGTTTAAATTCGCTTCTGTCTAGCTTGCCGACTCTTATTTTAGGGCCGCAGATATCCTGAAATATGCCTATTTTGCGCCCGAGCTTCGCCTCTACTTGCCTGATTTTATCGATATTTGATTTGTGATATTCGTGCGTGCCGTGGCTGAAATTTAGCCTAAAAGCATTGACTCCGGCTAAAACTAATTGCTCCATAACCTCTATGGATTCGCTGGCCGGTCCGACCGTGGCTAGGATTTTGGTTTTTTTATTCATGGATGCCCCTTTTTTGCGCAATTTTACCAAATTTTTAAAAAAAATAAGTATAATCGGCCAATTTATTTTAAGGAGCAAAAATGAAAAAGTTTTTAGCGGTTTTGGCTGCTTTCGGTTTAGCGCTAAGCGCGAACGCAGCGGACAAAACCTATAAACTAAAGCTAGCCAGTACCTGGGAGAGCACGACTCCGGTTTTGGGCGACGCGGCGAAAGAGTTTAAACGCGTAGTCGAGACGCTAAGTGATGGCAGGCTAGAGGTGAGGATAGACTATCCGTCTAAGCACAAGGCGCCGTTTGGTATCCTAGACTTCGTTAAGGGAGGTCAGTACGATATCGGCTACACTGCGTCTTATTACTACAAGGGCAAGGACGCAAACACTATGTTTTTCACTGCTGTGCCTTTTGGTATGACCGCGACCGAGCTTCGCGCTTGGTATGAATTCGGCGGCGGCAAGCAGCTAGAGGAAAAAGTTTACGACAAATACAATATCAAAGTTTTCCTTGCGGGGGATACCGGCACGCAAATGGGCGGCTGGTTTAAAAAAGAGATCAAAAGCGTAGATGATCTAAAAGGCCTAAAAATCAGGATCCCAGGCTTTGGCGGCGAGGTTATGGCGCGCGTGGGAGCGACGATAAACACTATCCCAACCGGCGAGCTATACATGGCTCTAGAGATGGGCACGATCGACTCGGTCGAGTGGGTGAGCCCTGCGTTTGATATGGGTCTCGGCTTCCACAAGATCGCTAAATACTACTACACGGGCTGGCAAGAGCCGAGCGGCCAAACTCAGTTTTTCGTAAACAAAAAGACCTACGAGAAGCTACCTGCCGACCTTCAGGCTGTGATCGAGGCCGCGGCTAACGAGGTAGCTAGCATGCTAAATAGCCGCTCGTTCTTTGATAACGCCGAGTACTGGGCGAAGATGAAAGCCGAGTATCCTGATATCGAGGTTCGCTCGTTCCCGCAGGACGTCATGGACGCGCTTAGAAAAGCAAGCGACGAGATCCTAGACGAAGAAGCAGCCAAAGATCCGCTATTTAAGGAGATTTTGGACTCGCAAAGAGCGTTTTTGGCTAAAGCTCGCGAGTGGACGAAGATTTCCGAGTTCTCGTATATCCAAAAAACTACGAAATAACTTCTCTCGCTCATTTCGGGCGGCTTAAATTTACGGCCTTCGGGTCGTAAATTTCTCTTTTTGTTCTTTGTTGTATATCAAATTTGATTTTCGGACTGCGTGCTAAATTTAACTAGTTTTGGTAATGGGTTAAATTTGAAGCGGTTTGTCTGTTTGAAATACGACGGAAATTTGCTCGCCTAGTCTTAAATTTGAATTCGAGCGAATTTAAAAACGTAGCGTTAAATTTATAAAAAGCCTCACGCGCTTGAGTTAAATTTACAGCTCCGTCCTACTATCAAGCGCCTTCATAAGCGAGAGAAGGTCGATATTTTCGAGATTTACGCCCGTAGGTACGCCTTGGGCTATCTTGCTAAATTTAACGCCCAAACCGCTTAGCTTATCCTCGATAAATATCATCACCGCATCGCTGCTAAGTCCCGGCGTTAGTGCAAAAATAATCTCGGTTACGCCGTTTTGGCGGATGACATCGCGTAGTTTTTCGGTTTGCTCCGGCGTTATCTCCTCGAGTACGAAATAGCGTCCGCGGTAGATCGCGCTTTGCTCGAAAACTAGGATATCTTTTGGGCTTTCTACGACGGCTAGCAGCTCCTTGTCGCGCGTTTCATCGCTGCAAATGTCGCAAATTTCATCTTCGCTAAGCCCACCGCAAATTTGACATTTGCCAGTAAATCTCACGGCGTCTTCAATGCTTTGCGCGAGCTTTAGTCCGCCGAAGCTATCCTTTAGGCATACGTGATAGGCGTAGCGCTGGGCGGACTTTTTGCCAACGCCCGGTAGCCGCTCAAAGGCCGCCACGAGCTCGTTAAATTTCTCAAGCCCTTTTTTCAACGCTTTCCTTTGGATTGGTGCAAATTTTAAATGAGTGGAAGCCATCCTCGTATGAGTATTTTAGGCTAAATTTGTGCATACGGCAGATGTGGTCGATGATGTAAAGGCCTAGCCCCATGCCGCTGCTTTTGCTGCCCTTTTCGCGGATAAAGGCTTGCATGTAGTACTCGATAGGATTTTGTAGCGGTTGTCCTAGATTTCTCACGACGATACCGTCCGCGTCGCAGATAACCTGCGCCTTTTTGTCGTCGGCGTATTTTAGGGCGTTATCTATGAGGTTTTTGATCGCGAGCGAAAAGAGTCCGAAATCCACGCGTAGCAATATATCTCGGCGAATATCTACGTCTACTTTTTCTTCAAATTTATCAAGCATCAGCATGTCGCGCGCCTGATCAAGGATGTTTGAAAAGTATGACTCCTGATAGTTTAGCGCGTAGTTTTTGGATAGCAGCTGCTCGATCTTGCCAAACTCGTTTATGAGCATGTCAAGGCGCTCAAATATCGCTATCAAGCGGGTTTTGTGCGTAGGATTTTGCACCATTTCAGAGACTATGCGACCTTTGCCGATCGGGGTTTTTAGCTCGTGCATGATCGTGCGTAAAAACAGCTGTCTAGAGCGCAAAAGCTCCCTGATTTTGCTAGCTGCAGCGTCAAATTCTATCGCGACCTTGGCGATCTCGTCGTCGGAGTCGGGCTTGGCGATATTTACGTCCATGTTTCCGGCGCCAAATTTCCTGATATCAGAGCTTAGTTTTTTAAGCGGCATCAGAGACTTCATTACCGAAACATAGAGCGACACTAGAAGCGCCGTCGTGAGGATAAAACCAACCCAGATCGGATCGTTTATGTTTTTCGTATCGTCGCTTTCGAGTAAAATTTGAAACGAAGGATTTTTGATCTGCAGATACAAACTATCCTGAAAAAGCAGCGACTGAAATAGCCCCAGCTGCGTTTGCTTGGCAAAGACCGTCTTGCCCGTGCTTATGACATTTGCGACGGTTTTGTCGCTTTTAACGTAGGTTAGTCCGAAATTTCTAAAATAATTAGTCAAATCGCTAGGCGGATTTGACTTTTCGTATGAGGCGATGAGGTAGTTTATCGCGTTTAGCTGCTTGTTTTTTATCTTTTCTAGCGCGTTATCTAGCTGGATGCTCGCAAACGTGTAGAACAAAATGCAAACAAGCGAAAACGCTAGCGCGAAAACTACCGAAATCTTCGTGGTTAAGGAGTATCTCATCCTATGAGTTTATAGCCTATTCCGCGTACCGAAAATATATGTTTAGGCGCTTTTGAGCTGTCGCCGATCTTGGTTCTTAGTCTGCCGATGATGACGTCTAGGCTCTTTGAGTCCTTGTCTTTTAGGCTTTTGCAGTTATAAACTAGCTGCTCGCGAGAGACTGAAAAGCTGTGTTGCTTGATAAGGTAGCTCAAGATCTCGTACTCTGCCGGCGTTAGCGTTAAGCTTTCGTTGTTGTAGTAGATTTCGTGTCTGCGCTCGTCTATCCTAAATAGCGTATCTACGACCTCTTCTTGCACTTCGTTGGTCTTTTTGTAGCGGCGGATTAGGCTCATTATGCGCGCGTACATTTCCTTTGGATCGTACGGTTTTGGTAGATAGTCGTCTGCGCCTAGCTGTAGGCCCACGACCTTATCGCTGATGTCGCTTCGAGCAGAAGAGATGATGATAGGGATGTTGTATTTACTGCGGATCTCTTTGCACACTTCTAGGCCATCCATGCCTGGTAAAGTAAGGTCCAGGATAAGCAGGTCGAAATTTTTTACTCCGGCGCTTAGTCCCAAATAAGGATCTTCAAAATTTGTTACTTTTATATTAAAATCGCTCAAGTACTCGGATAGGATTTGCGCGAATTCCGGATCGTCTTCAATCATTAAAACATTAATCATTTTAAGCCTTTCAAATAGATTTAACGAAAATGATTATAACCAAAAAAAGTTAAATTTTTTTTCCGAATTTACTATCCTCGTTTAAAATTCTCCCCCGCTTTGAATTTTTATAAATAATAAGATAAAATCGCCCTTTAAATTTAAAAAATTTAGGAGATTTTGTGGAAATAGACTA
>CAUSAR010000025.1:0-24457 GCA_963529735.1 uncultured Campylobacter sp.
TACGGATAAATTTTATTACAAAGGAAAAATTATGTTTGAACTTAGAAAACTGCCTTTCGATCCGAAAGCAAACGCCGTCGTAAGCGAGGAAACCTGTAGCTACCACCACGGCAAACACCACCAAACCTATGTCAATAACCTAAATAATTTGATAAAAGGTACGGAGTTTGAGGGCGCTAGCCTCTTTGATATCTTGGTAAAAAGCTCCGGCGGCGTGTTTAACAACGCGGCTCAGGTTTATAACCACGACTTTTACTGGGATTGCATCGCGAAAAAAAGCCAAATGAGCGACGAGCTAAAAGCTCGCTTGGAAAAAGATATACCAAATTTTAAAGAGGAGTTTTTAAAGGCAGCGACTACGCTTTTTGGCTCCGGCTGGGCATGGCTGGTTTACAATCCAAAAGAGGATAAACTGCAAATCGTACAAACTAGCAACGCGCAAACTCCGGTAACGGACGGTCTTGTGCCGCTTCTAGTCGCGGACGTTTGGGAGCACGCATACTACGTCGATCACAGAAACGCGCGCCCTGCGTATTTAGAGAAGTTATTTGAAAACATCAACTGGGATTTCGTCTCAAGCGCTTACGAATGGGCGTTAAAAGAGGGACTTAACTCGGTTAAATTTTACATTACCGAGCTTCACGGCGGCGCTAAATCTTGCTGCGGTTGCGGCTGCCATTAATGCCGAAAATTAGCTGATATCGCGAGCTTTTAGGAGCGGCGATAAATTTGCGGCGGCTTGTTTTTCTAAACAAGCGTAAGCCCGCGAGTAAATTTAGCCTTGAGCAACGACTCCTTCTTGGCTAAGTTTACTTTATATAAACTATTTTGAAGTAATATTCGAGTCTCATTTCACAAAAAAGGACGAAAATGAAGAAGTTTTTAGTTTCATCTTTGGCGGCTTTTGCTGCAGTTGCTATGCTTAGCGGTTGCCACGCGCACAAAAGCGAGAGCGCAAACAAAGCACAAATCACCAAATCAGAAGCTGAAGTGATTAAATTTACGGGCGTAAACGATCCGAAATACGTCGTTAGACTAAGCTCTACCGATAAATTTAACACAGCCCTGCTAGAAGACAGCAAAGGTCACAAAATCAACCTTAAAAACGCAGTCACGGCAAGCGGCGTAAGACTAGCGAATGATGATATCGGTACAGAGATAACGTTTAAGCGCGGCGAAGGCATCCTAAACCTTGCAAAAGGCGGCGAGGATATTTTCTTAAGATACGACGAATAAAAACTTTCCCGCCGAATTTTACGGCGGGACTTTCTCTCCCTCAAATTTACCAAATTTAACTCCCGCAAAATCTCGTCAAATTTGAACTTTTGCTTGTTTTTTAGCATTCTTTTAAATTTGCTCAAATTTAATATCTCTTATCAAAAACCGCTTTGTCTGAAAATTTATAAGCCCTTTATAAGATGCCCAAATATACGTGATTTAAAAGCTATTTTAAACTTAAAAATGACATTTTTAAAATGCCTGGAGAGCAAATTTCGGTCACGGAATTTTAAGCCAACTTTGCCTATACTTTCGTCAAATTTATCACCAAAATTTAACGTAAGGAATGAAATGAAATTTATCCTAAAACGCGACGGCACGAAGCAAGAATACCTACCTTATAAAATCCAAGACGCGATCAAAAAAGCCTTTGAAAGCGAGTCAAAAGAGTACGACGACAAGGTCTTTTTAGACGTGATGGGGCACGTGTTTGACAGCGAAGTTTTGAGCGTTGAGGACGTGCAAGACTACATCGAAAAGGCGCTTTTTAACGCGGGACACTTCGACGTGATGAAGAGCTTTATGCTCTATCGCCACACGCACAAGCTTCAGCGCGAGCAAATTTTAGGACTAAACGAAGACACCACCTACATTAACTCCACCCAAACCATCAGCGAGTACATCAACGGCACCGACTGGCGAATTCTCGCCAACTCAAACACCAGCTACTCAAACGCAGGCCTCATCAACAACACCGCGGGCAAGGTCATCGCCAACTACTGGCTGGATAAGGTGTATAGCAAAGAAGAGGGCCTCGCGCACCGAAACGGCGACTATCACATCCACGATCTTGACTGCCTCACGGGCTACTGCGCGGGCTGGAGCCTAAGAGCGCTTTTAAACGAGGGCTTTAACGGCGTGCGCGGCAGGGTCGAGAGCAAGGCGCCTAAGCACTTTAGAGAGGCGCTGTATCAGATGGCAAATTTTCTAGGAATTTTACAAAGCGAGTGGGCGGGCGCGCAGGCGTTTAGCAGCTTTGACACCTATCTTGCGCCTTACGTTTTCCGCGACAAGCTAAGCGATAAAGAGATCAAAAAGGCGATAACCAGCTTTATCTTTAACCTAAATGTGCCGGCTCGCTGGGGTCAGAGTCCGTTTACCAACGTAACGATCGACATCACCTGCCCGTCCGATCTGCGCGACCAGATACCTACGCGCGAGGATAGGCATATATTTAGCGATCTAGAGGACGAGGGGCTTGCTGAGGAGGCCGCTAAGCGCGGCTTTAACAAGCTAACCGATATGACCTACCGCGCCTTTGAGCCAGAGATGAACCGCATAGACAAGGCGTTTTACGAGATTATGACAGAGGGCGACAAGTGCTCGCAGCCGTTTACTTTTCCGATCCCTACCGTAAATATCACCGAGGACTTCGACTGGGACAGCGAGGTGGCGAAGGTGCTTTTTGAAAACACGGCAAAAATGGGCTCGAGCTATTTTCAAAATTTCGTCGGCAGCCAGTACACCGTCGATGAAAACGGCAACCGCGTCGCAAACGACAAGGCCTATAAACCCGGCCACGTGCGCTCGATGTGCTGCCGCTTGCAGCTAGATTTACGCGAGCTGCTAAAGCGCGGCGGAGGGCTATTTGGCAGTGCGGAGATGACGGGCAGCATCGGCGTCGTGACGCTAAATTTAGCTCGCCTGGGCTACCTATATAAAGGCGATAAAAAGGGACTCTACACCCGCCTTGAGTATCTACTAAATTTAGCCAAATCCACGCTCGAAAAAAAGCGCGCCTTTATCCAGGAGATGTACGAACGCGGCCTGTATCCGTACACCGCGCGCTACCTAAAGCACTTTAACAATCACTTTAGCACCATCGGCATCAACGGCATGAACGAGCTTTTGCGAAATTTCACGAACGACAAGGAAAATATCGCGACTGATTTCGGGCGAGAGTTTGCGATCGAGATGATAGAGTTTTTACGCGGTAAAATTCGCGAATTTCAAGAGAGCACAGGCAACCTTTACAACCTCGAAGCCACGCCTGCCGAAGGCACTACGTATCGCTTCGCCAAAGAGGATAAAAAGCGATATCCGGATATCATCCAGGCCGGTTTTGGCGAAAATATCTACTACACCAACTCCACGCAGCTACCGGCAAATTTCACCGACGACGCGTTTGAGGCGCTCGATCTGCAAGACGAACTCCAAAGCTCCTACACGGGCGGCACGGTGCTGCACCTGTATATGAAGGAGCGCATCAGCTCTGCTGCGGCTTGCAAAGACCTCGTGCGCGGCGTGGTAAATAACTACAAGCTGCCCTACATCACGATAACGCCGGTCTTTAGCGTCTGTGCCAAGCACGGCTACATCAGCGGCGAGCATGAATACTGCCCAAAATGCGACGAGGAGCTTTTGGCTAAATTTAAGGCGGAAAATAGCGTAAAATAGAATAAATTTGAGCGGCGAAGCACTGTTTGGCTTTGCTGTCTTTTAAATTTGATTTCGTGTTTTATATAAAATACAAATTTGAATATTTTTGAATAAGCTACCAAAATTTAACTAAATTTACCCCGCCCGAGTCAAAATAGGCGGGGCAAATTTGATTATTTCTCGCCTAGCGGCCAGTAAACGACCGGTTTTTCTCCGAGCCTTGCTTCGCCGTGATACATTCCGAGCTTATCTTTCGTCCATGCAAAGCCTGTGTGTCCGTACTTGTCGATCGAGATGATGCCACCGCTACCGCCGAGCGCTTTGACCTGAGCTACTGCATCTTCGGCTGCTTTTTGCACGTCTTGTGTTTTATATTTATAAAGAGCTGAGACCTCGTGCGCGGCGTTTACGCGCATGTAGATGTCGCCCGTGCCGGTGCAAGAAACCGCCACCGAGTCGTTATCTGCGTAGGTTCCCGAGCCGATTATCGGGCTATCGCCGATGCGGCCGGTCATTTTATTAGTCATGCCGCCGGTGCTGGTCGCTGCGGCTAGGTTGCCGTTTTTATCCAGCGCGATCGCGCCTACGGTGCCAAGATACGGGCGCTCGTGCAAATTTAGCGACGTCTTTTTTACCTTTTCGCTATCAAGTAGTAGTTTTTGTTTCTCTTTAGCTTTTTGCAGCGCGTCGTATCTAAACTGCGTGAAAAAATACTTCTGATCGACCATCTCTAGGCCGTTTTCTTTAGCGAGCTTGTCGGCTCCCTCGCCCGCAACCAGCGTATGCCACGTCTTATCCATCACGAGCCTGGCGCCTAGGATAGGGTTTTTGATATGCCTTGCCATCGCGACTGCGCCCGCTTTTTTGGTCGAGCCGTCCATGATCGAGGCATCGAGCTCGTTAAATCCGTCGGCGGTAAATACCGCGCCCTTACCCGCGTTGAAATTTGGATCGTCCTCAAGCACCATTATCGCCGCCGTTACCGCATCCATCGCGCTACCGCCCTTCTCAAGCACGGCTTGACCCGCTAAAAGCGCCTTTTTCATCGGCTCCTCGCGGATTTTAAATTCCTCTTTGGTTAGATCAAGCCCGCTAGTGCCGCCGTGAATGACGATAACGGGGGAAAATTTCTCCTGCGCATTCGCAGCCGTTAGCCCGAGTAGGGCCAAACTCGCCGCCATAAAAACGGCCTTTGAGAGTGAAAAGTGCTTCATGGAGTCTCCTTTGGGGTAAAATTTAAAATAATATTATAATTTTATATCTTAAGAATAAGTTAAAGATTTTCTTGCCTAACTGATAACCTATATAAAATTTATGAAGTAATTTTGGCTATTTATTTTTATCGTTAAATGCGAAATACCGTATATAGCTCACCTTATCGCTCGCGTTACCGAGGCAAATTTACTCCAAATTTGGCTTCATTGTCGGCATGATTTGTATCGGTGTACGAGGTTGCAAATTTAAGCCCGCTAAGCGTTAAAATCGGCGCAGTACCTGAAATTATTGGTAGCGCGATTGAGATGTAGCGTGGTAAAAGCGCAGGTATTCTAATCTACAGGATCAAATTTAATTTACCCCAGCTTTTTGCCCAGTATCGTTAAGCTCTCGATTTTGCCGCCCATATCGCAGACTTCGGGTAGCTCACCCCAGCGCGTAAAGCCGAATTTCGCAAACAAATTTAGGCTAGCGGCGTTGCTGGAAAATATCAGCGCGACGACATTTTTGACGCCAAATTTTGGCGCGCTTTCGAGTATAAATTTTACGAGCCGTCCGCCCAGTCCTTTACCGCGAGTGTCAGGCGCTACGTAGACGCTGATCTCGGCCGTGATGCGATAGCCCTCGCGCGGATGATAGTCGCTGAGGCTGCCCCAGGCTAAGATTTCGCCTTTTAGGTTCGTAATGCCCAAATTTGCGCCCTTCGAGTCAAATTTCCTCTCGCAATCAGCTTCAAATGTTTCGCCGTCTTCGCTTGTCAAATTTCCATTGCAAATCTCGCGCAGCACGTATATCGGGCGATTTGCCGCCTCGTGCGCATCAAACCACACTTCGCGCTCCTCTATGCTAACGGGGTGCAGCGTGGCTGTGGCGTTTCGCTCTAAAACGCTTGCGTTATAAATGCGCGTGATAGCGGCTAGATCGGCCTTTATGGCGCGCGAGATTTCGTATTTTGCGGCGGCGAGATTTTCTTGCATTTTGAGCCTTTTGTTCGTTTTAACCGATTTTACGCCAAATTTGATTAAAAACGGCAACAAAAAGGTCAAATTTGTACGTCGATAAAGGCGCGGGTCTAGCCGCCGTAAAAAGGCAAATTTGCGTCCAAAGGCGAAATCGCCGTAAATTTGAGCTATAATCTCTTTTTAAATTTAACCTTGGATAAAGATTTGAAAATAGCGTTTTTTGACTCGGGTATCGGCGGGCTAAGCGTGCTAGCTGAGGCTCTGCGGCGGTTTAGCGAGGCGGAGTTTTTGTATTTTGCCGACGAGGATCACGTCCCCTACGGCACGAAAAGTAGGGCCCAGATCGTGCGGCTGAGCCTCGATGCTGTGGGGTTTTTGGTCTCGCGCGGCGCGGACGCGGTCGTCGTAGCTTGCAACACCGCCACGAGCGCGGCTATCTCGGAGCTTCGCGGCGCATTTAACGTGCCCGTCATCGGCATGGAGCCCGCCGTCAAGCTCGCTGCGGACAGCTTCGGCTCGCGTCCGACGCTGCTCATCGCCACGCCGCTAACGATCGCGGGTGAAAAGCTCGCGCGTCTCGTGGGGCGGCTGGAGTGCGAGACGTGGAGCTTGCCGCTACCCCGCCTTGTGGAGTTTGCACAGGATTTGGAGTTTGACTCGCCCGCGGTTCGGACCTATCTGCGCCAGGAGCTCGGTAAATTCGAGCTCGCGCGCCTCGGTTCTCTAGTGCTTGGTTGCACACATTTTAACTATTTCAAGGACGTTTTGCGCGAAATTTTACCTCCGCACGTGCGCATCATCGACGGTATCGACGGCACGCTAAACCGCCTGGCAAGCGAGCTGGGCGGTGGCCTAAAGCTTGCGCGCGGCGAGGATTTGCCCTCGCGGGCGGTTAAATTTAACGCGGACGGCGACGTAGAATTTGGTGTGGATCCATCGGCGCAAGGCGGTAAATTTGACGCGGAAAGGCGAGGCGCAGGCGGCGGACAGAGTACAAAAGGCAAGAGCAAGCGGGGCGAGGGGAGCGATGAAAGCGCTCACAGCGAGCAGGGCGCGGAAGAGTACGACGGAGACAGCGGCAAAATTTACTATCCGAACAGCAACAGCGTGGAGTATTTTTACTCGGGCAGGGCGCTAAATGCGGCGCAGCTACGTAAGGTGGAACTGTTTTTAAAGCGGCTCGATGCGATGCGAGAGATTGGTTAGCTCCGCGCTGTTTTATAAAAAAGCAAGGCAGCAAAAGCTCAGTATAAATTCGGTACGAGTTTTTCGCGCAGGTTTTTAAATTTGATAAAACAGCAAGGGGTGTGTGGGTAAAAGCGCCTGAGCGATGAATTTGCGACGCAAGCAAAAGCGGCACGGCAAAATAAAATGATTGCCTCAAATTTTCGCAGACGGAGCGACTTCTGTCCAGAGTTTTATGCAAACCAAAACAGCATAAAGTAAATTTGACATGGACGGCGATCGTAAATTTAACGCTAACTATCGGCATGCGAGGGCAAATTTGACGACAAAAAAAGACTAAAGCAAAAATCATAAGCAGAAATAGATTTGCCTCTTTTCGGAACAAATCAAAAACTCGGCGGCAAATTTAAAATAATCGTTCAAATTTAGCGTGCGGCGGATTTACGGCTCGTCTATCCGCCTTACAAATATCCTTAAACGCCCGTGCGGCTACCTAAAACGGCCAACCGCAAGCGTTTAAAAAATCCGCTAGGCAAGCTAAATTTTACTTTTTAGCTTGCAGATACACCGGCTCGAGCTTCGCCGCGACCTCGCGCAGATCGGCGATGCGGCTTTGGTTAGACGGGTGGGTGCTCAGTATCTCAGGCACGCTGCCGCCGCTTTTTTGCGACATTTTGACCCAGACGTTTACCGCCTCTTTAGGATCGTAGCCTGCCCGCGCCATCAGCTCCGTACCGATGTGGTCGGCCTCGCGCTCGTGGGAGCGAGAAAACGGCAACGAGATGGTGTACTGCGCGGCCATATTCATGGCGCCGGTAGCTAGATCGCCCAGTCCTGCAGCCTGCGAAACGGCGAAAATGCCGACGTTTTTGAGCATATCCGTGCTGGCCTGCTCGCGGCTATGCTCACGCAGCGCGTGCGCGATCTCGTGTCCCATAACCGCCGCTAGCTCGCCGTTTGTTAGCGAGAGATTTTTTATGATACCGCTATAAACGACTATGCGGCCGCCCGGCATACACCACGCGTTTATCGTATTTTCGTCGATGACGTTTACTTCCCATTTCCACTTGAGCGCGTCTTCTCTAAAGACCCCGACCTTCGCGATTAGGCGTTTGGCGACGTCTTGCACTCTTTTGGTCATCACGGGATCGATGTTTAGCGCGCCTTTTTGACGCGCTCCGCTAAGAGTCTGCACGTAGGCTTTGGCTGCGGCTTCGTTCATCTCTTGTTCGCTGACTAGAAACATCTGGCGTCTGTTTTCGCCAAGCGCTCCGCCGCTAGTGGAGCTAGTAAAGCAGCCCGTTAGTAGAGTGGCCGCAAATATCGCGGAGAGGATAAATTTTTTCATCATTTTTATTCCTTTTATAAATTTTGGGGTAATTATATATTTAAACTGCTATAAATTCGTAAATAAGCGTTTAAATTTGGCTTAACGGCGTCAAATTTGTAAAGAAACGGCGGGTAAATTTGAGTTTTATTTTTGGCGGTTTTACGGATCTGCATTAAATTTGTGCGGGTCAAATTTGGCAAATTTTCGTGCCTGAGTCTGCTTTAGACGGCTCGGACGCGACTATGCAAGCCGTCAAATTTAGAGAAAGCCGCGTGTTCGTCAAATTTGCCGAATTTTCAGCCGAGCTGGCCGTCAAATTTACGCCCGAGTCAAGGCTAAATTTGAGCAGCCGCTGGCGCGAGCGTGAGCCAAATAAACCCGAGTCGCCGCGCAATCAAAAGCTAAATTTAAAAGAGCCTGATTTACGCCGGCTCGCTTTGTAAATTTTCATCGAGCTTAACGCGCTTGTACTCGATATTTTTCTCAAATTCCTTAAGCCTTTTGTGGATAGAGCGCAGCTCCGTGATGACCGTCCAGTTGTTCATAAATACCGCAAGCGATCCGCGCACTTGGCTAAAGGCATTTACGACTTGCATCATCACGCCCAGAGTTATAGTGCCCGCGAGAACGCTAGGGCCCATCGCGATGAGTGGGACGATGACCATGCTTTGACCGAACATATATCTCCAGATATCAAAGTATCCGTAGTGTAAAAATAGCCTGTAATAATTTCGTTTTAGATCGTGAAATAACCCTTCGAGTTTCTTGGGCGCGCCGTAGTTTGCCTTGTCGTCTTCGGCGTATACGAGCTCTTTTCTAAACGCGGCTTCGACCTTTTGATTGTTGTACTCAAGGCCCGGTAGCTTGATACCCACGAACCACGAGATCGCTAGTCCTCCGATGCTGACCGTTAGCGCGATCCACACGAGCGAGCCCTCGCTTTTGCCGAGCACCGGTATATCGACTTGCCCGCTGAGCGCCCAAAGTATCGGGATAAAGGCGATGAGCGTCATCACGGCATCAGCTACTTGCGAGCCTAAATTTTCCACCACTTTAGCAAAGCGGTAGATGTCTTCTTGGATACGTTGCGAGCTGCCTTCGATGTCGGTTTTGACGTTTCGCCAGTATTTTATGTAATCAAATGTCATCGCTTCGCGCCACTTGAACGTCCAAAGACGCGTGAAATAGTTCGTCATCGTCGCAAGCAGGACGTACGGAAAGGCGATCTTGGCAAATCTAAGCACGCAAGTCCAAAAATCCTCTATCGTGTGATCTTTGACGTTTTGCAAAATATCGTAAAAGTCCTTGTACCAGTTGTTTAGAAGCACTATCATCTGCACTTGCGCGTAGGTCGAGATTAGCAGCGCCGCGAGCCCGAAATACGCCCACGCAGCCCATTTTTTATTCGCGAAAAACGACGAAAACATCTATTTGCCTTTAAATTTGAGATTTAGTCGCAAAGTATAGCAAAACCAGGCTAAATTTATACGCGTTAGATTGCTGTTATGCATATTACGTTAAAATCCGGCGAATTTTTTACAAAGGATGAAAATGAAAAAGACTATTTTGGGATTTGCGCTACTTACGGCGCTTGCGTCGGCGGCGCTAGGCGGCGAGACGATTGAAGTTTATAAAAGCCCGGACTGCGGTTGTTGCGGAAAATGGGGCGAGATAATGAAAAAAAACGGCTTTGAGATCGTAGAACACAAAACGAACGCGATAATCGAAACGAAAAACAAATACGGCGTTCCGCTGGAGCTATCTAGCTGCCACACCGGTATAGTCGGAGGTTACGCTATCGAGGGGCACGTGCCGGCCGAAGAAATAAAGGCGCTTTTAGCTGCTAAACCGGCTGACGTCGTAGGTATCTCGGTGCCGGGCATGCCGCTTGGAAGCCCCGGCATGGAGCAGGGTGGTATCGCCGAGGACTATGATGTGATCGCGTTTAAAAAGGACGGTACGAGCGAAGTTTTTGCAAGCTATAAAAACGGCAAAAAGGTAAAATAATTTAAAGTAGTCGGCGTAAATTTGCCGACTTTTCGCGGTTTTATTCGCTTGTATAAATACGGATTTTGCCAAATTTATCATGAGGCTATTTTTAAAATTTGAGCACCGCACCTCGTCAAATTTAGCGCAAAATCAAGCTAAATTTAACCCCGGCCGCTGTATCATTAAAATAAATTTGCAAAGGAGCGGGCATGGCGAGACTAATTTTTATCCTGTTTATTTTGGGTTTTCTTGCGTGGCTTTATATGGGCGGCACGACCAAAACGTTGGCTGATTACAAAGGTATGAGTCAAGAGGAGCTTGAGACGCTGTGCCTTGAGAAAAAGGACAAAAAGGCCTGCCAGAAAATAGCGATCGACTTCGTAAACGGCGCGAAGGCAAACGGCGGCAAACCGCAGTTTTAGAATTAAACGCGTCAAATTTGCCGTTAAATTTGACGGCGTAAGCTTGGTTTAAATTTTATAAATTTAACCGTCGGCATTTTTGCGGTGCGGGTCTAGGCGCATCAAATTTGGACTCAAATTTAAATAAATTTTGCAAATTTGAGCCAAAGCTCGCACAATATAAGCAATATTTGTATTACAAGTTTAGCGCGGAGCTTAAATTTGAGCTCAAATTTAAGCCGCAAGCAGGGCGCACACACAACTAAAAGCGCTAAAACGCGGCAAAATAGCCCCCGCGGCGCTCACTCGCGCTAGAGGCGGCAAAAATGCGCTTTCAGTTTAAAATTCCTGATTTTCTGCTATAATCGCCGCATTTCATTTTAATTTTTTAAGGATTTTAATTGCACCCCAGTAGCGCCGACTCGCTTTTTATGATCGCTCTCGCGTTTTTCTTCGTATTTCTAAACGCTTTTTTCGTCTTATCAGAATTTTCCATCGTCAAAGTCCGCAAGACTCGCCTAGAAGAGCTTGCTAAGGACAAAGTGCCAAACGCGAAAACCGCGCTTGATATGTCAAACAATCTCGACACATACCTCTCCGCCACGCAGCTAGGCATCACGCTAAGCTCGCTAGCTCTGGGCTGGATCGGTGAGCCTGCGGTCGCTAGGCTGATCGAGGAGCCGCTAAAAACATACTTTAATCTAAGCGATATCTTAGTCCACACTGTCGCGTTTGCGATCGCGTTTACGCTGATCACGCTCATGCACGTGGTGTTAGGCGAGCTGGTACCAAAGTCCGTCGCCATCGCAAAATCTGAAAAAGCAGTCCTAGCCATTGCGCGTCCGCTGCACATATTTTGGGTAGTTTTCTCGCCTTTAATCAAAACTTTTGATTTTCTAGCGGGTGTTTCGCTTAAAATTTTAGGCATCAAGCCCGCCAAAGATAGCGAGTTAGCCCACTCCGAAGAGGAGATAAAAATCATCGTCGGCGAGAGCCTAAAAGGCGGCGTTTTAGATAGCTTTGAGACCGAGATCATCAAAAATGCGGTTGATTTCTCCGACACGGTCGCCAAAGAGATCATGACTCCGCGCCGCGATATGGTCTGCATAAACAAGCAAAAAAGCTACGAAGAAAACATCAAAGTGATCTTTGACTCCAAATACACGCGCTATCCGTACATCGACGGCAGCAAGGACGCGATACTGGGTATGATCCACATCAGAGATATCTTGCAGATCGACCTGGGCAACAAAAAGCGCGAATTTGACAGCATCGTGCGAAAATTCGTCATAGTGCCCGAAAACCTCTCGATATCTAAAATCCTCGTGATGATGAACAAGCAGCAAATCTCAGCCGCTCTAGTCGTGGACGAATACGGCGGCACGGCGGGGCTTCTTACGATGGAAGACATCATGGAAGAGATTTTGGGCGACTTTAACGACGAGCATGACGACGCCGACCCGCACTACAAAAAGATCAACGAAAATATCTACGAGTTTCAGGGGCGTTTTGATTTAGAGAGCGTCGAGGAGCTGATGGGGATTAGCTTTGCTGACGAGACCGAGGAGCTAACGATCGGCGGATACGTCTTTAATCTCATCGGTCGCTTGCCGGTCGTGGGCGACAAGATCGAGGACGAAAACTGCTACTACGAGGTGCGCAAGATGGACGGCGCTAGCATCTCTAGCGTCAAAGTGCGCAGAAAAATCGAAGAAAAAGAGGACGAGGAGTGAGTAAATTTACGCCTTGCTTTTGCGAGCGGGGCGTAAATCTGGTCGCAAATTTGAGGGCAGATTTGGCTTTGAAAATTTTAGGCGTGCAAATGGCTTCTCAAATTTAACCGAGCTAAATTTGAAAGACTCCGCTTCGTTCGTAAATCAGCTCAAATTTAAGCTATTACGTCAAATTTGAGCTTGTGGTATTGCTTTGAATTTGCCGCCCTTTGGCTGAGTCTTGCGGGATTGGCGTTAAATTTGCCTCACTAAATTTACGCCGATTTTTCTCTCAAACTCTCTCAAAATCCACAAATTTAATCTAACTTTTTAGCTTATTTTGATAAACTTCCCGAAATTTAATAAAATATAAAATTTAAATTCTATATTTTGAAATTTATAAAACAAATTTAACACAGGAGGACAGATGAGAGTAGTTCAAGCGGAATTAATCTCCAAAACCGTCAGCGAGCTTTGCAAAGAGGCCTGTTACGTCGTAACGCCCGATATGAGAGCTGCTTTTGAAAAAGCTAGAGAAAACGAGAGCTCGCCGATAGGCAAAGACATCCTAGGCAAGGTACTCCAAAACGCCGATCTAGCCCAGAAGCGCGTCGCGCCGATCTGCCAAGACACGGGCATGGCGGTCGTGTTCGTCGATATCGGTCAGGACGTGCATATCGAGGGCGGATTTTTAGAGGACGCGATAAACGAGGGCGTAAAAGACGGCTACGTGGGTGGCTACCTGCGCAAATCAGTCGTAAACGACCCGATCTTTGAGCGCAAAAACACGACGAACAACACCCCTGCCGTCATAAACGTAAGGATAGTAAGAGGCGATAAAATCCACATAAAAGTCGCTCCAAAGGGCTTTGGTAGCGAGAACAAATCGGCTCTAAAGATGCTAGTGCCCGCAGACGGCCTAGAGGGCGTGAAAAAGGTATTTTTAGACACGGTTAAGCTAGCTGGTCCAAACGCTTGCCCTCCGATGGTGATCGGCGTGGGCATAGGCGGCACGATGGATAAAGCCGCGCTAATGGCAAAATACGCAGCCGCTCGCTCCGCAGATAGTAAAAATCCGGATCCTAGATATGCCAAGCTAGAGGAGGAGCTACTGGAGCTCGCCTGCAAAACGGGCGTCGGACCGCAAGGACTAGGCGGCGACACGACCGCGGTAAAAGTAAACATCGAGTGGTATCCGACCCACATCGCGGGCCTACCTGTTGCTATCAACATCAACTGCCACGCCGCTCGCCACGCCGAAGCTGAAATTTAAGGAGAAAAGATGTCAGAAGTAAAAAAGATAACCGCGCCGTTTGATAAAGATGTCGTAAAAAGCCTAAAAGCTGGCGACAACGTGCTAATAAGCGGCACCATCATCGCAGCTCGCGACGCCGCGCACAAGGCGCTAACCGAGACTTTGGCTCGCGGCGAGGCATTGCCCGTAAATTTAGCCGGCGAGACGATCTACTATCTAGGACCAAGCCCAGCAAAACCTGGCGACGTCATAGGCGCTGCGGGACCGACTACTAGCGGACGTATGGACAAATACACTCCGACGATGATAAACAAAGTAGGCATCAACGGCATGATCGGCAAGGGCTACCGCTCTGAGGCCGTCGTCGAAGCGATGAAAAAATCAGGCTGCGTCTATATGGTTGCCATCGGCGGTGCGGGCGCGCTAATCAGCCAGAGTATCAAAAAGTACGAAGTATTGGCCTACCCTGAGCTTGGCCCAGAGGCGATCGCGAGGCTTACGGTCGAGGATTTCCCGGCTATCGTAGCTATAGATAGCGAGGGCAATAACTTCTACGAAGTCGGACAGGCTCCGTATAAAAAAATATAAATTTCTAGGCGCGGGTTATCGCTAGCTCGCGCCTAGATCTACGCGCCGCTCTTTATGGGCAAATTTGAAACCAAACGGCGCGTTAAACTCTCAAATTTTACGCTCACTCTTTGAAAATTTTGTCGTAGTTACTCGGATACGCTTTTTTCAAAGATTTTTTAATCTTAGCCTTTAACGAACCTCCGTCGCTAAGCTTTACGCCGCCTACTAGGCAATCTTTGTCGCAAATTAGGCGCAAAGTTATATCCCGTTTTTCGCCGAACAGCTCAAATTTGACTCACGATTCGTTCTCTGAGACCGCTTTTGCGCTAAAGTTTTTGAGCTCGTCAATCTCGTGCGCGTCTATAAAAGGATCGGCATCTAGATCGGACGATACGTGTTCTACGCCGCTCAGACGTCCGAGCGCAGAGCCGAACTGATCGTAAATGAGCCCGTCAAGCTCGGGGGTCAGCCACTCTGAGGTGATAGGTTGCACTTCGCCGTTGCCGTAGTTTGTTTGGTAAAATTCGTTTACCGTTTTTTCCATTAGCGAGGCCTTTGTCGTTTGCGCGCTTAGATTTGCGCCGCCAAGACCGCAAAAAAACTACAGCCAAAAGGCAAATTTTAGATACTTTCATGACCTTCCTTTTAAATTTGGTAGTTGCGTAATTTTAGCATTATTGGGGTTAAAATTTACTCATCTTTGCGGGATTGGGTTTGCCGTAATAAGTTACGAGTCAAATTTGAGCGAATTGGCGTTAATCTCAAATTTACATTAGCCTTCGAGCCGTCAAATTTACTCGGACGGCTCGTTAAATTTAGCAGAGATCACTCCGCGGTGCTATTTATGTAGCTGTTTTCGGAGATCTGCGTCCAGACCCTGGCCTTTTTCATAAAGGCTTTTTGTGAGTCTAGGATCTCTTTAAACGTCGCGTCTTTGGCCGAAAGCTCGTCTAGGATCTCGTCCGTAGCCTTGCGCAGCGCGGCGATGATCTCCGGCGGGAACGAGGCGATTTTCACGTCTGGATACTCGCTTTTGATTTTATCAAGTACTAGCGAGTTTTGATAGACTGCCGACTCGTAGACATCGGCTGCTACGGCCTTGGTCGCAGTCTCTACGATAGCTTGAAGGTCGGCGGGTAGCTTGTCCCAGAGCTTTTTGTTGATGTAGAATTCATTTTCGCTCGCAGGCTCCTGCCAGCCGGTGTAGTAAAATTTGGCCACCTTTTGAAAGCCGAAATTTATATCGATCGCGGGGCAGACCCACTCGACGGCGTCGATCGTGTTCATCTCCATCGCCATGTATAGCTCGCCGATCGGGATTGTATTGATGTTTACGCCTAGTTTTGCCATTGTCTCGCCGCCAAGCCCGGTCATGCGCAGTTTTAGTCCCTTTAGATCGTCCGTACTCTTGATCTCTTTTTTAAACCAGCCGCCCATTTGCATGCCGAAATTTCCGCCGTGAAAAGTCACGATGCCGTACTCGCTAAAGACCTTTTGCGCAAGCTCCTTGCCGCCGCCGTACGCGTACCATGCGTCCTGCTCGGCCTTGTTCATACCAAAAGGCACCGTCGTAAAGAGCATGAGTTTAGCGTCCTTGCCCTTATAAAAGTAGCTAGCGGTAAAAGCCGCGTCGTACTGGGCGCTTTTGACCATATCAAGCAGCGCAAACGCCGCCTTATGCTTGGACGGATAGTCGACGCGCACCTCGATACGGCCGTCGCTCATCTTTTCCACGAGCTCTTTAAATTTCTTCGGAGCGTCGCCTAGCACGGGTACGTTGCTCTCGTAGGTGGAGGCGAGTTTGATCTTGTATTTTTCCGCAGCCTGCGCGCTGATCATCATCGTAGCGCATAGAGCTAGAGCTGAAAATAGTTTCATTTTTTCTCCTTTAGGTTTTAAATTTACCGATTATAGAGTTTTGTATTATACTTTTTGGTTAATTTTAAAATTTAAGCTGCCAAAATTTAATACATATGAGTAAAAACGCAAATAAATTTCTAAAATGTTACGAAAATTAAATTTTGCCGTTTGGGGATAAATTTGACGATTGTCGTTAGGGCGGCGGCATTTGAGCGATACGACTCGGCGAATTTTGTTTGAGTGGGCGGTAGAAATCGACCTGCGGATACGGCTTTAGACTATTAAGCTACTTTTTCGCGACACGTCAAAATTTAGCGGGCAAAATTTACTCGTAATTTTTTGATTGCAAGATTAAATATTGGCGTAGTCTTATGGCGTATTGCGGCGATTCTATGAGCCGTAAATGCTAAATTTAGGTAGCGCCGCTCGCATTTGCAATTGCTGCGTGCTTTGGTAAATCGTCTGCACATTTTGAGCCATATTTGCGCCGTCGCCGAGTAAATTTAAGCAGCAAATTTGGCAAGACGACTTTTCGATAAATTTACAATGCAAATTTGTGAAATTTGAGCTCTAAAGTGTGCGCTTGAAGCTCGAATTTAAGTCGCCGAGTACGAAAAACGGCGAGCGAGTAGGTAAATTTAGGAAGAGCTGGAAACGTCGTTGGTGTATAGTGTTTCGGCTAGCGTATTTTGCGTGCGGTTGCCGTTAGCTCCGATTCGTGTTTGCTAGCCTCTTGGCAAAAATATACGGCAAAAACGACTTGATTAGATATAAGCAAGCTTAAATTTCCGTTTGGAGATCAGGCGTATTTTCGATCTCTTTGTCGCAAATCTCGCAAAAGCGCTCCAGCAGCGAAAATAGCTTCTGGGTGTTTTTTTCGCCGAGCCTAGCAAACACCCGCTCGCCCAGCTCATCGCTAGCGCGTACGATAGGGTCTGCCGCGTCGCGCCCTTTTTGCGTGAGGCTCATCGCGCGCTCCCTTTTATCAACGCTTTGCTTGCTTGGCTGCACTAGCCCTTTTTGGCGAAAATCCTTGCAGACGTTAAAAACCGTTTGCTTTGGTATGAGCCACTCCTCGCTGATCTTTTTTTGCGTCGAGCGGCCGTCTTTTGCTAGCGTATAAAGCACTGCAAATTCGCTGTAGCTAAGCCCGGTTTTAGCGATCAGCGCGTCTATACGCTCGTTAATCTCGCTGATTTTTTTGCCTAGGTCGTCAAAGTTATACATCGTTTTCCTTTTTTATTTTGGGCGAATTTTAGTAAAATCCCAAAATATTTTCAAGGTTTAGGATTGACTTTTAGTCCTAAATTTTGCTAATATGATAAATTTTAAGACTAATTCTAAGGGAAATTTTATGAAATTCGGCAAAATTTTAAAGGCGTATCTTTTATCGTTGGCTCTGGTTTTGACCGCGCAGCAAACGGCGGCGGCGCAAGAAAATAAATCGGAGCGAGAAATGCCGCTGCAAAACAAGCAAACGGCTCAAGCGGGCGTAAAAGACGGCGATGCTAGCGAAACAAACGTCGGCCAAGACGGCAAAAATTTGGACGCTAGGCAAAATCGAAACGAAGAAGCCATAAAGCTCACGGTAGTCTCGCCTAAAATAGCAAAATTTAGCCCAAAGCTAAATTTGCACGGCGAGCTAGTTGCTAAAGACGACGTTGCCGTAGGCTCGGCGCTACAAGGCCAACAAATCGCCCAGGTCTTAGCCGAAGTGGGCGAAAACGTGCAAAAGGGGCAAATTTTAGCTCTGCTAGATAATGCCGGCGTAAAAGCGAAATTTGACCAGCAAACCGCCGCGCTTGAGGCCGCAAAGCAAAATTTAAACTCCGCCAAGGCCGCTTTTAACGAGGCTAGCTCCGCGCTAAAACGAGCTAAAGACCTGGCGGCAAAAAAGGCGATCAGCTCGCAGGAACTCGAACAATCAAACGCGAAAGAAGCAAGCGCCAGAGCGAATCTAAACTCCGCAAAAGCCCAAATCTCGCAGATAGACGCGCAGATCGCAGAGGCCAAAGATCAGCTCGGCAAAGCTAGCGTGATAGCACCCGTTAGCGGCGTCGTAACGGCCAAAAAAGCTCAAATCGGCGCGCTAACTAGCGGCGAGGCTTTGTTTAACATCGCAAAAGACGGTATTGTCGAGTTATCTGCAGACGCGGACGCTAGGGAGCTAGCGCAGATAAAAGTCGGTATGAGCGCGCAGGCTCAAATTTACGGCATAAAAGAGGCCGTAAACGGCAAAGTGCGGCTCGTGCCCGTGAGCGTGGATGCAAGCTCGCGCCTAGGTAAGGTCAAAATTTCGCTAGACGGCGGGGCTAAATTTATCGGTTCGTACGCCAAAGCCGTCATCGACCTGCCCGAATTTAGCGCGTTAGCGCTGCCTGCGCAGGCGGTTTCGTTTACGGAGGCGGGCGCGTTTGCGACGCTAATAAAAGACGGCAAGGCGCAGAAGCGAAAAATCCAAACCGGACTTAGAGCAAACGGGCTAGTGCAGGTGATTTGGGGCGTTAGCGAGGGCGATGAGGTCGCGCTAAAAGCCGCCGCGCTGGTAAACGACGGCGAAGCGGCGCAAAGGGGCGCAGAGTGAAAATTTCGTCTTGGGCGATCCGTCATCCTATCCCGATTATCGTGCTTTTTATCGCGCTTAGCTTAGGCGGCGTAGCGTCGTTTTTGCGCCTGCCGATAAACGCAAATCCAAACGTAAATTTCCCTATCGTTAGCGTCACGGTCACGCAGACCGGCGCGTCGCCTACTCAGCTAGAAAGCTCGACTACTAGGCGCATAGAAGACGCCGTGAGCGGGCTGGCGGACGTGAGGCACGTTAGCTCTACGATCTCCGAGGGCAGCTCGGCTACGACGGTGGAGTTTGCTATCGAGACGGACGTCGATAGGGCCGTAAACGACGTGCGAAACGCTATCTCGCAGATCAGAGACGAACTACCCGCCGGCATCGATACGCCGCTAGTGGAGCGCGTGGACGTCGAGGGCGGGGCGCTCGCGTTTTATTCGGTAGGAAGCGTAAATTTAGACCAAAGCGAGATATCGCATCTGATAGATAACGAGATAAAAAGGCGGCTGCTAGCTATCCCGGGCGTGCAACAAGTAAAGCGCCTAGGCGGCGTTACGCGCGAGATTAGGGTGCTTTTAGATCCCGCCGCGCTTAGCTCGATAAAGATAGACGCGGCTTATATTAGTAAGCAGCTCGCGCAAAATAGCGCCGATTTACCCGCCGGCAGGACCGTTTTAGACGGTGCGGAAAACAGCCTGCGTGTAACGGGCGGCGCAAAGAGTATTGAGGAGCTAGCAGATACCCCCATCCGACTAGAGGGCGGCGGTAGTGTCCGTCTGGGCAACATCGCTCGCGTAGAGGACTCGCACGCCGAGGTTAGGTCGCGCTCCAGGATGGACGGGCTGGAGACGGCGGGATTTAGCGTATCGCGCTCAAAAGGCGCCAGCGATACGGTCGTGATGCAAAAGATCAAGGAGGAGCTGGCTAAATTTACCGCGGAGCATGCGGAAGTAAAGATAGACGAGATATATACCTCGGCAGACGAGACTAAGCAAAGCTACGATCAAACGATCTGGATGCTGGCGGAGGGTGCGATACTAACGGTGCTTGTGGTATTTATTTTCTTGCGAGACGCGAGAGCGACTCTGGTGGCGGCCGTGTCGCTGCCTCTTTCGATCTTGCCGACGTTTGTGGCGCTTTACTTGCTGGACTATACGCTAAACGGCATCACACTGCTAGCTTTAATGCTAGTTATCGGCATACTCGTAGATGACGCGATCGTGGAGATAGAAAATATCAAAAAGCACCTATCCCTAGGCAAGCGCCCGTATCAAGCCGCTATCGATGCGGCTGATGATATCGGCTTTGCGGTGGTTGCCATTACGCTAACGATAGTGGCGATATTTTTGCCAGTTAGCTTTATCGGCGGGGGCATCGGGCAGTACTTTAGGCAGTTTGGCATAACAGTCGCGGCGGCGGTTTTGGCCTCGCTTTTAGTCGCACGCTTAGCTACTCCGCTGCTAGCGGCCTACGTCCTAAAACCCGAGGCCAAAGAGGAGCGCGAAGCGGGCAAGCTAAAGACGGCCTATCTAAATTTGCTAAATTTCACGCTAGATCACCGTAAATTTACGCTTTTTATCGGCTTTTTGCTGTTGCTGGGATCTTTTGCGCTCATTCCGCTTTTGCCGACGGGATTTTTGCCTCAAAGCGATTCTGGCAGAAGCAGCGTAAATATCACGCTAGCTCCCGGTTCTACGCTAGAGCAGACCGATGAGAGGCTGCTAAATTTAACCCGCGTCGTCAAAGAAAATCCGGCCGTGCAGTCCGTTTTTGCTATAGCCGGAGGCGGCGGCGAAACGCACAAGGGCGAGCTGCTAATCACGCTAAAGCCGCACAAGCAGCGCGACGTTACGCAAAAGCGGTTTGAAGACGAGCTGCGAGCGGAGCTGGCTAAATTTAGCGATATGAGATTTGCCTTCGCTAACGATATGGCCGCGCGCGATATCTCGGTAATCCTAACCGGCGAGGACGCGGACGCGCTCTCTAAAACCGCCGCGCTGATAAAATCCCAAACGAGCGGAGTTGCGGGTGCGAAAAACGCTCAAGTAAACGAGCCTTTGCAAAAGCCAGAAATCCGCGTAAATTTAATCAAAAAAGAGGCCGCGAGGCTAGGCGTGAGCCACCAAGCCGTAGCCGAGGCTCTGCGTATAGCTACCGTGGGCGACACGGACGCGGCGTCAGCGAAATTTGACCTGCCGGGCCGCCAAGTGCCTATCCGCGTGAGCCTAGAGGAGGACGCTAGAAACGACCTTGAAGTCCTGCGTAAAATTTACGTCCAAAGCGCGACGGGAGCGACCCTGCCGCTCTCTAGCGTGGCAGAAGTTTCGTATTCGCAGGGTGCGGCTAGCATAGAGAGGTTTGATAAACGTCGTAAGATCGCTGTCGAGGCCGATTTGCAACCTGGATTTACCATAGGCGAAGTTTTGGGGCAAATTCATGCCTTGCCCGCGATGCAAAATTTGCCGACAGGCATCGTCTCGCCCGAGTACGGCGATAGCGAGTATATGAGCGAGATGTTTGAGCAGTTTAGTATCGCGCTTGGCTTTGGAGTGACGATGTTTTTGCTGGTTTTGATTGTACTTTTTCGCGATTTTTTGCAGCCTGCTACGATATTTATCGCGCTTCCGCTCTCTATCGGCGGCGCGGCAGGCGGTCTGCTACTTTACGGCGGCGCGCTTGATCTATCCTCTGTGATCGGTATCTTGATGCTGATGGCTATCGTGGGTAAAAACTCTATCTTGCTCGTTGATTTCGTCATCGAAAAGCGCCTGCGCGGAAGCGGCGTCAGGCAGGCTTTGCTAAGCTCTGGCGCTGAACGTGCGCGACCTATCGTAATGACTACGATAGCTATGATCGCGGGCATGGCGCCCGCGGTGTTTGCTAGCGGCTCGGGAGCGGCTTTTCGCGCGACGATGTCGGTAGCCGTGATCTGCGGGCTGGCGGCCTCTACGCTACTTAGCCTCGTTTTCGTGCCGACGGTTTATTCTATCGTTGATGACGTGAAAAGCTTCCTTGGCAGGCGTCTTTCCAAACTCACGTCCGTAACCGAGCAAGATAAGCAAAACTGGGCGAGGTAAATTTGGCCGATAAACGGCGGCGCTAAATTTACCGGGTTTTTGCGCAGCGTGGTAAGATTGATTAAATTTGGCTTTATTTGGCTTGGGTCAAATTTGAGCGGGTTTTGCAGTCAAATCTAATAATACCCAAGGCACATCGTCTCGGTTAGCTTTATGCGCTTTTCAAGCGGCGCAGGCGAGAAAAACGAGCACTTTTCGATGTAAATTCTATAGTCGTAGTCAAGTCCGAAGTCGTCGTAAAATTTCTTTAAATTTATAAATTTTATCCCGCAAATTTCGCGTAGATCAAAAAGCGCATAGAGTTTGGAACCGTTTTTGGCGACTAGGTGCGATGGTGCTAGCGTCGTAAACGAGCAAAATGCCGATGTGAGCACGAGTCCGGCTAGATCGCTACAGCGTGCGGCGGCCTCGCGAAAACGAGCGGGAATGCATTTTTTATGCAGAAAAACGATGCGCGAGTTTTCAAATTTAGCGCAGATCGCGCCGCTCCAAAACAGATATGCATTGCCCGAGATTTCGGCGTTTTTCGCAAATTCGCAGCCCAGAACGTAATCGTCTAAAAACTCGTTTGGAGCAAGGGTGATTTTCATATTTTTAGCGCCTTTTTACGGGAAATTATAGCTAAATTTGCAAATTCGGCGCTAAACTGCTAATATTCGCGAAATTTTTTACAAAGGACGAAAATGAAAAAGGTTATCTCTACAAAAGACGCTCCGCAAGCGATCGGACCGTATTCGCAAGCGATCGAGGCAAACGGATTTTTGTTTATTTCAGGGCAACTTGGCGTGACTCCTAGCGGCGAATTTGCGGGTGCGGACGTAAAATCGCAGGCGCAAAGGTCGCTTCAAAATTTGCAAGCGATTTTGAGCGAAGCGGGGCTTGGCTTTGAAAACGTAGTAAAAACGACGATTTTTCTAGCCGATATTGCGGACTTTGCGGCGGTAAACGAAATTTACGCCGAGTTTTTTAAAGAGCCATATCCCGCTCGCAGCACTGTTGCGGTAAAAACGCTACCAAAGGGCGGTTTGGTCGAGATCGAGCTTATCGCGGTGACGAAGTAAAATTTAAAATCAAGGAAAAAAATGAAAAAGATTATATTTGCGCTTGCAGTCGTTTTGATTGCGGTTTTGGGCGTCGCATTTTACGGCTCGTCTAAGGCTAAAGAGTCCTACGATAGGGGCGTGGCTAGGCTAACGGGCGAAACTTTGAGCTTGCCGTTTATCGATCTAAAGGCAAATGTGACGCAAAACGAGTACGACAAAGGGCTGTTTAGCTCGCGCGCGACGCTTACGTTTGAGCTAACCGACGGCAAAGATCCGGTAAAATTTGAGGCTAAAACCACGCTAAAGCATGGATTTGCCGAGATTTTTAGCGGATTTAAGGCGCACAGCGATATCAAGGCTCTAACGCCCGAAGTCGCCGCCGAAGCTAAAAAGATATTTGGCACGGACGAGTTTTTGAGCGCCGATGTGCTAATAAATTTAGATAAAACCCGCGACGTAACGCTAAATTTGGCCGAGATCAAAGTAGACGAGAGAAATTCGGACTTTGTTATCTCAAAGCCTTTTGCAAAGGCGCAAATCAAAGAAAATAAGATAAAATCCCTAGAAATCGGCTTCGGTAAAATCGGCGGCGGCGATACGGACGGCGTGGATAAGGTCGATATAGAAAATGCTTCCGCGCTCATCGAGCTTAGCGATTTTAAGAGCTTTAGCGATCTGGTTTCGTTCGTAAATTTGCAAACCGCCTACGAAAATATATCTAAAGTAGGAATAAAGGTCGGCAAAATGAGCTTTAGCAACGCTAGAAGCTATGATTTTCCAAAAGCCGTCGGGATAACCGATATGGCGTTTTTAGCGCAGATCAAGCAAAATGCGGACGCAAATTTGCTTGATACGATGACGGAGGCTAACCTGGGCGCGCTAGAAATAGACGGCAAGAAAGTCCTAACTCAGCTAAATGCCGCCATGAACGAAAAAAACGTAAACAAGCTTGCTATGGCGATGTATCTTAATGATCCTAAAGAATCGGCGATTTATAAAATTTTAATGAGCGAAAACTACGTACTGGAGGTTAAAAATTTTGGCTTTAAAAACCCGGGCGGCAAGGAGATCAAATTTAGCGCCGTAGCCGACGCATCGGGACTGGGCGCCAAAAGCAAAACGCTAGAAAACGACGTGGACGTGGAAAGGGCGCTAAAGGCGGTTAAATTTGACGGCGAGCTAAAAGTGCAAGCCGCGTCTATAACGGAGTTTTTAAGCTCGTATCAAGGGATAATGCCCGATAGGGATTTTAACGAAATGATTAACGGCATTAAGCCTTTTGAGGAGCGCATAAATTCGCTTTTTGCTAAAGAAGGCGAGTATATGAGCGCAAAATTTAAGCACGACGTCGGTAGCGACGATCTGCTGATAAACGATAAAATTTCGCTTAAAGAATTTATAATGAGCTTGATGGCGAACTAAATTTGCTTTATTTTTAGCGGACGATAGCGCTAAATTTACTGCTTCGTCCGCTAAATGATTTTTATTTTTGGCTATATATTAAGGTAAATTTCTTCAAAATAAAATTTGAAAAAACCCCACAACAAAAAATCTCTAAAATTTTTTACACCCCTCCTTTCCTTCAGCTTCTTTTAAGCATTTTGCTTGTATAATTCGAGCTCACGAATTGAGAAA
>CAUSAR010000026.1:0-24367 GCA_963529735.1 uncultured Campylobacter sp.
CCCCCCCCCCCCCCGCCCCACCCCCCCCGCCCCCCACACTGCCCCCCCACGCCCCCGCGGGCCCGCCCAGAATTATGCAAATTTTATTTAAGGAGTATTTTCTATGAGTTTTATTAAAAAAACTTTTGGTGGACTTAGCTTGTCTTATTACCTGCGGCACCTATTTTTTGGTGCTATCTTTACGGCTTTGTTTATAGCGCTTATGTATAGCGGGGGCGATAAGCGAATTTTTAGCTATATTATCTTTATCGCAAACACCTTTTTATATCCATATTCTCGCTTTGTTTATGAGAGTGTCGTGGGTTTTATATTTGGAGATAACGTATTTTTCGTAAATACGCTATTTTTACTTGTAGCAAAATTTATAACTATGCTGCTTTGTTACGGTTTTGCTTTTATTATCGCGCCGCTGGGGCTTTTATATTTATACCTTTATCACACGAAAAATAAAACCTTTGACGAGTAAAAATCAATTTGCGCGCGGCGGCCGGGCAAATTTATAGCCAAAGGCTAAAAGCCGAATGCCGTCTCGCCGCTGCCGATTTTTATTACTTTGCCACTTTGTGTCATCACGCCTAGGCCGTGCTCCATATCCCATGAACAGCTAAATTCAAAGCCTATTTTTGCGATTTTACCGCTAAGTAAAATATAGATATTTTGTAGCTCCAAAAGCATACCAAGCTCGTGCAGCGCGTAGATATTTGGCATAAAATCATTCTTTGTCTCGCTCTGATAGTCGTAAATTTCTTGCCATTTTGGATAATTTTTGAAAATCTCGGTCAGAATTTCGTTTAAAATTTCCTCCTGATTTTGCCTTAAAAAATCAACAGCGTTTGAGTGCGTGCGGCTTGGCTCGTATACCTCATCGCCTTTTTTGTTTAGAAACGTGCAATAAAATTTTGCCTCTTGCTCCAAAATTTTACCAAAACGCTCGAGTTCTATCTCAAATCCGAAATCGTCAAATTCATCTTCACCATACTCTTCTTCTATAAATTCAGGCAAAATTTTAGGATTTGCAAGATAATCTTTAAAAAATTTAGCGATGCGTTCGTCTCCGGCAAAGACATAGTCCCTGTCCGCGTCGTAGCTTTTTTGCAGATATTTTAGCGCCGCTTCTTTTTGACCGCAGGCTAGACAGCGCTCGCCTCTATAATAGTCCTTCACGTAGGACGGCCTATCTTTTGCCTTATCGCACTTATACATCTCATTGATCCAGCGCAGGACGTTGGCGCAGTCTTTCAGCTCTTCGTATTCGCTTATCATGCGGTGCGCGTAGATGTACGCATCGTAGATTTTGTACTTTTCCTCGTCTGCTTCCACCCATTTTGTTTCTATAAAATCCACGATTTGCGCTTTGGTGATCTTTGATTTTTTAAGTAGCGATTTGCTTAAAAATACGTCGATTTCGTCCATTATTTTTTGCGCGTTCATTGTTACTCCATTATAAATTTCCTACTGATCTGCCTTACGATCTGAAAATAATCGCCAAATTTTTTCTTGACTTTTTTGAAATTTTTTATCTTATACGCATCTTTTTTGTCGCGATGACAGAGCATCAAATAGGTCGTAAAGTGTAAAATTTCTAAAATTTCGGCACGCAAATTTTTATCTTCTATCTCGGTTTCTAGGCAGATTTTTAGGATTTTTTGAAAATTTTCTTATCAAAATAGCAAATCATAGAGCAAAAAATGCTATGTCATCGGTCGCGTTTGTCATAAAAAGCCGTCTTTATGATTAGACCAAGCCCTATAAAAACCACAACGCAGACGAAAACTATCTGTGATATATCAAGCACCGTCATTTTGCCGTCTTGGCTAGCGTTTTGCCGTTTGTTTGATTGTCACGCTCTTTTAGCTGACCGCATGCCGCGCTGATGTCAAGCCCCTTGCTCTGCCTGATGGTGCAGGTTACGCCGTGATCGCGCAGATATGTCTGAAATGCCTCCATATCGGCCGTGTTTGGGCGTCCGTATTCGCTACCCTCATGTGGGTTAAAGTAGATCAAATTTACCTTTGCTTTGATACCGTGCAGCAGCGAGACGAGCTTTTTGGCGTCTTTTATGCCGTCGTTCATGTCTTTTATGACGAGATACTCAAACATCACTCGTTTGCGCATATCGATCGGAAAGCCCCTCACCGCCTCCATAACGGACTCGATTTTGTAGGCGTTATTTATCGGCATTAGCTTGCTACGAAGCTCGTTAGTAACGGCGTGTAAAGATATCGCTAACAGTACGCCCAGATCCATCTCGCCGAGCTTTTTTATCTGGCCACCTAGCCCGCTCGTGCTAACAGTCTGGCGGCGCGGAGCGATAGCTAACCCGTCGTTTTCTTTTAAAATTTTTATAGCTTTACTAACGTTTTCTAGGTTATCTAGAGGCTCGCCCATGCCCATATATACGACGTTTACGCGGCGCTCGTAAGGGATTTTATTTTCTCTTTTTATCCACAAAATTTGCCCCACTATTTCGCCAGGCGTTAGGTTTCTCGTTAGTCCGCTCTTACCCGTTAGACAAAACGAACAGCCCATGCGGCAACCAACCTGCGAACTAACGCAGATCGTATAACGAGCGTGGCGTGCTACCTCGCCGTTTTCATCGCTGAGCTCCTCTTTCATCGGCAGTAGGACGCTTTCTATCCGCAGTCCGTCTTTGAGCTCGAAAAGATATTTGATCGAGCCGTCGCTGCTCTGCTCAAATTTAACGCACTTTAGCGGATCAAGGTAAAACTCCTGCGCTAAATTTGCACGCAGATCTTTTGGCAAATTTAGCATTTTATCAAAAGTAGTTGCGTTTTTTTTGTATAGCCATTCGAAAATTTGCTTCGCTCGAAACGGCGGCGAGAGCTGCTCTTTTAGCTCGTCTAATGTAAAATCAAGCAAATTTTTCAAATGATTTCCTTCTGTTTTAGGTATTTTTCGAGCTCTTTTTTGGCTTGCTCGTGGTTTTTTATAAAATCTGCATGCGCATTTTTGTCGCAAAAATTCGTCGCTACGAATATGCCGTAAGCGGGGATTTGAAATTTTTGCGCGACTTTGAGAACTGCGAAAAATTCCATATTTTCTAAAAAATATCCGCGATCGAAAAGTTTGTGAGCTAAATTTTGATCAGTCGTGATGAAATTTAATGAATTTACCTTGCATGTTCCACGTGGAACAACAGAAGCGATTTTACTCTCTATCGGTGAATAGCTCTTGTTTTCTAAGCTCGAAATTTCAATGTTTGCCGCGGCTGAGCTCTCATAAACTTTAAAAACTTCGCCGTCTTTGTAAAGTCCTGCCGAGCCTACAAAAATGATTTCGCTCGGTAGTGCGTTTAAAATTTTATCTGGATTTTGCGAAGATTTCGCGCTTTGCAAAATAGGTGAATCTATCAAATTTAGCCTCTCGTCAAGTTGCCGATTGGCCATCAAATTTTGCTCGTATTTACCGCGACCATCAACCATAGCTCTCTTTTGCAAAAGCGCCGTCAAATTTATGCTCATATCCACTAGTCCCACGCCCATAGGTAGAGCAAATGCAAATACTTCATTTTGTCCGGCTGAAATAATCACGCCACGCCCTTTTGTGCGCTACATTTGAGCTCAAATTTCACAGCCTAACCTCGATGCCTTGCTCTCGCAAATATCTCTTAAGCGCCTTGATTTCGATCTCTCTAAAGTGAAATATCGACGCTGCCAAGCACGCGTCCGCACCCGCTAAAAACGCATCTTTAAAGTGCTCCATTTTGCCCGCGCCGCCGCTTGCGATGACGGGGATATCAAGCGTGCTAAAAATGCGCGTCAAATTTAACTCAAAGCCATTTTTGACGCCGTCGCAGTCCATCGACGTGAGTAAAATTTCGCCCGCGCCGCGCTCCTGCGCCTCTTTTGCCCAAGCAAGAGCGTCTTTGCCGGTATCTAGCCTGCCGCCGTTTATAAACACGCTATAGCCCTCGCCCGTCCTCTTTGCATCGATCGCTACCACGACGCATTGCGAGCCGAATTTATTTGCCGCTTCGTCTATCAAATTCGGATTTTTGATCGCGGCCGAGTTGAGGCTTATTTTATCGCAACCGACGTTTAGTAAGCGCGAGATATCGTCAATCGTGCGTATACCGCCACCCACGGTTAGCGGGATAAAAAGCTCGCGCGCGACTCGCTCTACGACGTCCACGATCGTATCGCGCTCAAGGTGCGACGCCGTGATGTCGAGGAAACATAGCTCATCCGCGCCCTCCTCGTTGTAGCGTTTGGCTATCTCGACTGGATCGCCCGCATCAACGAGACCTACGAAATTTACGCCCTTTACCACTCGTCCGTCTTTGACGTCTAGGCATGGGATTATGCGTTTTGCAAAATGATTCATCGCTCTTCTTTAGCTAAAATTTGGCTTTATTTTAGCTAAATTTGACTTATCTAATCATTACATAAGATATTTTTGGGTAAAATCGGCAAAAATTTAAGGTAAATTTACGCCGATGCCGCAAACATCGGTGTGCTTTAGGTGGGTGTAGGGAGCTTGCTCCCGCCCGTAAAGAGTGGCTTCGCTACTCTGCGGAGTTAAAATGGAAAATATTAAAGCAAAAAAATGCTTCGGGCAAAATTTTTTACACGACGAAGCGACGCTAAACAAAATCATCCAAGCGATTCCCAAAGATACGCAAAATATCGTTGAAATTGGGCCTGGCTTAGGTGATTTGACATTTAGAATTTTGCGGATTTGCGACGTAACTAGCTACGAGATAGATACCGAGCTTTTTACGTTGCTACAGAAAAATTTCGCAAACGAAATTCAAAACGGACGATTGAAACTTTTTTGCAAAGACGCGCTGGATCAATGGAGCGAAGACGGCCTAAGCGATGAGCCGTATTTTTTAGCGGCAAACCTGCCCTACTACGTCGCTACGAAGATGATCCTAAATGCGATCGAAGACGAGAAGTGTTGCGGCTTGGTCGTGATGATACAAAAGGAAGTCGCGCTCAAATTTAGCGCAAAAAGCGGTGATAGAGATTTTAGCTCTTTGGCGATTTTAGCCTCGCTTCAAGGCAGCTGCGAGCTGCTTTTTGACGTGGATGCGAACTGCTTTAATCCGCCGCCGAAAGTAACTTCCTCGGTTATAAAACTGCAAAAAAGTAAAAATTTAATAGGCGAAATCGGTGTATTTGAGAGTAAATTTGAGTACGAAAAATTTAAAACTTACCTCAAAATCGCTTTTAGTGCGCCTAGAAAAACGCTAATGAAAAATTTGAGTTCAAGCTATAAAAAGCCTGAAATAGAGCGAATTTTCAGTCTGCTAAATTTGAGCGTAAATATCCGTCCGCACGAGCTAAATGTCGATCTTTATCTAGAAGTATTTAAAAATTTAAAGGAAGATAATGAACGACAAGAACGAAGAAAAAGCGGTGGTCTCTCAGGGTAAGAGCAATAAAAAGCGTAGATTTCGCCCGAGAAATAAAAATAAACAAGAAAATTTAGACCAAAACGCGCAAAACGGCGAGCAAAAAGCTAGTCAAAGCGTGATAGATAATTTCTTTTTAGAGCCTTTTGACGGCGGCGAACAGCACGCGCAAAACGGCGAACAACCTAACGCTAACAAACAAAATGGCAAAAGAAATCGCAGTAAAAATAACAAACAAAACTCCCAAAATAGCGCGCAAAGCGAAAATAAAAATGCTAACAAACAAGCCGCTAACGCCGAAAAACAAACGGACGAAGCTAAGCCTAAAAAACAGAGAAAGCCGAAGAAAAATTTACCCGCCAAGCTAAACGGTAACGAGCAGTGGCAGCAAGATATCGCCGCGTCTATGGAGGCAAACAAGGCCGTCCATGAACTGCGCCTCGAGCCGATGAAATATCTAAACTCCACCGATCACAGGATCCGCATCACGCCTCTTGGCGGTCTGGGCGAGATCGGTGGAAATATGACCGTTTTTGAGACCGATACGAGCGCGATCATCGTGGATATCGGCATGAGCTTTCCTAGCGAAAGCATGCACGGCGTGGATATCCTGATCCCAGACTTTGACTACGTGCGCAAGATAAAAGACAAGATAAAAGGCGTCGTCATCACGCACGCCCACGAGGATCACATCGGTGCGGTGCCCTACTTTTACAAAGAGTTTAAATTTCCGATTTACGCCACGCCGCTACCGCTTGGTATGATAAATAATAAATTTGAAGAACACGGGCTAAAACAGGAGCGTTCGCTTTTCCGCTCGGTTGAGAAGCGTAAGTTGTATCTGATAGGGGATTTTGAGGTCGAGTGGATACATATCACCCACTCTATCATCGATGCTAGCGCGCTAGCCATCACGACAAAGGCTGGCACCATCATCCACACGGGCGACTTTAAGATCGACCACACGCCGATAGATGGCTACCCTACCGATCTGGGTCGCCTAGCCTACTATGGCGAGCGCGGCGTGCTGTGCCTCATGAGCGACAGCACGAACAGCTACAGAGAGGGCTTTACTAAAAGCGAAAGCAGCGTGGGTAAGACCTTTGACGCTATATTCTCAAAAGCCAAAGGCCGCGTGATAATGAGTACGTTTAGCTCCAACATCCACCGCGTCTATCAGGCGATTGACTGGGGACTAAAATACAACCGCAAGGTCTGCGTCATCGGTCGTAGCATGGAGCGCAACCTCTACACGGCGATGGAGCTTGGCTATATCAAGCTCGATAAGAAAATTTTTATCGACGCCAACGAAGTCGGCAAATTTAAAGATAACGAAGTGCTGATCGTCACCACCGGCTCTCAGGGCGAGACGATGAGTGCGCTATACCGCATGGCTACCGACGAGCACAAATACATCAAAATAAAGCCGACCGATCAGATCATCATCAGCTCAAAGGCGATCCCTGGCAACGAAAGCAGCGTCTCTACGGTGCTAAATTTCCTCATCAAATCAGGCGCTAGCGTCGCATATCAGGACTTTAGCGAGATACACGTGAGCGGTCACGCAGCGCAAGAGGAACAGAAACTGATGCTGCGCCTAATAAAGCCTAAATTTTTCCTCCCGGTCCACGGCGAGTACAACCACATCGCAAAGCATAAAGAAACGGCCGTAGCCTGCGGCGTGGACGAGCGAAATATCTATCTGATGAGCGACGGCGATCAGATGGAAATTTGTCAAAAATACATGAAGCGCGCCAAGACAGTAAAAACGGGCAAGGTATTTATCGATAACCAAATCAACAAGCAAATTTCAGACGACGTCGTGATCGATAGGCAAAATTTGGCTGAAGCGGGCGTCGTGATGATCATCGCGCAAATCTCTCGCCACGGCGCTAAGCTCATAAACAAACCTCGCGTCATCAGCTACGGTCTGGTTGGCGACAAGCAAGACGGCGAGTTTAGAAAAGAGATGGAGGGCGTGTTGGAGCAGTATCTAAGCAACGTCAAAGAGGAGCTTTTAAAAGACGGCAGGATGCTCGAGGGACAGGTGCGCCAAGTCATCCGCAAGCATATATTTAGAAAAGTCAAAAAATACCCGACCATCGTGCCGATCATATACCTGATGTAAGGGCGTAAAATGAGCGATACAATCAAAATAGCCGCTAACGTGCTAAAAACGGAAGCTAATGAGCTAACGAGAAATGCCGAGATTTTAGATGGCGAATTTGAAAAAGCGGTCGAGACTTTATACCAAACCAAAGGCAAAGTCGTGGTTACGGGCGTAGGCAAGAGCGGACACGTCGGCGCAAAGATCGCCGCGACGCTTGCTAGCACGGGCACGCCTAGTTTTTTCATGCATCCGACCGAGGCGATGCACGGCGATCTGGGTATGATCGGCAAGGACGACACGCTACTAGCCATCAGCTTTAGCGGCGAGAGCGAGGAGCTAACCAAAATCCTGCCTCACGTGCAGCGTTTCGGCGTACCGATAGTTGCGATGGCGAGGGATAAATTTAGCACGCTCGGTAAATTTAGCAACGCATTTGTGAAGCTCAACGTTAGTAAGGAGGCCTGCCCGCTGGACGCCGCGCCGACTAGCTCGACGACGCTAACGTTAGCCTTAGGCGATGCATTAGCCGTTTGTTTGATGGAAAAGCGAGGATTTAAAAAAGAGGATTTTGCAAATTTTCATCCGGGCGGAAGTCTCGGCAAGCGGCTATTTCTAAAGGTAAAAGACGTGATGCGAAGCGAAAACTTACCGATAGTACGCTGGAATGCGAGCCTAAAGCAGGCGATCGACACGATGACGCACGGCAAACTCGGCACCGTTCTCATCGTGGATAAAGACGGAGTTTTGGACGCTATTTTAAGCGACGGAGACCTTAGGCGCGCGCTGATGAGAGAGGACTTTGATCTAAACGATGCCGCGATCAAATACGCGACGCTAAAACCAAAAGAGCTAAACGATAAAGAGATGTTAGCGATCGATGCGTTAGCGCTCATTGAGCGTTACAAGATTCAGCTACTGGCCGTCGTAGAAAACGGTATTCCGGTCGGCGTTTTACACATACACGACCTTGCAAATTTAGGACTATAAAATGCAAAAAAGCAGATTAAACAAATTTATATCGCATAACACGAGTTATTCGCGTAGAGAGGCTGACGAGCTCATAAAACAGGGTAAAGTTAGCGTAAACGGCCGCGTCGTTAGCGAGCTGGCTACTAGCGTTAGCGAAGAGGATAAAGTAAAGATAAACAGCCGCATAGTAAGGCTAAAAAAAGAATTTACGATGATCGTTTATCACAAACAAAAGGGCGAACTCGTTAGTAAAAAAGACGACCGCGGACGTAAAACTATCTATGATAGTTTGGACCGACAGTTTGCTAAATTTGTTAGTATCGGGCGACTTGACTACGCTAGCGAGGGGCTACTTTTACTAACAGACGCTCCGGCGATCGCTACTGCGCTGATGAACAGCGACGTAGAGCGCGAATACTATCTAAAAGTAAAAGGCGAGATAACGCCTGAGGTTATAACGGCGATGAACGAGGGTTTTTTCGCTGCGGACGCCACCAAGGGCGCTCATGCTAAAACCGCGATAAAATCGATGGAATTTAAGCCGTTTTTAGACTATAAAATTTTCGGCGCCAGCGGCGGCTTCACGAAACTAAAAGTCGTGATAAACGAAGGGCAAAACCGCGAGCTACGCAGGTTTTTCGGATATTTCGACCTTGAGGTAATGGATCTAAAACGCGTTAGTTTCGGTCGCGTGGATCTTGGTATGCTAAAACCCGGAAAATGGCGTTATTTTGAAAACGGCGAATACGAAGCGCTGAGGGATTTTCTAAAGGTAAATAACGTTAGGTACTAACCTTTTATAAAACGTTAGCGATTAATTATGTAAAATTCATAGTTAAAAATTAACGTTAGCCAATAGTTCATCAAACTGGTAAACTGGCGGAAAAATTGATCAAATTTTTGGAATAGGTACAAATTTAACCGATAAAAATGAAATTTCAACATTTACCGTTAATAAGTCAAGTAAATTTACTAACGTTTAAACGCCTGTTTGGACGTCAAATTTGCAAACTATGAGGAGACTTATTAAGTTTGTTTTATTAAAATTTAGCTGCCAAATGTTAATTGACTCCTTTCAAAGTCTTATAATATAGGCAAATTTAAAATTAAATCCGTCAATTTTAACTATTTTACTTTGTAGAGATAATTTAGGAGAATAAAATAGCCAACCGGCTTAAGGCTAAATTTTATTCTCCGAAAGCAAGATAAAAATCAGCGGATTTATCAGCGTTTCTCCGCGGGCGGCATAGAGCATGACATCCTCGAAATAGTTATCGTTGATGCCGTAAACGTGATATTCGTACGCGCCTATGCCGTATCCCATCGGAGTGATGTCCACGCGCGAGTACCAGGCGTCTTTAGCTAGGATATAGCGGCTCGTGTCTTGCGAATAGACCCACAGCACGACGTCGTCTTTATTTTTTTGCCGCATGAGCCACGTAAACGAGTTTGAGATGTCGTAGAAAAAGTACGTGTCACCGTTTGGCATCACCGCCTGAGCCGTGTTGTTTAGGTCGCTGATGAGCACCTTGCTTTCAAAGCAGAGGTATTTGTTTAGCTCGATTTCTAGCGGCTTTTTTTCTACGTTGCCGTGGCGAACGACGATTTTACCCTCGCTAGTATCCACTGAAAACGCGAGCAGCGCCACCACGCCGATGAGTAGCACGGCGGCGAAAATTTGCTTTATCATAATAAAACTCCTCGCAAAAGGTAGTATTTAGCGACGAAAAAGCTACAAATAAGAGCGTTTACGACGAGCCAAAAAGATGAAATTTTGAGCAAATGCTCGTAAGGTTTTTTCACGATTAGTTCCACTAAAAACGCCGCGATACCGTAAAAAATACCCAAAAATAGCGAGCCCCAGATGAGGTAGCCGACGTAAAAATACTCGCCCTTTAGCATGCAGTACGGGCACTTGTGATTTGGTTGCTCGTAGACGTAAAGCCCGAAAAAATAGGTAATCGCGTAGTATGCGATAAATAAAAACAGCAAGTTGCAAACAAAGCTCGCCATCGTCTGCTTTAGTAAATTTAGCGTCAAAATGACCGCAAAAATGGCGTAGTAAAATATGACCAAATTTAACTTCGTGTAGCCAAATGGTAGCTTTGGCGCCTGAAACACGACCGAGCAGCAAAAGACGGGTACTTTTAGCGGTACGTTGCTAAAAAATAGAATCTCGGCGGCAAATTCGATCAAAACGGCGATAAAAAGTATCGTGAAAATGACGTATTTTCGCTTTAAATACGGAAAATTCGTCGCCTTTAAATCAAGTGAATTTATGATGAGCCACAGCCCAAAGCCAAAGATGAGCAGTAGTTTTAGCAGTAGCAAAATGCCGCCAAATTGATTTGAGCCGATGACGCCGGCAGAGCACATGGCTCCGGGCACCACGTCTGCTAGCTCGTTTAGAGATAGCGCGAAAAATACAAACAAAACGATCTTGCAAACTACGGCGAAAAACAAAATCGTATTTACGAGGTAGTTGCGTTTTTCGAGGTCGTATTGCAAATTTGACGTCGAGTTAAAGTCCCACAGGCGCATGATGCGCACGACGAAATACTGCGAAATGCCCATCAGTACGATGATGATAAGCTCGATCAGCAAAAACGCGATGACTTCGTCAGATAAAAATACGCTCACAGCATCTCTCCGTCCTGCATCCTCACATAGCCGTCCACGAAGTCCAGATCGTCAAATAAAATATCGTGCGTAGCGACTACGACGGTCTTTTTTAGCTCTTTAAATTTTTTCAGCATTTCGATGAAGATGAGCGAGTTTTGTTTGTCCAAATTTGCCGTCGGTTCGTCGGCTAGTATGACGCTAGGATCCATCGCTAGAGCCCTTGCTATCGCACATCGCTGCTTCTCGCCGCCGCTTAGCTTTGAGATGATTTGATCTTTTTTATGCGCGATGTTAGCGAGATTTAGCGCGCGCTCGATTTGCGAGTTTAGCTCGGCTCTTTTTAGGCTAGTCAGACTTAGTGGCGCTAGTACGTTTTGATAAACGCTAAGGCCCTCTATCAGATTAAATGACTGAAATATAAACCCGACCTCGCTATGTCTAAAATTTGAGCTCATGATATCGGGCAGCTTTGAGACGTTGCGGCCGTTGATTAGCGCTTCGCCGCTGCTTGGTTTGCTAAGTGCGCCGAGTATTCCTAGTAGCGTACTTTTGCCGCTACCACTAACGCCTTTTAGGATGACTAGGTCGCCGCTTTTTACCGTCAAATTTATATTTTTTAGCGCGTGAAATTCGTTGGGTTTATTTTGATTGTAAATTTTACAGAGATTTTTTACTTCTATTGCGTTCATTTTACCGCCTCGCTCATGTCGCTAACGGCTATGCGCCACGACGGGATTATGACGAATGCCAAAAACGGAATCACGCTAAAAACGAAGATCAAAAATAGCATGTTAAAGTCGATGATCGGCGTAAAATCCGTGAAATTTGCCACCTCGCTGCCTAAAAATATATCGCGTAAAAACGGCGCGCCAAATAAAAACACGTAGATATAGGCTCCCGCGACGCCTAGCAAATAGGCACTAATAGAAACTACGATGTTTTGGATAAATTTAAGCGCGATGATGTTTCTCACGCTAAAACCGATACTGCGCAATATCGCGATCTCCTTTTTCTTCTCGCCGTAAGCGAGCGAAATTTGATTTTTCAGCAGGATAAAAAACGAAACCATCGCCACGACGTAAAGCACCATGAAAATGCCGCCTTTGTAGTAGTAAAGGTGCCTTATTTTGGCCACTCCGTCCTCGATGCTCGTAACTTCGGTGTTTGGATAGACATTTTGGATCTTTAGGGCCACTTCGCTGATCTCGTTTACGTTTGGCACCTCGACGTAGAGCCTAGTGTATTCGCCCTCGTTTAGACTTAGTACCTCGCGCGCGGTGGCGGGATTCATATAGATAACGTCGTTTGAGACGATACCTGTTTCATGCGGCGCTGTTTTGTTGATCTTTATCGGGATCATCTTTTTTTCGGTTAAAAAGTTAAAAACGTCCTCGTAATAAAGCTCAGCCATCTCTTTTTTCACGCCTTCGCCCACGATCATCTCGTTTTCGTCCAAATTTTCGTCGCCTACGATGCGAAACCAGACTCTTTTTTGCGCGAAATAATACTCTCCCTCGACCGCTCCCTCGACGCTAGCTACGCCTGGGATCTTTGAGACGTCGTAGATGTAGCCGTCGTGTATTAGGTCTCGTTTGCCAGCGCGCAGAGCCTCGACGACGACTTCCGGTTTTGAGCGGGTCAAATTTGTAAGGTCGCTTTGGATGGAGCTTGAGACAAAAAGAACCGCACTTAAGATAAACACGATAAAAGCGAAGATAAAAAAGCTAAAAGCGTGATCGGCACGGTCTTTATAGAGTAGCGTAACTGCGTAATCGATAAAATTTTTACTCGGCATAGACAAACTTCCCGTACTCTTTTGAAATAAAATTCGTCGAAATTTGCGCGTCTTTGACGGATTTTTGGATCAAATTTAGCTGAGTCTCCTTGCCCGCTCTATCAAAGCCAAGATAATGCGCTCCGATACAAACGTAAAGGATCGCAAAAAAGCCCGCTAAAACGCAGATGAGTCTCACATCAACCTCTCTACTAAAAGAGTCGTGATCTCGTCAAATTTGACGATCTGCTTGCCGCCGTGATCTTTGGCAAAGGTCTTAGCGTCCTCTTCGCTAGCAAACGGTATCAGCTCGTTGCCCATAGGTCCGAGTACGTTTGAGCCGGTTACGTAGTAGGCGGTTCTGGCGTCGATTTTGTTTAGTTTGTAGTAGTCGCTAACGTAAATTTGATCGTCTTTTTTGCCTTTTTCGAAATAATACTTCATCATGTCCTTGACACCGTCAAAGTAAAGCTCCTCTTTGCCTGTTTTCATCATCGTCGCCCACTGTGGATTTTTGCCAATTAGCATACCGCAAACAGGGCAGCGTGCACCTTTTGGGACGACGATTCTCTCGGCTTTTTTCTCTTTGATTAATTTTTGCGTATTTTGCGCCAAATCGACCGCAGTCGCCGTTCCAACAAGCATCGTAAGCGCTAAAAATATCTTTAAAATTTTCATCTTTTCTCCTTTTTCTTAAATTTACTTCGCTATGGATTTTAAAAACTCTGCATTCTCGCACGCGACTTTTAGACCCTTTGCGCAGCTTTTGTCAAAGAGCTCTTTAGCTTTGGTGATATCGGCCGCGACGCCTTTGCCCTCGGCGTACATTATGGCTAGGTTGTTGCAGCCTTTGTCGTAGTTTAGGTTGCAGGATTTTTCGTAAAATTCTTTAGCTTTAGCGTAGTCTTGCTCCGTGCCCTGGCCGAATGCATATAAAAAGCCGAGGTTATCGCAGCCGATGCCGACGCCGCCCGCGCAGGCCTTTTCGTAAAAGGCTTTTGCTTTAGCGTAGTCTTTTTCTACGCCCATGCCCTCAAGGTGTAGGTAGCCTAGGTTGTTGCATCCCATCATATCGCCGTAGTTGCAGGCTTTGGTATAGAGTGAGATCGCCTTTTTGATATCGGTTTTGACGCCAGCGCCGTTTGCGTAAAGAAGTCCTAGTGCGGTGCAGCCCTCGTCATCTTGGCAGGCTTTTTCGTAATATGCGGCGGCTTTAGCGAAGTCCTGAGTCGCGCCGTTGCCGCTTTCGTAGATGTAGCCTAGGTTGTTGCAAGCAAGCGCAAATTTGGCGTTGCAAGCTTTTTGGTATAAATTTATCGCCTTTTCGTAATTTTTCTCCACGCCGCCCGTGCCTTCGAAATACACCACGGCAAGGTTGTAGCAGCCCGAAGCCTTGTTTTCCTCGTGGCAGGCTTTTTCGTAGATTTCTATCAGCTTTTTATGGTCGCCGCTTTGCTGGGCTTGCATGCCCTCCTGGATAAAGCCCGCGTTTGCGCTAGCGCATAAAACCGCCGCCGCTAGTAGTTTTTTATACATTTTTTCTCCTTTTAAATCGTTTTTACGTCGCGCCCTCTAAAGGCTAACGCTGTTATCAAAAGCATGCAGCCAAGCGCGATATAGACGCTAATGTGCACCGGCGGCAAATCTCCGCTGGCGTAAGAGTGCATGCCCGTTAGGTAAAAATTTACGCCAAAATAAGTCACCGCGATCGAAGCGTAAGAAAATACCGATGCGATCAAAAATACGTAGAGTGAATTTAGCTTCGGTATAAAGCGCAGATGCAGCGCGATCGCATAAACCAGGATCGAGACGTACGACCACGTTTCCTTGCTATCCCAGCCCCAGTAGCGCCCCCAGCTCTCGTTCGCCCAGATTCCGCCGAAGAAATTTCCAAGCGTTAGCAAGCAAAGACCGATGATTAGACTAGCTTCATTTATCGCTGCGATATATCTGATCTGCTCGTTTAGTCTCGCCTTGTTGGATTTATTTTTAAATGCCATGAGTCCTAGCGCGATAAGCCCGAGCACGCAGCCAAGGCCTAAAAATCCATAGCTAGCCGTGATAACCGAGACGTGGATACTGAGCCAATACGACTTTAGCACTGGAACCAAATTTGTTATCTGCGGATTTACGAAGCTCATGTGAGCCACCAGCATCACGATACCTGCTAGCAGCGCAGCCGCCGCAAGCGCGAGCAACGAACGCCTAAAAAATATCATCCCAGCTAGCGCTCCCGACCAGCCGATATAGATCATTGACTCGTAACTATCGCTCCAAGGCGCGTGCCCTGAGACGTACCAGCGCAGAGCTAAAGCGGCCGTATGCACGGCAAATCCCAGCGCAAACGCCGCTAAAATCGCTCGCTCAAGTAGTAAAATTCGCCTCGATAAAAACACTGAAGCAAGTCCTAGCAAAAGCGCGCCAAAGCCCAAAATCCAGTAGAAATAAACGAGCTTTTTAAACACCGAAGCGCGGTTGTAAAAGACCTCGGCATCGACTCTGCTAACGCTAGGTAAAATTTCCGCCGAAGCCGTTCGCTGATAGTTTCTTAGCGCAGCTAGCGCGGAGTCGGCCTTGCCCCAGTTATTATCCGCGATACCTTCTTGCAGGCCTGTTATATAGTCGTTTAGCATGCTTTTTGCACTAGTATCAACTCGCTCGTCGTTAAAGGCGTCGTTTGGCGAGAGCCAAGCGTGCTGCGGGTCGTTGGCTACCGGGATAAATTTAAAAAACGTGCCCTTAAACGTGAGATATGCGATGTTCAGTCGCTCGTCAAATTTGATGAGGTCGTTATCTAGCGTGCCTCGTTTGGAGAGCGGTTTTTCGTTTGCGGCTTCGACCTGCGCGGCTAGTTTATACTCGCCGTTTGAGTCAAAAGCATCCCTAAAGCTCGCGTAATCTCCGCTCAAATTTAGCACTTTTTTGATTTCGCCGTTTTTTATTTTGACGATTTTTATCTCTTGCCAGAGTGCGGGGTTTAGATTCATCCCAAGCACGATTTGTTCGGCGCTTAGACCGTAAAGCGAGTCTGTGCCGGAAATTTTATTTACGATTTCGCCAGCTTCCGTGCTGAGCGGCTTTATCCTGCCCGCGTAGTCTTGCACTAGGAGCTTTGCAAATTCGCCGTTAGCGTGAGCGGCGGTGTTTGCGGCGAAAGTTTTTAAAACCTCGCTCTCGTTTTGCTCGGCCGCGTTTGCGTTAAAATTTAAAAAACCAAGCGCAATAAATGCTGCGACGAGAGAAAAGCGGCTATTTTTGATGAAATTTATGAGCTTTAAAAATCGGCTATTTTTAGTAAAAAAGTTGCCGATGACTCCGACGCAAAGCAAGAAATATCCGATGTATGTAGGAATTTTACCCGGATCGCGGTTGACCTCTAGTACCGTGCCCTGTTCGTCCGCGTCATAGGAGGACTGAAAGAGCTTAAAACCTTGCAAATTTAGCGGATGATTCATGTAAATTTTATACTTTGCCAAAATCTCGCCCGCGTCTGAAAGTGCCTCTACCTCGCTAGAGTATGAGGATGGGCTTTGCGAGCCCGGGTAGCGTTCAAGCTCAAATTTAATAAGCTTTATCGAAAACGGTAAGCTAACTAGCTTTGAGCCCCAGGTTAGCATTATCTCCTCGCCGTCAAAATTTAGCATACTAGGCTCGCCCAGCCAGCCTACGCCGCCATGGATTTTGGCCGTTTGTTCGCGCTGCCCTTCAAAGCCCGCTTTTACTACGAGAGTACCGCGCTCGCCTTTGGGCGCGGGTTTGTAGGAGCCAAATTTAACGGTGAAGTTTTTAGAATTTATACTTTGCGTGAAGCTAAAATCGTTATCGCCGATCTGAGACAGATTTAGCTGGTGCTCAAACAGCGCGTCTTGCGTGCGGATTTGCAAGTATGGTTTGACGCTCACCATCTCGTTTTCGCTCTCTCCCGCCCTTACGTGCAGTGCGCCTTCGGTGCCTAAATAACGCGTCAGCGCCGCACCGATAAAGATAACGATAAATGCCGCGTGAAGTACGAAGGAGCCGAATCGGCGCCACATCTTTGTTTTTATGATGATAGCAAGCAAGCAAAGCGCAAGCGCGCTCATGACGCACTCGTACCAGCGCGCCTCGTAGACTAAAATTTTAGCCGTTTGCGTATCGTAAATGCTCTCTAAAAAGGTCGCGACGCCGGCACCTGCGGCTAGGATAAAGAGGAGGCAGAGCGCAAATTTGTAAGAAGTGAAAAATCTAAATAAATTTACGCCCAAAATTGCCTCTCCGAGTTTTTTACATTATTATATCGCAAGTTTGTCCCGCGTATAGTATAAACATTCTAAGAAGTAATACTCCGACCACGCTAGCAAGCGCGCTAACGTAGAACGCAAACGCGGTGTGGGCGATCTTTTTACCCAGTGCGAAATTTAAAACTAGCGGTACGCAAAAACCTACGCCCACGACGCCGAGCCAAAATAGCTGAGCGTAAATTCCCTCGCTAAAGGCAACGCTAGCAGCCTTTTGTACGTCGCTTCCGGTGATAAGCGAAACGAAAATCATGCCGATTAGTAAAATTTCCATCGCCAAAACCGGCCACTCGACCGCGTGCAAGGTTTTTATATCGCCGCCGTGCGGGTCCGCTTTAAAGAAAAGCGCGGCTATGAGGCTAGATCCCGCGATACCCGCAGATAGTCCAGACGCCACGAAAAGCGCAGGTAAAACAGCGGTATTAAGGATAGGAAATCTAACTAAAACCGAGATCAAAAATCCCGTATAGGCGCAGATCGCGACTGCAAAAACAAGCGTAAGCGCAAGAAGCAGCGGACGAAGCGCGTTTACGATTTTCATCACAAGCTCAAAAAGCCCTTTTAAAAAGCTAAGATTGCGCGTCAAAAACTCCCTAAGGCACTCTTCAAACGCATAAAGGCAGGCTACGAAGCTAAGCGGAATATAGACGCAAAGCGCCGCAACACCCACGGACATAACCGAGGTGAAGTTATAATTAATCAAAATTTTCCAGAAAAGTAGCGGCCTCTCTAAGTCGGCTACTAGGCAGACCATACCGAGTAAAATCGTAACTAAAGATAGCAACGACGCAGCCTTAAACAGCGGCGTACTTTCGGTCTGTTTTTTGTAAAATTTAATAAGGATCGCGACGATCAAAGCGCCTCCGCTCATGCCCGCTAGCAAAAGATAAACCGCGATCGGCCAGCCCCACTCAACGCCGTGCGAGAAGGTCGCAGTGAAATTTATAGCTCCGTTCATATCACACCCCCAATTTAACCGCAGGAATATAGCGCAGGCTTGGCTTCGTGCCGCACTCAGGATGCATGCGCAGGCTGTCTTTTACGCGGAGTAGCTGGCTGATGTGCGAGTTTTCGTCGTTTAGATCGCCAAATACGATCGCCTCGTATCTGCACGCCTCGATGCAGGCTGGCTCGTGACCGTCTTTTAAATTCGTATCCAAGCAGAAGTTGCAGCTCTCCGCGGCTCTTGTTTCGTGATTTATGAAGCGCACGTCGTAAGGACAGGCTACGATGCAGTATTTACAGGCGATGCAGTCGTCGGTATTCATCGTCGTGATGCCAGTTTTTTCGTCCTTGTGACAGGCTTTCGTTGGGCAAACGGTCACGCACGGCGCGTCCTCGCACTGCTGGCAGGAAACCCTGACGTAGCGCTTTTCTTTCAAATTTAGCGGATCGGTTTTATCCTGTATAAAAAGCCTCATTTGGCCTTTTGGGACCAAATTTACCTTTTGGCAGGCGACCTCGCAGTCGGTACAGCCGACGCATTTGTTCTGATCGAAGATCATGCCGTAGTGCGGCTTTTTGCCGTTTTCCGTTTGGGCGTCTAAATTTATACTCTTGCCAAACGCGCTAGTCGCACACGCAACCGCCGCGCCCGAAGCAAGGAATTTAAAAAACGTCCTTCTTGTATTTTGCTCTTTCATATTCTTCTCCATCCGTATGGATTAAATATCCTAAATTTATCTACCAACGCTACTTCCGTGGCTATGCGCGCCATGGAAATTTCGTGGCTGAGTTTCGCTTAGTTTTTTGGCTGCGCCGGCTAGTTCGCCAGGTTTTAGCGCCTTTACTAGCTCGACTTCAAAAATCAGCGTCGAGCCGCCCGGTATCTCGTCTGCGCCCTCGTCTCCGTAAGCTAGGTGAGACGGGATGACGAATTTATATTTTGAGTTACCGTTCATCATCATGAGGCCCTCTTGTAGGCCGTCTATTAAATTTACCATAGAAAGGATCGCAGGCTCGTTTCTAGAGTATGTGTCGTCAAAAACCTTGCCGTTTATGAGGTAGGCTTTGTAGTTTAGCGCTACGACGCTCTCGGGTCTTGGCTTATCGCCGTCGCCGACAGCCATGACTTCGTACTGAAGCCCTGATTTAGTCGTTTTGACCTTTTTGTTTTTGGCGTTTTTCGCCATAAATTCTTCGCCCTCTTTTAAATTTTTTTCAAGCGCTTTTTTAAGCGCGTCTTGGGTTAGCTTATTTAATTTTTCATCCCTTTGATTAAGCAGGGAGATTATTTCTTCGTCTGTTAGTTTTTGTTCTTTTTTAAAGGCGTCTGCAAAGCCGTCTAAAATGGACTTGCTGTCAAATTTAACGCCTAGGCTTTCTTGTTTTTTTAGTTGTGCGGAGATATATGTTCCGGTTGAAATTCCGATGCTGTATGATTCTTTTTGCTCTTGCGTCATCGTCTCTTTATCCGCTGCGCTAGCGCACAAGACGCAACCGGCCGTTAGGCAAAGAGCTAAAATCGGGTTTTTGCTAAATTTAAAACGCATAAATTTTACCTTATTAAATTTGGACGCCGCAAAATCGCGGCGTCCGTAATCGCATCATAAATTGTTGTTTATGATTCTTTGGGCTTCTTTGATGTACTCTTTAGAAGCATCAAGTCTTTGTTTTGTGTATTTAAAGCCGTGCATACCCCATGAGCCATCTTTTTGTAGCAAGTCAACTGTGTCTTGCGCTTTTTCGATTAGCTCATAAACTCTTGTCTTGTCGCTAGGGCTTAGTTTCTTAGTTTCTAAGATAGCGTAAAGTCCCTCGATGCCGATTTTAACCTGAGAGAAGTCGTTTTTAACAGGAGTTTGCCATCCCATTACTTCGTCGTAAACCTGTTTTTGGTTCTTGAAGTGTAGGGTAGGTTTTAGCTCAGATAAAACAGGGCTGTGGCAGCCTTTAGTATCTTGCATATCTTTATCGGCCCAAGACGTTCTAGCGCACGCCCACATAAGGTCAACGAAGTTGTGTCCGTTTTTATCTCTTTGGAAGCGCCAATCTTTAGCGTCTCTTGGTCCTTTAGCAGCGTCGCCCGCAACTAGAGATTTTCTAGCAGGATCTATGTCGATCTTCCAGATGTGAGATCTTCTTTGAGTATCAAATCCAGCGTTGTCTTGGAACTGGATAGCATAGAAGTTCTCGCAGCTCATCATGAACGGCATGTGGCAAGATGCGCAAGTGTTATCTTTGTGCGTATCGGCTCTAGAAGCGATATATGCTTGCTCTTTGTGGCAATCTTGACAATCTTTTCTGATTTTTGGTTTGGTGTAAAGCGCACTTAGGTAGCCTTGCTCTGAGTTATAGTTTACGCCTTTGATAGTCTTGTCGCCTACAACCGGACCCGTGTTATCGTGAGGATCGTGGCAAGTGGTGCAGCGCATACCTTTATCGTAGTGAGCGGTAAAGTATGATTGTGAACCTTCAGATCCGCATCCAGGACCCATTGATTTAAATTTAGAGCTTAGAGATAGGTCAAGCTTGCCTTGGTTTAGAGGATTGGCTCTAGCTAGGTCAGGGCTGTAGTTAAATCTTTGGTGACAGCGTTCGCAGTTTGATGTTCTAAAGTTTGTAGCTCCGTCAAGGTGACCGCCGGCTCCGTGACACTCCTCGCAGCTTACGCCTTTAGAGATAGTGTGCTTTTGAAGCTCTTTGGCATTACCAAGAGCCGCATAGAAATCTTTCTTGGTTTTAAAGTCAAATTTGAACGGGTGGCAAACTTCGCAGTAAGAGCCGTTTGCTTGGAAGAACATTGACTTTTTGTATTTAGCTGCGTATGAGGCTAGACCTCTGACGTATCCGCCGTTATCGCCGTAATCAGCTAGAGTTTCCGGAAAATCAGGAACGAAATCTTTGATTTTCTTAACTGTTTCAGGAGTTAAATTTAACGCCCAAGTTCTTTGGAACTGGTTACCGCCCGCTACGATCTGACCGGTGCCGTCTCGTAGCAAGCCGCCCTCTACGTGATAGGTTCCGCGTAGAAGCCACGCATCTACATAGCCAAATTTAGTTCTTAGGTGTCCTACTGTTGCGTAAATAACGTCCGGAGTAATACCCTGAGGCAAGATAGACGCCGTATCAGGACTAAATACCGGATCGGTTAGGTTGTTGTTAACCTCAGGGTGCTCGCCGGGGAAGCGGATAGTAGTGGCGTGGCGCGATCTGCTCCATACCTCGTACTGCGCAGGGTGGCACTCGCCGCACTTTTCAGATCCTACGAATTTGTTAGGAAACTGCAAAGACGAACCCGCAGGTATCCTATACATCATAGAGCTGTAGCCTTTACCACCGTCTCTTTTACTGGCTTTTGACATATCAAAGCCGTGACCTTCGGCAAGCCACTCAAGTCCACGGTCGTGAACATCTAGTTTACCGACTGTTTTACCGCCGTATTTTGTGAAAATCGGGTGGTTTTTAAACAGCCACTCATACATCTCTTGCTCTTCTACGATGTAGTCTTGCAAGGATATTACGCCTCTACTTTGAAGCGTGCCTTTTGGGTTTGCTATGACGTCTCGCGCTTGTTGAGACATCTGCATGTTGTGTTCTTCGCAACAGGCTTGCGATGCGAAGACGCTAACGCCCATAAGCAAACCTAATAAGGTTTTACTTAAATTCCTCATTGCGCCCTCCTTATAAATTTTGGATCTAAAATCAAAAAGATTTCATACTGATAATGCTATCGTAAAAAGGGGGCGAAAAAAGGGGAAATTTAATAAATTATGAATTTTTAAATTTAATAGTAAATACTACGCCATTATTTATATTTTGCGCGTGAATTCGGGCGTTATTTTTTTCGGCTATTACCTTGCTCATATATAGTCCAAGCCCGCTACCTGATTTTTTCGTAGTAAAATGCGGCTTGAAAATTTTATTTATCGCGGCTTTATCTATATTGCCGGCGTTATTTTCGAGCGTTATCGCTCGCTCGCCGTTTTGCAAAAGGGCGGTTATTAAAATTTGCCATCGGTTTGCTTGCGCCCGCTCTTGCGGCAGATTTAAAAATGCTTCTTTGGCGTTATTTATAATGTTAATTAAAATTTGAATAAGCTCGTTTATGTTGCCGTAAAGCGTAAAATTTTCTTTTATCTCGACTTTTACGTCGATGACGTGCTTTTTGAGTGTCGCGTTTAAAATTTTACAAGCCTGTTCTATGGCCTGTTTTACGTCAAATTCGCTCTTTGGCATATTTGGATTAAAGAAATTTTTAAAATCCTCGATGGTGTCAGACATAAATTTGACCTGCTCGTTTGCCTCCTCGATAGCCTCTTTTAGCCTCTGCTCGCTTAGTTTGCCTCGCTCGGAATAAAGCTCCAAATTTACCAAAGTCGAGCTGATCTGGGCTAGAGGCTGGCGCCACTGGTGCGAGATGTTGCCGATCATTTCGCCCATCGAGGCCAGGCGGCTTTGATTTATCATCAAAAGCTCGTTTTGCAGTTTGGTTTTTTCGTTGCCTTTGTGGATTTTATAAACGAAAAATAAAAACGCCGCAAATATCGCCGTGATCGCCACGCCGCTAACGATAAACTCCTGTTTATGATAAAGTAGAATGCTTTTTACCGGGATTTTAAAGCTTACCATCGCTATCGTGTCGCCGACTTTGCCCTCGAAATTATTTAAATTTCCGTATTGTTCGAGCATTTTTTTAGGCGCGCTGTTTATGTTGTGGCACTCGACGCATGACGGGTGGGAGTTTTTGATCGGAAGGCCGACGAAAAAGTATGAGGCGTTTTGGTCTTTGATTACGTCGGAGTAGACCTCGTATTTGCCCTCTTTAAACCCTTCTAAAATTTCATTTTCAAATTCCGTGCCTTCATGCTCTGGATTTAGCGGATTCGTCGCTGTTAGCCTGTAGTCGTAGTTTATGTTTTTTTTAGCGAGCTGGATTTTGTAAATTTGACGCGTGATGTAGGATGAGGACATGAGTCTGGGGTCAAAAAGGTCTTTGTCTATCGCGCCGTGATCTTTTAACTCATCTATGAGCGGTCGCTGGACGGTAGAGATGTAGTCGCGTATGCCTTTCATCGCATCTAGCACGTAAACGGCCTCCTGCTTGGCATCTTTTAACGCAAGATCGCGGTAAAAGTTAAAAACCAAAACGGTAATGGCGCCATATAAAACGACGAGTAGCAGGATGATAAATTTAAATTTGGACTTCACATAGATATCCTACGCCGTATAAATTTTTGATCGTGTCCTTGCCGATTTTTCGGCGCAGCTCTTTTACGATGGTTTTGATGGCCTCTTTGGTCGGCTGTTCAAATTCCCACATGTAGTCAAACAGCTGCTCGTAAGTGATCGTTTGATTTTTGTTGTTTAAAAAATACTCCAAAAGCTTGCTTTCGCTTTTGGAGAGGCGACAGGCCTCTTCCTTTATATATATGATTTTTTTGCTAAAGTCGTATTTGAGCTCGCTATTAATATTAAACATAGGCGTATGGTCGATGAGCTCCATCGCGACATCTTCTAGTGCCTTTATAAAAGTATCTTTGTCATAAGGCTTTGAGAGGTATCTCGTGATCTTTAGCTCCACTGCGCGCCACAAATACTCCTGCTCGGTGTGGCTTGAGATGATTACGATCGGGATTTTGCGGTTTGCGGAGCGGATCTTTTTGGCTACTTCTAGACCGTCCATGTGCGGGACGCTGACATCTAGGACGAGCGCGTCGTACGAGCCGCTCATAGCCTCATCTAGCGCCTCGATGCCGTCGCTTACGCCTTTTACTTCGGCAAAAAACAGCTCAAGGGAGTCGATCATATTTTTTAATATATAAGGTTCATCCTCTAAACAAAGGACTTTTTTGCTGGATAAAACGTCTAAAACGGAGTAATCTTGCATCTTTTTCTCGTACTAAATTTTGCCGATACTAACACAAGCAAGCTTAAAATACTATTTTCAGAGGTTGCGATATTAACTATAAAACATAAATTAATCAAAGTTTTTTGATGAAGCAAAATTTGGGGAGAAATTTAAAAGATGGTGGAGTTAAGCGGGATCGAACCGCCGACCTCTTGAATGCCATTCAAGCGCTCTCCCAGCTGAGCTATAACCCCAATCGTCGAAAAGATTTTGGGATTATATCATTTTTATCTTACGAAATTTTGAAATTTGACGAAATAAAATAAAATTTTAAGCAAAAATCAGCTAGAATCTCATTTCTCAAACAAAAATGCGGGAATAGCTCAGGGGTAGAGCACAACCTTGCCAAGGTTGGGGTCGCGAGTTCGAATCTCGTTTCCCGCTCCAT